>CAZTVO010000009.1:0-29398 GCA_964617075.1 uncultured Jutongia sp.
CTAATAGACTAAATATATAGTATATTAGGGCAAAACATAAAGATATACGATGCCCCGCAAAGTATATCTTTATATATAAAAACTGTATTTTAAAACATATGTCTATATAAATATCAGAGCGGGCAAGGCAAGCTCCTAGCCTATGACTTTCTTTACAGCCTCCAAAACCCTGTCCGCCTGGAAAGGCTTGACTATAAAGTCCTTGGCGCCGTTTTGTATCGCTTCAATAACCATGGCCTGCTGACCCATTGCAGAACACATGATGACATTGGCTCCCGCGTCGACTTCCTTAATCTTTTTGAGAGCCTGGATGCCGTCCATCTCAGGCATGGTAATGTCAAGGGTAACGAGATCCGGCTTCAATTCGCTGTATTTTTGGACTGCAATGACTCCGTTTTCCGCTTCGCCGACTACGTTATAGCCGCCCTTAGTCAAAATATCCTTTACCATCATCCGCATGAACGCAGCATCGTCAACAATTAAAATATTATTTCCCATGGTCATTCTCCCTTACATAATTTAGTATCAAGTCGCCTTGAATAATAACCCTCAACCCCTGGATCTGCCATCATACCCCTAACTGAATTTGAAGCGGACGGCGCACCTGCCAAGAGCAGACCCGCCCAAAGGCAGCCTTTGCCAGACCGCAACTCTTTACGTCAGATTATATATCTTTTAAACATCCGTGTCAAGCAAATTGAAATTTATCAAAGATAATTCATTGAAATAGTCAAAAATACTTGCGGCTGCCCCACAGATTGCCCTTTTTTAGAGCGACGTACTCGTCATACGCCTTTTCAAGCATCTGCTTCTCGTTCAAAAACTTCAACATATGATAGGCCTCATGATATTTATAATATCCCGAATCCTCGAAATACTCCTCTCGCTGAGGCTTGCTGTAATAGCTGTCGGCCATCATAAGATACCAGTGGACGTCCTTTACCACGGTGTCCCTGGACGTATTGAAGCTGTACTGGCTCTTGCCAACATATTTTATTATGTTTGCCGATACTCCAGTTTCCTCCTTCACTTCTCTAAGAGCGGTTTCATTATACTCCTCGCCTTCTTCGACCGTTCCTTTTGGAAGAACCCATCCTTCATAGCGATTTCTGTAATTTTTATATAGCAGCAGCACTTTTCCCCTAAATATCACCACACCGCCACAACTAATTGCCTCAATCATTGCAACTCCTCCCGGTTGGCGCAAACACATCCAAATAAGTATACCTCCTTTTTTTATTAAATGCAATCACTCGCCGAGATATTGTACAAACATTTCATTTGCAATGGGCACCGCGTACCTGCTTCCCGTGCCGGCTCCTTCCACTACAACGCTTACAGCTATCTTGGGATTTTTCGCGGGCGCGTATCCTATAAACCACGCGTGCGACGCGCCCTCTGAATCAAATTCGGCCGAACCGGTCTTTCCCGCGACGCGATAAGACAGGCCGCTTAGGGACGAGCCGGTGCCCGCGTCTACCACAGCCCTCATGAATCCGCCTATTTTATCGGCCACTTCCTTTTTTATAATTATGCCGTTTGAGGACGGTTCGTATTTTTTTACGATTTTTCCAGCGTCATTTTTTGTGCAGTCTATCATGTACGGAACCATCATTTCGCCGCCGTTTGCTATGGTGGCGGCTATCATGGCGTTTAGCAGCGGGGTAATGGTCGTTTTTCCCTGGCCTATGGCCGTTTGAATGCGCTCCGCTATGTCCGACTTTTTATCAAGCAAAAACTCGCTTTTGCCGTGTTCAAATTTAACCGGAAGCTCCCGGTTAAACATAAACTTTCTGCAAAGACGTCTAAAGGAGGAAACGTCAAGTCCCGCGCCTATATCGGCAAACGCCGAGTTGCACGATTTCGCGAGCGCGTTCGCCAGATTGAGCGTTCCATGGCTCTCGTTCCCGTAGCAGTTTATAACATTTCCCTCAAAAGACGCCGAACCATCGCACTTGTACGAAAATTGCCCATATGACGACGGATTTTCTATTATATATTCTATGGCGGTAAGCACCTTAAACGTGGAGCCTGGCGGATAAAGGCCCTGCGTGGCCCTGTTTAAAAGCGGGGAAGCCGCGCCCTCGTCCTTTGTAAGGCTATCCCATCTGGCTTCGACCTCGTTTGGGTCGTAGCCGGGCTTTGACGCCATCGCGAGTATTTTGCCGGTGGACGGCTCTATCGCGACTACGGCGCCTCTGTTGGCACCAAGCGCCTCGTAGGCCGCCTGCTGCAAATCGGCATTTAAAGTCGTATACACGTCGTCGCCCCGATTTTTTTTGCCCTTGAACGCGTTAAGCGTTTTTTTGAGCGGGTTGGAATGTGAGGCAAGCAAAGGATAGCACTGCGCCCGCTCCACCCCCGTCATGCCGTTTTTTAGCCTTCCGACGGCATGGCAGAATACTTCTCCGTAGGGATAGACCCTTTCTTCTTCGCCGTCTCGGCCCACGCGCGTTTTCGCAAGCGTCTTGCCGTCCGCCGAATATATGCTTCCCCGCACCACCTTCTGCGCCAAAATATTGCGCCTCGTGTTGTATGGATTGTTTATGGCCTCCTCGCTGTCGCTGACCATGAAATGCGCAAGATAAAATATCATACATAAAAAGACGGCCGCGATCGCGTAAGTGGCCATAACAATCTGCTTGTTTCCATGGACATATCCGCCTCTTCCCGTCGCGCCGCCCCCGCTTTGCCCCGAACGGCTCCCGAACTTTTTTAAAGCGGCGACGCTATTTAAATCCTCCCGCGGAAGGGCTTTTGGGCGGCCTTCCCTCAAGTTTTGCCTCTCTTCTCCTGACCGCATTTTTTCCCTCCTTTTCGGCGCTGCTTAGCACGTACATGCCCTGCATTATGCAAAACAGCGCGACAGAACTTATTACGGAACTTCCTCCATAGCTTACGAAAGGCAGCGTAACGCCTGTCGACGGTATGAATTTTATCGCTCCCCCTATGTTAATGAAAACCTGAAATATATATTCTACGCTAAGGCCGAAGGCCGCAAGTTTGTAAAACCGTCCCCTCATTTTCAAGGAAATATTTACAAACATCACAAAGCAGCTTATTTCAACCAGTATAAGGCATATTCCAAAAAAAACGCCAAGCTCCTCGCATATCGCTGAAAAAATAAAATCGCTCTCAGAAACCGGTATTGCGTCGGGCGAGCCCTCAAAAAGCCCCATTCCAAACCACCCGCCGGTGCCTATGGCAAACAGCGAATTCGCGATTTGGTACCCCGCGCCGTCTATCCTGCTCCAAGGGTCGCGCCATGCCGCGACCCTAGTCTGGACGTGCGCAAAAAAGCGATACGCCGCCGCAGCCGCCACGGCGCCCGCGCCAAATCCCGCTCCAAGATACGCAAAACTTCCTGTCGCCGCAAAAAGCATAAGCAGATAAGTCATGTAAAAGATAAGGGCGGCACCCAAATCCTTTTCCGCCACCAGAATAAGAACATGCGCGGCCGCCAACATCGTCGCCTTTACAATGTTGGAAAATTCGGTGGATTTGGAAAAAAAAGCCGCCGCAAAAAAAACAAACACTATCTTTACAAACTCCGACGGCTGCATCGCGAACCCGCCTATCGCTATCCAATTCCTTGATCCGCCTCTTTCTTCACCAATCACAAACACGAGCGCCAGCATAATGATTCCCGCCGCCGCGTAGATGGCGCCAAATCTGTCAAAATATGGAAATTTCTCAATAACGTACGGTATGAACAGCCCAACCAGGCATATCGCGCAGGCAAACGCCATCTGCCTGGCCGCGTATCCCTCGGAGAGGCGCTCTATCATTATAAATCCGATCGCGAAAAGCATAAGCATATTGTTTAGCGCGGTCTTTGATATGCCCTTGTACACAAAGGCGTACGACTTTCCGACAAAAAACAAAAAAAGAAGCTGCACCGCGTAATAAATCAATATCCTAACGCTTAAGCTGTTTAAGAAAAGCGCCAGCGAACACGTGAAATGAATAATGAATATGATTTTCCTCTGCCGCCCGTAGGCCGCCTCTTTTTTTTCGTCGCTCTTTCCAAAAAAGGGCGTAAAGCACTGCAGAGTATAAACGGCGAACAGCAATATGATTATGTATTTGGATGCTTGCGTAACTATGGTATGGGCGGCGCCTATTATGTCCATTCCGCCAAACATTTCCACAAGCTTTTCGGCCGCCTCATGTCTTCTCATATAAATATAAAGCCTCCCATGCGCTCTGTTTATGCGGGCCGCGTACAGAGCCGCGGACGGCCTACATGACTCCCCGCAGGCAGCGCCCCTCGCCAAAACTTTTCGCGCAGCCGCCCGACAGCACTTTTTCAACCTCCCAGGCATCTTCTATGGTAAAATCGTATCTAAATCCTTCTATGCCCATCTTGACAAATTCGCTTTCGCGTTCCTCAAGAAAGGTCGGGACGGCGTCGTATACTTCACTGTAGCAGTATTTGCAGTAATTTAGCACCACCAGCTCCCTGTTTTTTGAATCGGACGCCAAAACCGCGGACATCAGTCCCGCCGAACCTCCCGTGCATCCGCTCAAATTTGAAATGGCGCACTGCGCGGACGCCATCAAAGGGATATGGGCATATATGACCGCCTCCATCCCTCTCGCCAGCCCGCCTTTTCCCAATTCTTTTGCCGAAAGCTCGAAAGGAGCCGTAAAGGCGCGGACGCCCTCTTCTTCCCAAAACATCTTCGCGTACGTGTTTGTGACATACAGACATGAATCCGTCGTTATCAGCTCCGGTCGCACTTTTAGCCGCTCCGTTAAAAACGCGTACTCCTCAAAGCACCTTATCACGTATCCGTCCCAGCCCATTCCATATATTCCGCCGTCTCCTAAGGCCGCCTCGCGGTCCCAAAGGCCGCTTCTAAATACGCGGGGCATATACGCTCTGCATATTCTGCCGGATGCCTTTGTTTTTTTTAACGCCTCGCATATTTCGCCGTCGGACATAAGCTCCGTCCTTATGTATACCTCTTTTATTTTTTCGTGCGCCAAAACAGCGTCAAGCTGTCCGGCTGTCATTATCGACGCCTTATAGACGGGATCGGAACTTTCGCCGCGGCGCCGCGGCGCGCATCCGGCGGACGCCACGGGCGCCCAATCGCGCGGCGCGCGCCAATATGGGCGAAGCAGCTCGTCCCTAAGGCCGGACAGCGCACGCCTGCGCATGTCCTTTAACATGCCCACGGGAAGAAAAAGCCCTTCGTCCATTTCCATATCAATATGATCAAACTCAAACTCGGTATTCCCGGTCTGCGCAATAATTTTTTTTGCCGCCCGCGCGCCGGTCGGCGAGTTTTTCGCCATGGCGCACTCATCCCCAAACGCCTTCGCCGCGGCATTTCCCGCCTTAACGAAAAGCACCGGCGCTTCGCCTAGCCGCGCGACAAACCTGCCGCGTATGACAATTTTTTTATCGACATTTATGTAGCTGTTCCTAATCTCCTCAATAAGGAGCGCGTTTCTTGTTCTGTACGCTTTATCGCCAACGCGCACATCGCAGCCATTTTTAAATCTTGTTTCCACCGTCTCGCCGGCCGCGGCGTCCGCGCCGGCCGTATATTCATATTTAGCCTCGCAGGCGGCGTTCCTAAATTCAATCACGTCGTGCGCGCCTATATCTTTTTCAACCCTGTATCTTAGCGTCCCATTTTTTATCTTTGTTATCTCTCCAACGCGTACTCCTCCATGGTTCGGGCGCGTTATAGAAAGCATGGAGTCTTGCTTTTTTTGAAACTGCGGCATAGATCCCTCAAGATATCCGTGCGTAAAGCCGGTCCTGTTGTACATCTCCGCAAGCGCCGCGGCATCTTTTTTTAAATCTTTCCCGTTTCTTTTAATATAATCGGAATATCCCTCTTTCCCATATTCCTTATAAAGGTCGACGTACTTTCTGTATACCGCCGTCGCGAGCGCCGCGTATTCGGGACGCTTCATCCTTCCTTCTATTTTAAACGAATCCGCGCCGGCCTCAATTAGTTCCCCGATATATGAAAGGCAGCACAATTCCTTCATGCTAAATATATATCTGCCAACGCCGCTTTTTTCCAACTTTTTATCCGCGTCCACATAAATTTGTCGGACGTCGTACGGCATGCGGCACGGCTGGGCGCATCTTCCGCGGTTTCCGCTCCTCGCGCCGCGCATGCCGCTAAGAAGGCACTGCCCCGAATAGGAATAGCACATGGCTCCGTGGACAAATACCTCCATCTCAAGGCCGAAGTCGTCCTTCATCCGCCTCAGCTCGTCAAGCGAAAGCTCCCTGGCGGCCACGATCCTTGTGACGCCGCGCTTTTTTAAAAAAGACGCCCCCCTGCCCATGGTGAGCGTCATCTGGGTGCTGGCGTGAATCTTAAGATCCGGAAACGCCTCGTTTAACATATATGCCGCGCCCACATCCTGCACTATGACGGCGTCAAGCCCGGCTTCATAATACGGCCTTACATATTCGTAAAGCTCATTTTTTATTTCATCGTCTTTAAACAGCGTGTTTACGGCCAGATAAACTTTTACGCCGCGCAGATGGCAATATTGTATCGCGTCCAGCATGTCGTCGCGCGCGAGATTTTTCGCGTAAGCCCTTGCTCCAAATTTCGTTCCCCCTATATAGACGGCGTCGCATCCGGCGTTTATCGCCGCCCGCATTCCCTCAATCGAGCCTGCCGGCGCCAATATTTCAGGAGAGGATCTTTCTTTGGCCATGTATGGACGCCTCCTTATTTTACCAAGCGTAAATAAAAAGCATAAATTAAAACCACGGGAACCAAAAAGCGGCTCCCGTTTCCAATTCGCTGCGTGTATTTTATTCCTCGGACTTTCCAAGCTCCGTTTCAAGGCGTATCACCTGGTGTTCCGCTTCCTTCTTCTCCTCCTCCAAATGTCCCAGCTTAGCCTCAAGCGCCTCCTCCTGCGCCTGCATGGATATAAGCTCGTGCTTTATGTTAAAAATTTCCTTTTTCATCTCTTCATTTTCTTCACGCAGGTCGTCGGCCTGTTTCTGCGCCTTATAATAATCGTCCGTGAGATTTATCGCGAGGAGAATATGCTTCATGTCGTTTTCAAGCCTGGCAAAACCCTCCTGCTCCCGGAACTGCGCAAATTTTTCATTTATATGCGAAGCGATTTTTTGAAGATATTCGCTGCTTTCGTAACCGCTTATGATGTATTCTTTGCCGTTTATCACTACCTCGACGTCATTCTTAGTGTTCATATACAGCCTCCATGCCGCAGCCTACTTCGCTTCCGCGTCCGCGGGAACGCCCGCCCGCTCCGGCGCTGCTGCCGCGTCCGCGCTTTCGACATTTTCAGCGGCAGGCGAATTAGAAGATATGAGTTCTTCCCTGTTGTGCCTTATTATTTCCAAGTGGCCCCTAAGCGCCGTCTCAAGAGCTTTTGAATTATTTACAGTGCTTTCGTAGGCGTTCGATATTATTTTTTCCGCCGAGTTCATTTGATCCACCGTATATTCTATAGCCGATTTCGCAAGTTCCGCTGCCTGGCCTTTGGCGGATCCAACTATGGCCTGCGCCTCCTGCTGCGCCTGCGCCAGTATTTCCTGCGCCTGCGCGTACGCCTGCTGCACTATGGCGTGCTCCTCGACTTTTCTTCTATATTGATCCTTCGCGTCGTCAATAATCTCCTGCGCGGTCGCATGGGCCTTTTCAAGAATAGCGTCCCTCTGATCGAGCATCTTGCGGTATCTGCCTATTTCCTCCGGCGCGTCCCGGCGCAAATCGTCGAGCAAATCATACAGCTCGTTCTTAGGAACTATCACTTTAGTGGTAGATAAATGCTGCATCTTGCAATTTTCCACAAACGCATAAATGTCCTCGATCTTTTGCTCAATTCTGCTAACCTGCATATGCACTCTCCTATCTGCCGGCCCCCGCCCGCAAGGCAGATTCTACATAAACTTTTGTGAAAGGAACTCATATACCGCGTCAGGCACGAAATCTCTTATATTTCCCCCATATCTTAGAATCTCCTTTACCGCGCTTGAGCTGACGAACGAATACTCGGGCAGGGCGGCCAAAAATACGGTGTCCGCGCGGCGGTTCATTTTATAGTTCGCCTGCGCGAGCGCCATCTCATATTCAAAATCCATGGCTCCCCTTACGCCCCTCACCACGGCGTTCGCGCCTTTAATGTCGACAAAATCGACAAGCAGCCCGTCAAACGCCTCGACGCTTACGTTCTCCATGCCAAAGGTAGCTCTTTTCAGCATATCGACCCGTTCGTCCACGGAACACAGCGGATCTTTGCCGCTGTTTACAAGGACGCCCACCACAAGCTCGTCAAACATCCCACGCGCCCTGTCTATAAGATCAAGATGGCCTTTTGTAGCCGGATCGAAGCTTCCAGGAAAAACAGCTTTCGACATCGACGCCTCCCCCTTCCAAAACGCGCGGCGGTCAAAACATCTGCGAAAAATGGATCATACTCTTAAAAAAACGTGCCTGTTGGATGAATATTCCTTCACCCTCTCCACCTCGCACGGCAAATCGTACATATATGATATGTCCGTCTTAATGGAGGCCTCCACAACTATTGTGGAACCGTCCTTTACAATCGACGAATCGAGCAAAAAGCCGACCGCACCCCTTTCAAGCCCGCGGCCATACGGCGGATCCATAAATATAATGTCAAACGGCGCGCCCTGCGCGTCAAGCTCCCTAAGCGCCCTCATGACGTCCATGCGCATAACGCGAACCGAGTCTGCCACGCCCGCCTTTTCGACATTACGCCTTATGCACTCGACCGCCTTTTTGCTGCTCTCCACAAGCGCCGCCTCCGCGGCTCCCCTGCTTACGGCCTCAATGGCAATGCCGCCGCTGCCGCTAAACAAATCAAGGAATCTGCTTTCCGGCACGCGCCCCTGAAGAATATTAAACAGCGTCTCCTTTACGCGGTCTGCCGTAGGCCTCGTATCCATGCCTGAGGGCGCCTCTAACCTGCGCCCTTTGGCTTTTCCCGCAATGACCCTCATACGCACCTCATTACCCGCCGTCCGCCGGCAAGCCAAAGCACATTGTAGCACATCGGCCCGCCATGGTCAAATTATGACATCCTCTCCCTTTATGGCCATAAGCTGCTCCTTAGTCGGATTCTCAATCTCCACAAGGCGGTTCGCCTGATTCATCACGATTTTTTCAAACATGTTCCGTATGCCCCTGGCATTTCCAAAATCCCTCCACTCGTCCGGACTCATTTCGTCAAGACGGCCAAGAACTTTTGCCTTTGCGGAATCCTCTATGGAAAGCCCGGCGTCCTTTGCCATCACTCCCATGATTTCTAAAAGCTCTTCCTTGCTGTAGTCGGGAAAATCTATAAATTTGTTAAATCTTGATATAAGGCCGGTGTTGCTCTTTAAAAATGTCTTCATTTCATTTGTATATCCCGCCACAATTATAACAAGGTTGTCCCTATGGTCTTCCATAAGCTTTACAAGAGCGTCCACGGCCTCCCCGCCAAAGTCGTTTGGCACGTCCGGATTTACAAGCGAATACGCCTCGTCTATAAAAAGGACGCCGCCTATCGCCTGCTCGACCATGTCGTGAACCTTTATGGCGGTCTGTCCGACGTATCCCGCCACAAGTCCCGAACGATCCGTCTCTATCATCTTTCCGTCCGACAAAATGCCAAGTTCCTTATATATGCGTCCGACAAGCCGGGCAACCGTCGTCTTTCCCGTTCCCGGACTCCCGGTAAATACCATATGGTACGACATATCCATAACAGGCATGCTCATCCTGTCGCGAAGCTGCCTTATCTTGATAAGATTTGTAAGCGATCTTATTTCTTTTTTTACGTTTGAAAGCCCCACTAAGGAGTTAAGCTCCTCCATGAGCATGCCGATTTTTCTTTCCTGCTCTTCCTTAGCGGCCCTCTCCCTGTCCTGGAGCCTCTTTTTGACGACAAGAAACTGCTCCCTGGCGAGTCTGTCCTGTTCGGCCCTCTGCCGCTCTTCCTCCTCTCTTGCAAGCCTCCCGTCCTCTTCTACTCTTTTGAAAAATTCCTCCCTTTTCTTTTGCCTTTCTTTTTCTTTTTGCCTCTCCTGCTCTTCCCTGGCGCTCTTTTCGGCTTCCACGGCCGCCATAACGGCATTTTCGCCGACAAGGGCGTTTCTTCCTTCCGCCTTTCCTCCAGTCGTCGCGTCGGGTTTATTTTTCGCCTGCTTTTGGCTCTTAGCCTTTTTTTTCTTTGGCGCGCCGCTCTCGCGCATATCCGCCGCGCTCCTGGCGTTTTGCCTGCCGGAGCGCTTTCTCCTGCCCTTAAGCCATTCGGCGTCGCATCTTATCTCGCCCGAGGAGAGTTTTTTTACTATATACTCCGCGCAGTCGTTCGCGTCACGATCGATTATAAAATTGCTTATCTTTTCGCAGTATCTGCTTATAAACTCGTTTACCCTTTCGCTTTTTCCCTCGTTCAAATATGCCATGCAAAGCAAAATATTTAAAAAAGAGTCGAGGAAGTATTCCGTCATGTCGGCGCCGTTCTGTTTGTCGTAAAGACCGCAAAGCTGCAAAAGAACCGGCGGCAGCTCGTACATCCTCCTGCTGTCGTTGTATGTCGATTTTTTTATCTTGCCCTGTTTTGGTATCCCAAGAGGATTTTTTGCCGTAACGGAACGCATAAATTCGCGCTGGCTGTCTAAAATTTCGCCGCAATGCACCGCGAGGTTCATAAGAACCGACTGCACGTACAGATCAAGGACCTCCGTGCTGGATTTTTTTATGACTTTTTCGGCCTGTGCCCAAAAGCCCTTTTCCTCCAGCCTCATGCAGTATAACACAAGCTTTTCATAATGGACTTTTCCAAGTTCAAACAATTTTTCCTCAGAATAAGCTGTCTTTGTCATAGGCGCTCCCTTCAAAATCACCGAATATCGCTATAATTCTACTATTATTGGAGCAAAAAATCAATGTTATATGACGTAATTTATCAGTCAGGCGCCCATCAAACACGGCAGTCAAAGGGAAACGTCGCCCGAATATGATAATATCTTCCTCTTTATCCAGTCGTGTTTCCTGCACAAAAGCATTATGTCTTTTTCGCCAAATTTTTCGGCAGCCGCGTTCGCCGCCTTTAGCATGTCGGCGTCCCGATATATGTCGGCAATTTTAAAATCGAACATTCCGCTTTGGCGTATTCCAAAAAAATCTCCGGGACCGCGCAGCCTTAAATCCTGCTCGGCCACATAAAATCCGTCATTTGAATTTTCAAGTATGGACAACCTTTCCATAGTTTCTTTCGAGGCGTCTTTTGCCATAAATATGCAGTATGACTGCTCGCCGCCCCTCCCTACGCGTCCTCTTAGCTGATGCAGCTGCGCGAGGCCGAAGCGCTCCGCGTTTTCAATCATCATCACCGTCGCGTTTGGAACGTCTATTCCCACCTCTATGACAGTCGTTGAGACTAGCACATCGATTTCATGGCGGAAAAATTTTTCCATGACGTCATTTTTCTCGGAAGGCGAAAGCCTGCCATGCATGACGTCAATTCTTACGTCGGGCGGCAGGGCGCGGCGCAGCATATTTGAACAGTCGGTTACATTTTGCGCGTCAAGGCCGTCGCTCTCCTCAATCAGGGGGCATACCACGTACGCCTGCCGTCCCATGGCTATCTGAGATTCGATAAATTTAAAAGCCCTTGGCCTGTAGCTTTCATCCACGGCGCAGTTTTTTATAGGCAGCCTGCCCGCAGGCATGGAATCTATGACGGACGCGTCCAAGTCGCCGTACAGTATCATGGCGAGAGTTCTTGGTATAGGCGTGGCGCTCATCACAAGCATATGAGGCTCCGCGCCTTTTTCTGAAAAACTTTTTCTTTGCCTTACGCCGAAGCGGTGCTGCTCGTCCGTCACGGCAAGCGCCAAATCCGCAAAAACGACATTTTCCTGAATCAGCGCGTGAGTCCCTATTATTATGTCGGCCTCTTTACTTTCGATCCGCGCGCGTGCCTTTTTCTTTTCGGAGGCCGACATTGAACCGACAAGAAGACACAGCTTTACGTTTAATCCTTCAAAAAGCCCCTCAAACGTTTTACAGTGCTGCTTCGCAAGCGCCTCCGTGGGAGCCATGATGGCTCCCTGGTGCCCTCCTTCGACCGCGCTTAACAGCGCAAGGACGGCTATTATCGTCTTGCCCGAGCCAACGTCGCCTTGAATAAGCCTGTTCATCTCAAAGCCCGACGACAGATCCCGCTTTATGTCGCGCCAGGCGCCTTCCTGGCCGGCCGTTAGGCGAAATTTTAAGGAATCAATCAGCCTGTCAGCGAGGCAAAAGCTGTCAAGCCTGTAATTAGACTCTTTTTTATGTTTGTTTTTCTTTAGCATGGAAAGGCCAAGCGAAAAGAAAAAAAACTCGTCGAACGCAAGCCTTTTTTTCGCGTTGACGCATTCGTTCCCGTCTTTTGGAAAATGGACGCGGGCCACGGCGTCTTTATAATCCATAAGGCCGTTTTCTTCTCTTATGCCGGCGGGCAAAAAATCGTCGCCCAAATCAGTTTCATTTAAAGCCGCCCTCACCGCCTTTTGAACCATGTTGTTTGTCAAACCGGCCGTAAGGCCATAAATAGGCATTGGCCTGCCCGCCATATCCTCATACTCTTTCCTTGTAAGGATTCTTGGATGATTTATCTCGACGTTTCCGCCCCTACGCGCGATTCGCCCGCGCAAAATGCGGTGCCCGCCAGCCTGGAGCTTTTTTGCCATAAAAGGCATATTAAACCACACGGCCGTTACCGTACCGCTTTCATCTCCCATTTTGCAACGTACTATTTTTAATTTTCCGGCGTCCGCCACAACGGGCCTGGATAACGGCTCCACATCCAAAACCGCCATGCCTCCCGACGCGCAGCGTTCCGACGCGTCGCGCACCGTTTCGATTTTTCCAATTACGTCATATTCTCTGGGATAAAAGCAAAGAAGCTCTTCAACTGAAAAAATCCCCAGCTTGTTAAAGAGCTTCTCGCTTTTATCGCCGATGCCCTTAATATTTTTAATGCCGTCGCTAAGTTCCATCGCCGTAATAATCCTCCGCGCCCGTTTAATAAAGGCGTACCAAGCTATTCCACCGATACAAGATATGAATATAGAGGCTGGCCGCCGTACTGCACCTCCGTCTCAATGTCGGCATACACATCCGACAGCTCGTCCGCGAGCGCGCGCGCCTCTTCCTTCGCGACGCCTTCCCCATAGTAGAGGCATATAAGCTCGGACTGATCGTCCACAAGCTCTTTCACAAGCTTTTTAACCGCTCCGCCCGACGTTTTTTCCACAGACAGCACGGACTTTCCGGCAATTCCCATATACTCTCCCTTTCGCACCCGTCTTCCTCCGACGTCCGCGTCTTTTACCGCGTATGTTACCTGCCCCGACTTTATGTTAAGCATTTCCTCCTTCATCAATCTTTCGTTGTCCTCGACCGTCCTTTCGTCCGAATAATTGATAAGGGCCGTTATGCCCTGCAAAATATCCTGCGAAGGCACGACTATGACATTTTTTCCATTTACAAGCTCCTTTGCCTGCATGGCCGCCAAAATAACGTTGCTGTTGTTTGGCAGGACAAAAACGTTTTTTGCGTTTACGTTTTCTATCGCTTTTACAATATCCTCCGTGCTTGGATTCATGGTTCGGCCGCCCTCGACAATATAATCAGCCTTCAAGTCATGAAAAATCGCCGACAGCCCCTCTCCTGAGGAAACCGCCACAAATCCCGCCTCCTTTGCCGGTTCGTCAAGATTTCGGCCGTCCCCATCCTCAATTCCGCCGTCTATGGCGTACTTTTGCGCGTTGCGTATTACCTTTTCGTTATGCTCTTCCCGCATGTTGTCTATTTTCACGCTCGTAAGCGAGCCGTACGTTAAGGCTTTTTGAATCGCAAGGCCGGGATCGTTTGTGTGCACATGCACTTTTACTATTCCATCGTCAGCTATCGCCACGACGCAGTCGCCGATTTTTTGAAGATATTCCTTAAGCTGCGCCTCGACGTCTTTTCCGCCACGTTCAAGCATTATTATATATTCAGTGCAGTATCCGAATTTTATGTCTACGTCCGCCGCGCTTTTTTTCTCCCCGCCGACGCCTGACGCGCTTTGAGGCGGGGATATGTTAAAGTCAAGGGCCTCTCCCCTAAGCGCGGCTCCCGCTCCCCTTAAAAAGGTCACAAGCCCTTCGCCGCCGGAGTCGACCACTCCCGCCTGCTTTAGCTCAAAAAGCATTTCCGGCGTTTTTGACAGCGCGTCCTCCATGCTCGCTATGATTTCCGCGCAAAATTCCACGATGTCGTCTGTCTTTTCATTGTCTGCAGACATTTCCAATGCCTTGTCCGCGCCCGCGCGCGCTACCGTAAGGATGGTTCCCTCCTTTGGCTTTAGAACAGCCTTATACGCGGTATCGGCCGCGTTCTTCATCGCGTTCGCGAGAGCCGCGGCGTCAATTTCACCGGCTTCAAGCTCCCTTACGCTTTTTACAAATCCCCTAAATATCTGCGACATGATAACGCCCGAATTGCCCCTGGCGCCTCTTAACGACCCGCCGGAAATAGACTTGGACAGCTGCTCGATTGTGGGATTTTTTAGGGCCGCCACCTCTTTCGCGGCGGCATTTATGGTCGTGGACATATTTGTGCCCGTGTCGCCGTCAGGAACCGGGAACACATTTAATTCATTTATGTACTCCTTCCTTTGCTCCAGAGCGCCGGCTCCGGACAAAAACATTTTTTGAAGCATCGCGGCATTTATTGATTTTAAGCCCATTTCGCCGTTCCTCCTTAACAAATGAATCAATCCAATACGCGGACGCCCTCGACGATCACGCTGATATCCTCAACTTCCATTCCCGCGTACTCCTCAAGCTTATATCTTACGCTGTCCAATACGTTTTGCGCGACCGCGCGTATGCTTACCCCGTACGCTACGATAATATGGAGCTTTATCCTAAGCCTGTTGTTTACAATATTTACATTTACGCCGCGTCCCGCGTTTTCCCTCTTCAAAAGCCTCGCGACCCCGTCTTTTACGTTTAGCGAGGCCATGCCGACTATTCCTATGCATTCCATGGCGGCATTGCCGGCATATTTTGCCAGCACATCGCGGTCTATTATGATACTGCCCATTTCCGTGCTCATTTTTCCCTTCATGGAAAATGACCTCCGTTCCGTCCGCCGACTTGGCGCCGTGCGTCTTCTAAAAAAAAAGGAACGGCCAAACCGTTCCCAAAAATCATCAATAAGCCTACGCCGACGAAGCCTAGGCGCGCTCCACAGCCCCTGAACGCAGACACCTCGTGCATACCGACATCTTCTTCGTTCCGCCGTCGACTTTAACCCTCACTGTTTTGATGTTCGGCTTCCAAATCCTGTTGCTTCTCCTATGAGAGTGGCTCACCTTATTTCCAAACTGAACGCTTTTTCCGCAAATCGCGCATTTTGCCATCTCAAACACCTCCTTCAAGCTTTAACTCGGGACACAAACGCCGTCCCGCCCGCGCAACACGACCATTCTAGCAAATAACATGACTAAATGCAATAAATTTTTCGTAGGGTTTCGCATTTTGTCAACATTTTTGTCCCTCCGGCGCTAAAACAGCCGTACAATCCCGTTTCTAATCCGCGGCTTCCTCTACATCAGTTTCCCGCGCGGACGCCCCGTCCGCCGACTTGGCGCCGCCCTTCTTTCCCCCGTATCTGTCTACCAGATCGGGAACCATGTCAAGTATTTTTGTTATCGCGTCTTGATTTTTCACATTCACAAGCCTCGACTGGCCGTCCTTTATCACAAGTATGGCGCTCGGCTGTACTTTTCCGCCCATTCCGCCGGCACCGTTTTCCGAGCGGTCCTTTTCGCTTTTCGAGAACGCGCCCGCGGCCACGCCAAAGCTTATGTCGACGAGCGGCAGTATAATAGTCCCGTCGTCAAACTTTACCGCGTCACCAACAACAGTTTTAGTTGTCAAAAAGCCCTCCATGCCTTTAAAAAGCGATTCAACCGTCGTACTGAAATCTCCCATTACAATTCCTCCTTTAATTTCATTGCCTCTCTGTAAAATATCCTGCATTCCCTGCTTACGATTATTCTTGCCGCCGCCATTGCAAACGCGGCTATCCTAAATCCGCCGGCAATTTCAATATTGCCGCGAATGTCCTTATTTTCAAAATCGGGCGTCACGTCAAGCCATATCCCGGATGCCGCCATAAATGCCGCCATCGCTCCAAGCGCCTCCCCCGTAAGACACGGGTCGCCCGTCCCAAACAATAACGCTCCCTGAGTTTTTTTTGGCTTAATACGCTTAAAAAGGCGCGCTAAGGCGTTTTTTACGACGCGGATAAAATCAGCCGCGGCCTTTGAAAAAAGCAGCCCCTTTATCTTTAAAATCTTTTCGGCCACGCTTTTTATAGAATTAACCCTGTTTTTTTTCTGACCGTTTCCGCTTTTTGCGGCGGACTTTTTCTTGTCGCCTCCGGATTCTTTTCTTTGGGCGGCAGACCCTTTTTTTTCCGCAGCCTGCTCTTTTTTTTCGGACGCGGTCTCTTTTTTTTCCGCAGCCTGCTCTTTTTTTTCGGACGCGGTCTCTTTTTTTTCCGCAGCCTGCTCTTTTTTGTCCAACGCGGGCTCTTTTTTCTCCGACGCGGACTCTTTTTTTTGAGCCGTCCGCTCTTTTTTTCGGACGCCGGCAAAAGTCTTCTCTTTTTTTGAACGCGTCTTCTCTGATCCGACGCATTCTATTCCGAGTACGCGCAGCGCGTAATCGACCTTTTCATCCCTATATGAAACTGAAAAACGCACCGCGCCAAACATCCACGAAAGGCGCCCATTTATAAGCACGGCGTCTTCTTTTTCAGCATAAAAACTATATCTTATCGAAACAAACAATATTAGGGCGACGGCAAGGACAACAGCAAAAACGACAAAAAGAAGCGCCAGCAGCAGCGCCTTTAAAACCGCCAGCAAAACTTTGCATGTAAAAGCAATGATAACGCCCTGCCCCCCTTTGCCTTAATTAAAAGCTATCCCTTCTCTTCATCGGCTTTTTGAAAAAACTCCTTACGCTGCCAGGTGAAATCTCCCCGCAGGACGAATATACGTCCTCCACAATTTTTGCCGCGAGCCGCATAACGGCCTCCCTGTTTTTCGCAAGCCCGATTATTTCAAGATCCCCACAGGCGCGATATTCAAACCACAGTTCGCGGGACGAATAAATATCCATAATGTTAAGCGGATTCGCCGGAAGGGAAATGCAGTGGCACGAGTCCGCGAACTTTCTGTCTTCTATGATGGCGCGGTACCTTTCCGGGTTTTTTTCAACTTTTTCATCCATGTACATTCCGTCGTTCCACGTAAGCATGCCCAAATCATCCCTTCCACGCGCAAAGGACGCTAATCGTTTGCCAAGTCATTCATTATCAAACGCTTCGCCGTATATTTTTCCACGTAATTGTCGCACTGGGCGAGCGACATGGACACGTAGTCCTCAACCTGCTGCATGTCTCTAAAAAATACGGGCATATTTTTAAGCGTGGCTGCCATGACCGCGCGCCTAAACATGCGGCTTTTGCCTTTAAACAGTTCCTTTATCTCCCCTATGAGCCTCTCGGAAAGAGACGAGACCATCTCATCCGTGACCACCTCGTCGCATTCGCTCTCATCAAGCTCCGCGAACACGCTTGACGACGTCAACATAAACATCCGCCGCAGACACTCAAAATCCTGATCAAAACCCGCCGCGGCTATAACCTCTTTTTGAGATTCAATAAGATCGTAAAACGCGGCTTCAAGCATATCCAAGGAATCCCACAGCTCCTCCTGCCTCCCCTCCACGTCTTCAAGCATGGCGTAGAGGCAGTCATATTTATCTTCATCGGATGCCGCCGCGTCACATCCCAGCATCTCCCACACGTCGGAGTCTCTTTTCAGAAAGATCGAGTTTATGCCCCTGGTTATCAAATCGGCGGCCCGCACGCCGTCCGAATCGGCCATGTCGGAATATCCGCCCGACAACGCGGTCATATACGCGGAATTGACTATTTCCGCAATCTCATCGTACAAATCAATCAAATCACGTATTTTTAAATCATTCTCCTCAAGCATGGAGTAGCATGCGTCAAACTCCTCCTCCGTCATATTTTCATAATCGGCCGCGTCAAGCTCATCAAACGCCTCCTTAAATTCGACATGATACCTGTCCATATTTTCGTCTCTATACAACGTCGAATTTGTACGGAAATTATATTCAAACCTGTCAAGGGAATCGGCCGCCTCTCCCCTATAAAGCGATACGCTCTCGCGTATCAGGTCAAAATACCTCTTCCTCGTCATCCTCATCGGAAGTTCCTCAACGACAAGCCGGACGCCGACGTTTAAATCGGCGTCATCCCTCGAATTAAGCAGGCACCGGATCACGTAGTCTTTGAATTCGGCGTCGTCAGGCATTTCCTTCTCGTCTTCAAAAAGATAACGCGTGCGGTGTATGATGTAGTAGTGCAGCTGGCTGCGGTCGACATACGCGGACAGCACATACATCCTGTCGCGGCAGGTCTCGCGCAGTTTAAGAAGCCTTTCGCACAGCTTTTGCCGTCCGTCGTCGTCAGGATTATTCTCGTAAAGCTCTTCTATGACGCGGTTCATCTCCTCAATAATCTCTCTTGCCTCATCCGCGTATGAGTCCTCATCGTCCAATGCCTGCTCGTAATACGTAAAATAATCCATTGCAAGATTTATGCGCGCGTATTCGTTGTTGTATTTCATGCCAAGCTCCACGTATTCCGGAACGACTTTTCCCATATCGCGGCCCTTGTTAACTTTCCTTACGCACTCTTTTACCTCTCTATCCATACTAATCTCCTCTTTATGCGCCATGCGCCGCTTTTATGGACCGCCCGCGGGCTACCACGTCTGCAGAAGCACCCAGCTTTTGAACCATATAAGCCATTTGGTTGCAAATTCCGGAGAAATTGCCTTTCCCGACAGCACCGGATAAAACAGGAAAAACAGCCCGATGGCAAGCGCGGCGTATACATAGGCCGCCTTTTTCAAAAACGGGTATCTCTTAACTATCTTATATATGCTGTATCCGACCATCGCGGCAACGAACGGCACGCTCGGAAAATAATGGTATATAAATACTGTTCTGGAAACTAATATCCACGGCGCGTACTGCGACAGATATCCAACAGTAAGAAACGCGGCTCTTTTGTCCCTGTCCTTAAAAATCAGGTATACCATATAAAGCGACGCGGGAATTCCCGCCCACCACACAAGCGGATTGCCAAAGGCGCTTATGCCCTCCCTAAGCTTGTCCGAAATGACTCCGCTGTAATACCATATCGGGCGGTACATTATAGGCCACTGGTACCACTTGGAAGAAAAATCATGTTCGGCTTTAAGCGTGGAATGGTAGTTAAACATTGTGCTCTGCGCCGTGATCATCCTTGAGACAAGGCCTCTGTCCGTACCGTCGTTAAACGGGATGTATGAAAGCGTATATATCACGGCCGGGACAAGTATAAAAAATATACAGCAAAACCCTATCGTCTTAAAAAGCTTATTGTAAAAATTCTCAACTATATACCTGTGCTCTATATTGCCCGTCTTCCCGTTTATATTGCCGCACGCGTAGACATATTCCCTAAACCTTTGAACCATCTTTGCAAAAAATATCACCGCAAGGCCCACCGACGCGTATATCCCCGTCCATTTCGAAGCCCAGCTAAGACCCATGGAAATGCCGCAAAGGCCAAGCGGAACAAATGTCTTTTTAAGATCGGCGTCGTAAAAGCTGTACCTCGTATAGCAGTACATGAAATAATAGGCAAGCATTATAAAAAGTGTGACGAACACGTCGATAGTGGCTATTCTCGTCTGCACAAAATGCATAAAATCAAAAGTGAACAGAAGCGTGGTGACTATCGAAATCCATGTCTCCTTAAAAAACTTCTTCGAAAAATTATAAATGATCGGAATCATAAGCACCCCGAAAAGCGTGCCCATAAACCTCCACCCAAACGGATTCATCCCAAAAATCAAAATTCCCGCCGCTATCAATATTTTGCCAAGAGGAGGATGCGTATTCTCGTAGCAGTATAGGTGGTGGATCATCTCATACGCGGTTCTCGCGTGGTAAATTTCGTCGAAATACGTGCTGTTCATATTGCTTTTCCTGCCGTCGAACATATCCTGCTCGTCGAAAAGAGCTAAATACTTATCATAATTTACAGGAAGAAGCGTGTTGCCGTCCCCATCCAAAAGAACAAGCTCAAGGAGCTGATCCTCCGTATTTTCTTTTGCCGGCGAAATTTTTATATACCTCGCGTCGATGCCCATGTCCTTCGAATTCCACGCAAAGACGGAGCCGGAATCCCATTCGCTTCCTTCTCCGCAAAGCTCTGTCCAGTCTTTGCCGCCGTCGGACGCGTACTGTATGTAATAGAGCCTGTTTTCCTTATATCCAAGAAAATCCCACAGCTGGGATATCCTTTTGTCCTCTCCCATGTCAAGCACTATTTCCGTATTTTCGCCGCCGTCAGTAAGCGACATGCCGGTTTCCGGTGCGCTCATGTCGCCAAGTCTTGCGAACGCGATAAGCGAATACGCCGCCATGATGACAAACATCGCAATATAGTCGGCCTTTTGCATTTTAACCGGCTCGGACGAAGGGCATATGGGGTTTTCGTTCTTTTTTTTCGACGTTTTTTCGCGCCCGGACGCGGCGCCTTTGGCAATCTTTTGTATGTCCTTTTCCGGAGCGTCCATACAAAAGACCTTCACGGCGACGTATGCCATATACGCGGCCACGACAAGCATTCCCAAAGAAATCAATATCGCGGCCGGCTCAAGCCTGTTGAAATTGTTCGGGTCGTAAAAAAACAGGACGTGCGCCATATTATAAAATGACGCGGCGCAAAGGCCGACATAGAGCAGATATATCTCCCCGCGCGGACGCATCGCGTAGCACAGCAAAAGCAGAAGCAAAGCCGGAAACATATATCGCTCGTGCATGCGCACGGAAAACATAAACATCATCGTCACAATAAAAGCTCCGATAAAGCAATACTTTGACGGGCTTTTTTTGCAGCGAAAGCTTATCACGGCCGAACCGGCTACAATAAGCACGATGGCTATGGTTCCCCATGTCTTATATGTGAGGCCTAAAAAATATCCGTTTTGATCGACCCAGTTTAGTCCTACAAGATTCCAGATATTATACGCGTTTACCGACGCGTACCCGTAAGATCCGAGCGTCTCCGCGTACTGCGAAAGCGCCTCTCCGAATCCGAACGGCATCATCAAAAGCGCTATCGCAAGAATGGCAAGCAGCCCGAATCCAAGATTTTTGAAAAATTTCTTCGCGCTAAAGCCGTCCAAAAACACGAAGTCAACAATGCCAAATATCAGCACCGGCGTAAAAATCAGCGTCTGCGGCTTTATCAGTATGCCCGCGGCAAACGCGAAATACGCGGGAATAAGCTTCTTTTCGGATACCAGGCAACACATCAGCGCCACAAAAAAAGTGAATACGGCATCAGTCTGTCCCCATACGGCGCTGTCGAGGATTACGGCCGGGCAAAACAGGTAAAGCGCGGAAACAAGCGCCGCGCCCGTCTCCTTCATGCGCTTTGACGCCACATGGTATATAAGCGCTCCAGCGGCGATATCGGCCAAAATCGCGGGCATCTTTACAATCAGGGCGCCAATTGCAGAACCCGCGTCCAGATGAAGGAGGCTGCGAATCCATCCGACCACGTACAATATGTACATATATCCCGGCGGATAGTCGGTAAAGGCGTCCGACGAATAAAAGTTCGCGAAGCCGTCGTTAAAAACCATGTCGCTCCACGACGTGAAGCAGTTCATGTCAGTTTCATGTCCTCTATAGACGACGCCCGCGACAAGACGGACAAAAAAGGCGGCGGCAAGCGTCGCCGCAAACACAAGGCGCCCAATCTTTTTTTCCTGCGCCTCGTCAATTCCGCCGCCGCGCCGCTTCCCGCCCGCGGAAAAATCTCTTAAAAAGCCTCTCGCCGGCCTATAGCACAAAAGCATGCATACAATGCCCAGTATGGCAACGCAATTTATTACAAGCATCCCGTTCTCCATTCCCCGTCGTTAAAAAAAGGCATAAAAGCCCGTCGCCGATTAGAAAATCACATAAACTTCTTTACGTGCCTGTGCGTGAACAGGTGATCCGAGCAATATTCGTAATTGCCGTCGCACTTCGAGCAATACCTAAATTCCAGCGAATCGTTGTCAAGCTCGGTCCTTCCGCATATCGCGCAGCGGTGCCTGGGCGCGCCCGCGCTTTGAGAAGCCTGCCTTTTAAAACTTTTTCTCCTTCGCGCCTGCTTTGGCGACATCCTTTTGTAATCCCTGGTAGCAAAAAAGAATATCAAAAAGTTCGCGAGACCGACAAGTATCGCAACCGCGCCGCTTATATACTGCGCGGCGTACGCCACGCCGTACGACCCGTACTGCACAAACACGGCTATTCCCTTGTAGATGTCGCTAAATACCTGATATATCAAATAAGCCGCGTCCAGAATGGCAAGCCATTTTACCTTTATCGGTATCACAAAGTAAAGAAGAAACTGCGTTTCTGAATTTATTACCGCAAACGCGAAAAACATCGACCAATATATGTATTGAAGTCCCGAATAGTATACCTCGAAATGAAGGGGCGACAGGTAAAGTATAAGCGCCGCCAGAATGTTGAATAGGTAGCCTGACAAAAAATACATATTAAACCTGAAAGTTCCCCACGCCTGCTCCAGGGAACGCCCAAACATCAAAAAAAGATTTACCTGCACGGCAAAAAACAAAACGCCCACTAAAAATCCCGCGCCTGAAGAAAATCCGTACGGCTCGATAAGAAACGTAAAAAGCCTCCATATCTGTCCGTGAAACACGGCCCTCATGTCCAGGCACAAGTATGAGTAGTATATCTGCGGCCTTATAAGGCCTATCACCGCGCCAAGACAATAAAGCGCTACGACATATTTGATCAAATCAGGTATTGCATACTTGCCGAACTTTTTCTCCAGCTTATTTAAAAACCTATCCATGAGACTGCTCCATTCATACGCGCATTTGCGGAACAGGCGCGACGCGACATGCCCGCCTCCCCAACGCCTAATTATAATTATCATGACGTCCTTTGTCAAATACGAAAAAGGCCGCAATTAACGCTTGCAATAAGCATAGTTTTAACATATTATAATGGTGAATTTTGCCAGAAAGAAGAAAAGGGGAAGCAGGATGAAACTTGGTTTTAACGCTTTAGGAATCGACATAGGCTCTACCACTGTAAAAATCGCCATACTTGACGCTAATGGAAATATAATTTTTTCCGACTACAGGCGCCACTACGCCAATATTTTGGAAACGCTGGCGGGCATTATAGAAAAGGCGCGGGACGAGCTTGGCGATATGCCAGTTTCCCCCGTCATGACAGGCTCGGGCGGGCTGTCGCTTTCAAAGCATCTAAATATCCCTTTCGTACAGGAAGTCGTGGCGGTGGCGACTTCGCTTAAAGACGCGGCCCCGCATACGGACGTAGCGATAGAACTTGGCGGAGAGGACGCCAAAATCATATATTTTACGGACGGAATAGACCAGCGCATGAACGGAATATGCGCCGGAGGCACCGGCTCCTTCATCGATCAGATGGCCGCGCTTTTAAAGACGGACGCCGCCGGCCTTAACGAATACGCAAAAAATTATAAAGCAATATACCCTATCGCCGCGCGCTGCGGCGTTTTCGCAAAATCCGACATACAGCCCCTCATAAACGAAGGGGCGGCAAAAGAAGACCTCGCGGCCTCGATTTTTCAGGCTGTCGTAAACCAGACCATAAGCGGACTTGCCTGCGGCAAGCCCATAAGGGGAAACGTCGCTTTTTTAGGCGGACCGCTGCATTTTCTTACAGAGCTTAGGAACGCGTTCATCCGCACCCTCAATCTGCGGGACGGCCAGATAATCGCCCCTAAAGACTCTCACCTTTTCGCGGCGGCCGGCGCCGCCATGAACTGCGACAAAAATTGCCGGACTACCCTTGGCGGACTAAAAGAAATGCTTTCTGGCGATATCAGGCTTGATTCTGAAATCGCACGGCTAGAGCCTCTCTTTAAAGATGAGGAGGAGTATGACGGCTTCGTAAAAAAACATACAAGGCACAGCGTAAAGCGGTCCGACCTGTCCTCATACAAGGGAAACGCCTTCCTTGGAATCGACGCCGGATCCACTACCACCAAGGCCGCGCTTATAGGAGAGGACGGCTCCCTTTTGTATTCTTTTTACAGCAGCAACAACGCAAGCCCGCTAAAGACAGCTCTAAGGGCCGTGAAGGAAATCTACGCGCTGCTGCCCAAAGGCGTAAAAATCGCGCGCTCCTGCTCCACCGGATACGGGGAGTCGCTGTTAAAATCGGCGCTGCTTCTGGACGAGGGAGAAGTCGAAACGGTGGCGCACTACAAGGCGGCTGCATTTTTCGAGCCTGAAGTCGACTGCATTTTAGACATAGGCGGACAGGACATGAAATGCATTAAAATAAAAAACGATTCTATAGACAGGGTTCAGCTCAACGAGGCGTGCTCCTCAGGATGCGGCTCCTTTATAGAGACTTTTGCGCAGTCGCTCAATTACAGCGTGTCCGACTTTGCCAAAATCGCGCTTTACGCAAAAAATCCCGTCGACCTTGGCTCCAGGTGCACGGTATTTATGAACTCAAAAGTCAAGCAGGCGCAAAAAGAGGGCGCGTCGGTGGCGGACATATCGGCGGGACTTGCGTATTCCGTCATAAAAAACGCGCTTCTTAAGGTAATAAAGCTTACGGATCCGAAAGATCTGGGCGAAAAGATAGTGGTTCAGGGAGGCACGTTTTATAACGACGCCGTGCTTAAAAGCTTTGAACGAATATCGGGATGCGAGGCTATACGTCCCGACATCGCGGGCATCATGGGGGCGTTTGGCGCCGCTTTAATAGCAAAAGAAAGATATCAGGGACAAAAAAGCTCGATGCTTGACGCGCGTCAAATCGAAGAACTTAGGTTTGAAACTTCCATGTCGCACTGCAAGGGATGCACGAACAGCTGCCTGCTTACTATCAACCGGTTTACGGGAGGGAGGCAGTTCATATCCGGAAACCGCTGCGAAAGAGGGCTTGGCAGGGAAAAAAAGGACAGCGGCGCGCCAAACCTTTTTGAATACAAGAACAATCGGATCTTTGCCCGCTACCGGCCTCTTGACAAGGAGACGGCCGTACGCGGCACGGTAGGCATTCCAAGAGTGTTAAACATGTATGAAAACTATCCTTTCTGGTTTACTTTTTTTACAGAGCTTGGATATCGCGTCATGCTCTCTCCCGAATCAAGCCGCAAAATATATGAGCTTGGCATCGAGTCGATACCAAGCGAATCGGAGTGCTATCCCGCCAAGCTTGCACACGGGCATGTCGCGTGGCTTTTAAAAAACGGCGCCAAGTATATTTTCTATCCGTGCGTGCCGTATGAACGCGACGAAACGCCCGATGCGAACAACCACTACAACTGCCCCATAGTGACGTCTTACGGCGAAAATATAAAAAATAACATGGACGAACTCAAAAATTCGGACGTCATATACCAAAATCCTTTTGTTTCGCTTGAAAGCGAAAAGATCGCCGCGAAGAGGCTGTCCGAATATTTTGAAAAGGAAAATGCTATTCCCGCGGACGAGACAAGGCGCGCGTGTGCCGCCGCCTACAAGGAGCTGCAGGCCGCTCGCGACGATATAAGCAGCAAAGGAAGAGAAGCCCTTAAATATATTGAAGAACATGGCTGCCGCGGCATAGTGCTTGCCGGAAGGCCATATCACTGCGATCCGGAAATAAATCACGGCCTGCCGTCTCTCATAGCCTCATACGGAGTGGCCGTGCTTACGGAGGACAGCGTATCGGAGCTTGGAAACGTCGACAGGCCGACGATAGCCGTGGATCAATGGATGTACCATTCCCGCCTCTACAGGGCGGCCTCGTTCGTGGCGCAAAGAAGCGATCTTGACCTGATACAGCTCAATTCATTCGGATGCGGGCTAGACGCGGTCACCACGGATCAGGTGAGCGACATACTTACAAAGCAAAACAAGATATATACCGTTTTAAAGATCGACGAGGTAAGCAATCTTGGCGCCGCCCGCATAAGGATACGCTCGCTGCTTGCGGCCATAAACGACAGAGAGCGCAAAAACATCCGGCCGGCCAGACGTGACGTATCGCACCACAGAACGCTTTTCGTTAAAAAAATGCGTAAAAACTACACCATACTCATGCCGCAGATGTCGCCGATTCATTTTGAAATTCTTGAGGCCGCGCTCTCTTCATGCGGGTATAACATGGAGGCTCTTACGGCCGACCAGTCGTGCGTGGACTACGGGCTAAAATATGTAAACAACGACGCGTGCTACCCTTCGCTTATAGTAGTGGGCCAATTCATGAAGGCGCTGCTGTCGGGCAAATACGACCTTGACCGCGTAGCCCTAATCATTACGCAGACGGGCGGAGGATGCCGCGCCACCAACTATATAGGATTTATAAGGCGCGCTCTTGAAAAGGCCGGCATGGGACACATTCCCGTTATATCGGCAAGCGCCGGCATAGAGAAAAACCCGGGCTTTAAAATAAACCTTACAATGGCGAACCGCGCGATACAGGCTGTGATTTACGGAGACGTTTTTATGCGCGTCCTGTATAGGACAAGACCATACGAAAAAGTAAAGGGCTCCGCCAACGCCCTTCACCAAAAATGGCTCGCGGCCGCGAAGCGGCAGGTGACGACCGGCAATAAAAATGAATTTAAGGAAAATATTTCGCAGATTATAAAAGAATTCGACGAGCTTGAGCTTGTCGACGTAAAAAAGCCGCGAGTCGGCATCGTCGGCGAAATACTTGTCAAGTTTTTGCCGCTCGCGAACAACTTCCTAGTAGATCTTTTGGAGGCGGAGGGAGCCGAGGCGGTATGCCCCGACCTTGCGGACTTTTTTATGTACAGCCTCTACAACGCGAACTTCCAGGCGCAGTATCTTGGAAAGAAGAAATCGAAGGCAAATATAAGCAATATCTTGATAAAATACATTGAATACTGCCGAAAGACCTCCAACGAGGCTCTTGCCGCCAGCAAACGCTTTAGCCCAACGGTACCCATAAAGCAGCTCGCGGAGTACGCCTCCCCTATAGTTTCATGCGGAAACCAGACTGGCGAAGGGTGGTTCCTTACCGGCGAAATGGTGGAGCTCATTCATTCCGGCGCGCCGAATATCGTCTGCACGCAGCCATTCGGATGCCTGCCCAACCATGTGGTAGGCAAAGGCGTGATAAAGGCCCTGCGAAACAAGTACCCGGAGGCAAACATAGTCGCCGTGGACTACGATCCCGGGGCAACCGAGGTAAATCAGCTAAACCGCATAAAACTCATGCTTTCAGCCGCCGTCAAAAATATGCAGGACGCCCCCGCGCGATAAAGATAAAAAACGGCCATGAAAATACTAATGTACAAATGGGACATATTTCCTTACGACGACGTCAAATCGGAATTTGAAAGGCTTGGATGCGACGTGGAAGCCTTTGATTTCACGCTTTCAAGCCACGTAAAGGACGACAAGTTCGAGGCGGCGCTTTTTAAGCGTCTCGCCTCGCGTAAGTTCGACGCGGTATTTTCAATCAATTATTTTACCGCGATATCAAACGTATGCCGCGCGCGCAATGTAAAATATATTTCATGGACGTGCGACGCGCCGCTGCTTAGCATGAGAAACCCGTCGATACGCAATCCAAAGAACACGATTTACGTGTTTGACAAAAAAGAGCTGGAATATTTTAAAAATATAGATTCTGTAAAATACCTGCCGCTCGCGGGCGCCCCGGAAAGAGTACAAAAACTTTTAGGCAGCGCGCCAAAAAAGTACAGATACGACATCTCCTTTGTGGGCAACCTCTACGACAAGAACAGATACGATGAAATGGCCTCATGTCTTCCCGACTATCTCTGCGGGTACATGGACGCCGCCATCGAGGCGCAGCTAAACATATCATGCGGCAGCATCTTCAACTACATGCTCAACGACGACATCCTAAACGAGCTTGAGCAATACATCGACCTAAAAATTGACGGCGCGTCGACCGCGGATATAAAACTCCACTTTGCCACAAGCGTCCTCTCCTACAAGGCCGCCGCGGTATTTAGGACGCGCGCCCTAAACGCCCTGGCGCGGACGGGCGCCGACGTGCATCTTTTCACGTCCAGCGGCGCGTCAAAGCTTATTAGGGTAAACGTCCATCCTCCGGTAAGGTATATCGACGAGGCTCCTTTCGTTTTCGCCTCGTCGAAAATAAACTTAAATATGACCGCGCCAAACATTGAGGACGGGATACCCCTGCGCACGTTCGACGTCATATCGGCCGGCGGCTTTTTGCTGACGGACTACCGGCCCGCCATCGCGGACGTCTTTGAAATCGGCAAAGACGTGGCCGTATACGACGGCATAGACGACCTAGTCGACAAGGCAAAGTATTACATCAGCCACGACAACGAAAGGGAAAGGATAGCCGCGAGCGGATTCGCAAAGCTTTCCAGCCGCCACACGTACGGACACAGGATAAGAAAAATACTTGACGACGCGCGAAAAATATGATTTTTCTAAAGTTTTCGCGTCAATCCTTGAAATAGCTTTCGTCAAAAATCGACTTGTCCGAATCCAGCGGCGCGTCCTTTGCCTTTTCATCCGGCATTTCGGCGCCAGGCTCCGGATCCTGCGGCTCCATGTTTACAGGCTCGCTTGAATACATATTTTCCTCTCTTACGCCGCCCGCGCCGTCAAAGCCGCCGGCGGCGTTTAAATCGTCCATCTCCCTCCTCAAATTCTCCATAGCGACGTCCGCGTAGCTCGGCTGCTCGCTGCCGTCTATGATTTTTCCCCTTTTCTTAAGATGCGCGTATACTATCGCCACGCCAAGAAGGAGCACCAGCGTGACCGCTATTCCTCCGTCCATTCCAAAGACGCCGCCGTTTAAAAACCCGCGGTTATCCGGATATTCGGTGACAAGCACCGAGCTTTTCGCGTCCGCTCCGCCCACGCCGTAAACGCATCCCTGCATGAAATTCCATATTCCATGAAAAGCTCCAACTATCCATATGTTCTGGCAGTCTATAAAAAGCATCGACGCAAATATTCCAAACAGAATCAAATTTAAAAAGGAAAGCATTGACAGCCCAAAGCCTCCCTGGTGCAGGCACGCGAAAAACACCGAATTTGCCAATATCGAAACGGCCACATGGTACCTCTTCGACAGCGAGACTAAAAAATAGCCCCTGCAAAACACCTCTTCGGCCATGCCCTGTATCAAAAATCCTCCAAGATATCCTATTATGTAGGCGGGCCT
>CAZTVO010000010.1:0-27149 GCA_964617075.1 uncultured Jutongia sp.
CTGAATGCCCGATAATACGGATTGGGCTCCAGTTTGTCAAACAGCTTCAAATAGCGGCCGTTAAAAGTCCCTGGATACATGACCAGTATAGGAACGTCCGAAAAATACGGCTGCATGGCGTCAAGCAGGGAGTGCACGCGGATAAAGGGGTAGGCCTCCCCGACGCCGGTGATTAAAATCACGTCGCCCGATTCATGCGGCTCATACCGCATCTTGCCAATGAATGCCTCATTGCCCGCTATGCGCCTTAGCTGATCTAAAATAAACTGCCTGCCCTTTTTCTCTTCCAGCGGGGAGATCCTGTCCATGATGCGTTTGTCGTCGCAGATGGACAAAAACACCTTGTAGAGGCTGTATTCGATGAGGCGGCACGAAAGGCTTTGGTCGCTCACAAGCTTCTCCGTAAAGCGCCGTACCGCCATCTCGTCCTTCGGGTCATAGCAGAAGATGCGGATATTGACCTCGTTGGACAGTCCCTTTCCCTCAAGAAACTCCCGGCTTTGTATTAAACCCCGAAGTGAATCGAGGCGCTCGCTTATATCGCTCATTTTCAAATTCTCCTCACGTCAAACAATTAAATGCCGGAAGTGCGACTTGCATCCCCCGCGAACGAATGGAGTTTTCGAGCAGCGGACTTATAAGCACGAGATTTAAGTGATCCGCGTCCGCGCTGTCCAGATACTCGTTCTCTACCAGCATTTTCGTCAGCACCTGCCGCGCCTTGGCAATTGTCGAGCCGCTCCATGTGGCGACCCAGTCGTCCTGCTCCTGCAGGCGCATGAAAAACACGTTCAAATCCATTTTGCTGAATGTGCTGTCCAATTTTTGATACTTGTCACCGATAACCGTCAGCATGAAATCCCACACCAGGCGGTACTGCCTCATCATCGCGTAAAGACAGATCTGCTTTGACACGCCGCTTGGCTGCGACGCTATCGCCAAAACAAGCGAATCATCCTCCAACGCTTCCAGCCGCCGCAGGCAGGCAAGCGCAATCCTTCGCACGGACTTCTCCGTCGGATACTGAAAAAGGTTGTCCTCCACTATCCTGTCGACAATGGCCTCCTTGCCTAGGCCTTCGCAGACCATCTTTGCGGTCGTCCTCATTTCATAAAACAAAAACTGTTCCCTTGTGATGGCGGCGTTATATGGGCTGGCATCACGAAGGGCCGATTTGTTTTTTTTCATCTGTAAACCCTCCGATAAGGAATAAATCTTGTGCTGTCAAATTTAGGATAAGGAAATAAAAAAAGTGTCAACGATTACTTGACACATAAACCTTCCAAAACAAGGCATCGCCCCCCCCTCTGGCGGGAAAAGGGCGTCTAAAAAAATTTAAGCTGACCGTCCGCCCAGCTTTTTTGCCGCGCGTCATGCACGTCGTCGCCTTTTTCATAATTTCCTACAAGAAACGGCGACTTTGGATCATGTCTGCGCGTGTTCATCTTCACCCTTTCGGGGCTTTCGTTGGCATAGCAGTATCTGCAAAGATGCATGCACGTATCGTAGGCTCCTATGTCGCACGAAATATGGCAGGCGCATGCCGCGCGGTTTTTTTTCTCCTTTGGCACGTTAAGCGTTCGTCCAATGGCCTTTTCGTAAGTCTTTGCCGTCATGCAGCCCGAGCAGTCCGCGCCGTATTTTTCAAGGAAATCTCCTTCCGCGCAGGGCTTTAGCGTCATGCCATGCTCCCCGGCAATTTTTGCCATCTCAATGCCAAGCCTCTCCCGCTCCATAGCAGACGGCTCCACGGCCTTAGGGAAGTTTTTCTTAACCTTCCTGTACAAATCTATAAAGCTTATTACGGCGGTCCGCGTGTATCCTTCAAGCGCCTTAGCGATTTCCAAAAACGCCCTGATATGATATTCGCACGAATAACGCTCGGAAATAAAAATCGGATCGTAACGCCAGCCGATGGAGTTTATTCCCACAATACGAGAAAGCCTCTTAAAATCGTCAATAATCCCGCGTTTGTCGGGCACTCCGGGCTCTATTTCATGCCCGTAAGACGTAATTGTGACAAACCAGTATTGTCCGTAGTCCCTTAAAAGATCCATATGCGGCAGCATCGGCGCGGGATTTTTTGTGCAGAACCCGATTACGTCCACCACATCGGGATTTAGCTTATACCTGCTGACCTGCCTTGGGTTAAACGGATTCCTGACGCACGCGTATCCTTCCTTAAGGCGGCCGCAGAACCATTCGGAATAAAACGCTGGGATGTCCGTCCGCAGGCCGGTATTTATTATCATGGCGTCCCTCCCGCGCTTTTACAGGCGTCTAACAGCCCAACTGCCCTTGCCGGTTTAGAAGTTTTAAAACCGCCTCATAAGAATCTCCCTCGATTAAAATCGACCTGTCAAGGATTTCTTCGGGCGCTAACGCCTCCGTCATGTTAAGACACGCGTATACGGCATTTGGATTGTCCCGCACCTGGTTCCAGAAATTATATTTCACAATTCCCGGAGTGTTAAATCCTACGCCTATTTCCATGTAAAGCATCTTATGATTTTTGTGGCGTCTGACAAAATCCTCGTACCGGCTCAGCGCGGTCCGCCACCCCGCGTCCTGCACAAATGTATCGTCGGCGCGAAGGTTCATGGCCATGGGCCTGCCGCATACCGGGCAATACGGAACCAATTCTTTCGGCACTTCCATCTTTAGCTGTGTGCCAGCTGGCGCGTCAAGCTCCCCGTCATGAATCAAAAAACCCTGCGCCAGCACCATTTTCACGACAGAATCTTCATTGTCATACGTTTCGTCATGGCACGGCCCGCTGCACTGCCAAAGCCCGTAGTCGCCCTGGGTATAGAATATCCGACTCTTGTCAAACCCCGCCTTTAAAACGCAGTGGTCCACATTGGTAGTCAGCACAAAATAGTCCTTCCCGTCCGCCAGCCTGTAAAGATTGTCATAAAACGGCCTGGGCGCGTCCATATAACGATTTATGAAAATATATCTGCTCCAGTACGCCCACTTTTCTTCCAATGATTTAAAAGGATAAAAACCTCCGGAGTACATATCTGAAAAATGGTACTTTAACGCGAAATCATTGAAATATCTTTCAAACCTGCGGCCGGAATATTCAAAGCCGGCCGCGGCGGACGCGCCGGCGCCAAGACCTAAAAATACCGCGTCCGATGAATCAAGCGCCTTTTTTAACCTCTCAAAAGAATTTTCGCCTAACATTCGTCGTCTCCCAGCAATTCACGGTAAATTTGCAAATCCTCGTCTTTAAAAACGTCGAAAACGACCCTTTTTATTCTTTCATCAGTCCGCAAAAAATCCTCCGCCGCCGAAACGGCAATCTTTGCGGCTTCTTCATTTGGAAAATGAAATTCCCCCGTGGAAATGCAGCAAAACGCGATGCTTTCACAGCCGCTTTCCGCCGCTAAGCTCAAGCAGGAGCGATAGCAGGACGACAAAAGATAACGGTCCTTTTCCAAAACTTCGCGGCCCACGACCGGCCCCACCGTATGAATGATATGGCCGCTCGGCAAATTAAACGCCGGAGTAATCTTTGCCCGTCCAGGAGGCTCGTCATGGTTTTGACGATTCATTATATCGTCGCAAAAAAGCCGCAACTGAATGCCGCTTTTCGTATGGATTATATTGTCAATGCATGAATGGAGAGGATAAAAACATCCGCGCAGCGCGCTGTTTGCCGCGTTTACTATCGCGTCGACCTTTAACGTCGTTATGTCTCCCTGCCACAGAACAAGCCGCCCGTCGCGGCGCAGGGCCGGAAGTCGGCCTGCGTCCACGACTCCGGCCCTATCCCTTTCCCTAGCCAGATACTCGTCCTGAACTCTTAAAAACTCTTCGCTTATCGGACGCGGCGGCCTGATGTTTGTCAGGGCGCGAAGCAGATCCCGCTGCCCGCGCCTGTCCGCGGGGATCTCAATTTCTCCCAGGCGTTCGTCCTCTTTTAAGAGCTCTTTTATCAAATATATGCGCCTCTCGTCCTGCGTCATGCGCAAATCCTCCCGCCCGCGCGCGGCCGACGTCCGCTACATCATCGCGTTTACAAGTTCTTCAATAGACGCCTTGTCGGCTTCCTTCATGACGGATTTGATGGCAACTTTCTTATCGCAGATCTCTATCTCCTTCATGCCCAAAAGCGCCTCCTCCATCTTTTTGCCGGCCGTCGGCGCCCAGGAGCCGTTCTCAATAAGCGCGACTTTTCTTTTCTGGTAATTCTTGCTCTTCAAATGGGCGAGGAAATCCTCCATAGGCGGGAAGAGCCCGCCGTCGTACGTCGCGGACGCAAGCACCATGCGGTCGTATTCAAACGCGGCCTCCACCGCCTCCGCCATGTCGTCTCTGGAAAGGTCAAACAAATCGACCTCCTTTTCGCCCTTTGACTTAAACATATTGGCGCACTCCCTCGCGGCGTCGCCCGTATTTCCATGTATAGACGCGAATGCCACAAGGACACCCTTCTTCTCAGGCCTGTAGCTGCTCCACGTGTCGTACAAGTCGATATACTGCCCCAAATCCTCCTTAAGCACAGGGCCATGGAGCGGGCATATGATTTCTATTTCAAGAGCCGCGGCCTTTTTTAGAAGCGCCTGAACCTGCGCGCCGTACTTGCCCACGATATTAAAATAATACCGCCTGGCCTCGCACGCCCATCCCTCTTCGTCTTTTGAATCCAGGGCGCCAAATTTTCCAAAGCCGTCCGCGGAAAAAAATACCTTTTCGCTTTTTTCATAAGCCGTCATGACCTCAGGCCAATGCACCATGGGCGCCATGAAAAACTTTAGCGCGTGCTTTCCAAGCGAAAGCTCCTCGCCCTCTTTTACAGTGACGCATCTGTCGGTCAAATCCATATCGAAAAATTGCGGAAGCATCTGAAACGTCTTTACGTTTCCGACAAGCTTCATATCCGGGTACATATCGGCAAGCTTTTGCACGTTTGCCGCGTGGTCCGGCTCAAGATGGGAAATGACAAGATACGACGGCGCCTTTCCTCCAAGCGCGTCTTTAAGATTTTTTAGCCACTCTTCGGTTCCCCTCCTGTCCACGGTATCCATGACCGCGATCTTTTCGTCCATAATTACGTACGAATTGTATGATATGCCCTCGGGCACCACATACTGGCTCTCAAACAAGTCAATATCCTTATCGTCCACTCCAATATATTTGATGCTGTCTGTCACAAACATTTTTCATTTCCTCCTCTGGCAAAATAAATATTTCCTTTAAAATTTTCAAAAGCAAAAAAACGCGCCGCGTGTCAGCAAAACGCCTCAAACATTTTCGCTATCAATTCCACCGTGCCGTCTATGCCGTAGCAGGCCGTGTTGACGCATATGTCGTAATTTTCCGAGTGGGCCCACTGGCGTCCCGTGTAGTAATTGTAATAGTACTTCCTAATCTTGTCCATCCTGCGGACAAGCTCGACAGCCTTGTCCCTCTCAGCCCCGGTACATGACATCTCATGCAGCACGCGCTCCACAAACGGCGCGCCTATAAACACGGACAGCCTTGGAATGCCCGCGAGGTCAAGTATGGCGTCGGCGCATCTCCCCATGAAAATGCAGTCTTCCTTTTGCGCCACTTCCTCTATCATCTTGCTTTCCGCGAAGAAAAGCTCGTCGTTTCCCAAAATCGACGAAAATTTTCTATATACGACCGCCGACATTTTGGAAGCGTCCTTCTCGTCCGGAAACTCTTTTCCAAGATGTTCGCACGCCATCTTCAATATGTCATTGTCGTAATATGATATTCCAAGCTTTTCCGCGAGCCGAAGCCCTATCTCATGACCTCCGCTTCCATACTGGCGTCCTATGCAAAGTATTTTTTTAGAGCTGCCGCTGAATTTTTCCCTGCGTTTTGTGATGCTGCTTTCGTAGCTGTCCGGCAGCACCTTCATCGGACTAAATTCATCAATAATTTCCTTTAATTCGTCCAGCTCCCTGCGGCACTCCGCCGCCTTCTCGTCGTCTTTGATCGTAGCTATCATATTGGAAATAAGCATGGCCTCATGCCTGACAAAATGCCTCTTGTCAAGCTCTATCTGCCCTATCATCTTCTTTACGGACAGATCGCGGCCCGCCGGAAACACTTTTCCCATTTTGCTTTCCGTAGCCTCATAGACCTTTACGTCCAAATCATAAATTCTTTCCGCAATCTCCTTAACAGTAAAATTTTCCATATTTTCACCTCTGACATGTAAATTTGCCTTTCACGCCGCCAAGATACATGATACCATAATACGCGGCGAAATGTAACCGCGCAAAAGCCAATCGTAAAATTTCATTTAAAATATATCTCGGACAAGCCGCCTAGACTCAAAGTCCAAGCGTCTTTTCCACCATCTTTTTCATATCGGCGGGCCTGCACTGCGTGTCGTGCAATATCGGCGCGGACCGTATTTCCTCCACGGCTTTGGGGACGGCGGTTCCCGAAAGCCTGGCAAGCTCGTCTACAAGCTCGAAATCGTCGCGCCCCCTGTATCCGTCGTCTATGGCCTCCATCACGCTTGCGGCAAATTTATATGGGCTTGCCGTGGACACTATAACGTAGTTTGTATCGTCGCCCGTCCTTTCCCTGTATTCGCGGCAGACCGCGGACGCGACCGCCGTATGCGTGTCGATTATATACCCCGATTCTTCATATACCCTTTTTATTTCGGATGACGTCTTCTCCTCGTCCGCCCATCCGCCGACAAATGAATCCAGGCCGGCCCTCATCTTATCGTCAATCTCGTATCTTCCGTCCGTAAAAAGCGACGACATCATTTTTTTCGTAACATCGGCGTCGCTTCCGGAAATACTGTATATAAGCCTCTCAAGATTGCTTGAAACAAGAATGTCCATTGACGGCGACGAAGTGGTAATAAATTCGCGGTTTTTGTCATAAACTCCCGTTTCAAAAAAATCGAACAGCACCTTGTTTTCATTTGACGCGCATATAAGCTTTTTAATTGGGACGCCAATGTTTTTCGCGTAAAAAGCGGCGAGGATATTGCCGAAATTTCCGGTCGGAACCGCGAAATTTATCGGCTCTCCGTCGTCAATCTCCCCGCTTTCCAAAAGTTTCGCGTACGCGAATACATAATACGCCGCCTGTGGGACAAGCCGTCCGATGTTTATGGAATTTGCCGAGGAAAATTGATACCCTTTCTCATTCATGGCCTTTGCCAGCTCTTTATCGCCAAAAATCTCCTTTACGCCATTCTGCGCGTCGTCAAAATTGCCGGCGATGCCTATCACGGACGTATTTGTTCCCCTTTGAGTGACCATTTGCCGCTCTTGAATCTTGCTGACGCCGTTTTTAGGATAAAAGACGATTATAAACGTGCCGTCCACGTCCGCGAAGCCTGAAAGTGCCGCCTTTCCCGTGTCTCCCGACGTTGCCGTAAGTATTACAATTTTATTTCTGATATTGTTTTTTTTGGCCGCCGCGGTAAGAAGATGCGGAAGTATTGAAAGCGCCATGTCCTTAAACGCGATAGTTGCCCCATGAAACAGCTCAAGATAATACGCTCCCGCCTTATTGGCCAGACGGACTATTTCTTTTATGTCAAACTTGTCGTCATAAGCTTTATTTATGCACGACCTTAGCTCTTCCTCCTCAAAATCCGTAAAAAAAAGCTTCATTACCTCGTATGCCGCTTCCCTGTAAGTCATTTTTGAAATTTCCCTTAAAGAAACGTCAAGCTTTGGCATGCGTGTGGGCGAAAAAAGTCCGCCGTCGTCCGCCAATCCCTTTAAAATAGCCTGCGACGCCGTAACTTCATTTCCGTCGCCGCGAGTGCTCCTATACATAATTCCCATTTGGTTTCCTCCTAGCATTTCCCGCTGTGCCGCGCATCCACGTCCATACGACAGATAAGTTTAACATAAAAACTTATCCTTGGCTATATCCCGCCTTTTCGAGCCTAAAGGCGTCAATGATTGGCAAAATGCCCGCCTTCATGTCATGAAGAATTTGATTGTTTTAGGCGTTTGTGCTATCTTAGATTCTGCGCGGATTGACTATTTGCGCGGCATGACGCGGCTTTGATTATAAAAAATGGAGGTGCGGGCGCGATATGGGGCCTGACGCATACATAGCAATTGACTTAAAAAGCTTCTACGCCTCTGTTGAATGCGTAGAGCGCGGACTTGATCCTTTAAACGCCAATCTTGTAGTTGCGGATAAGGAAAGAACCGACAAGACCATATGCCTCGCCGCCACGCCGTCCCTTAAAAGCTACGGCATACCGGGACGCGCGAGGCTGTTTGAGGCAAAACAGCGGGTGCGCGAGGCAAACGCCGTACGAAAAGCCCGCGCCCCACAAAAAAAGCTCGCGGGCTCGTCATACTTGCGTTCCGAATTGGACGCGAATCCAAATCTTGCTATTGACTTTATAATCGCGCGGCCCCGCATGTCCCTCTACATCGAATATAGTACTAAAATATATGAAATCTACATGAAATATGTCGCGCCCGAAGACGTCATAGTCTATTCCATCGACGAAGTATTTATAAACGCCGCGCCGTACCTAGACACGTACAAGCTCTCTCCCCGCGATCTCGCCAAAAAAATTATTCAGGATGTGCTTGACCACACGGGCGTTACCGCCGCGGCGGGCATTGGCACGAACTTGTACCTTTGCAAAGTCGCTCTCGACATAGTGGCCAAAAAAATCCCGGCTGATCAAAACGGCGTAAGGATAGCGCAGCTGGATGAAGCAAGCTACAGACAAATGCTTTGGACGCACAGGCCCTTGACGGATTTTTGGAGGATAGGGCGCGGATACGCAAAAAAACTTGAAGAAAATGGAATGTTTACGATGGGCGACGTCGCCAGACGCTCCATTGAGGATGAAGACCTGCTGTATAAACTGTTTGGAAAAAACGCGGAACTTCTAATCGACCACGCGTGGGGCTGGGAACCATGCACAGTCGAGGCGGTAAAGGCATACCGTCCGGAAACGAAAAGCATGAGCTCGGGCCAGGTGCTAAAGGAGCCTTATGAAGCACAAAAGGCAAAACTTGTCCTGCAGGAGATGGCCGACCTGCTTGTCTTAAGCCTGGTGGATAAGGGACTTGTCACAGACCAGATAACTGTAACTATAGGGTATGACGCAGAAAACCTTAAAAATCCAAAAATTAGAAAAGACTATCGCGGCGAAATCGCAAAGGACCGATATGGAAGAAACGTGCCAAGGCATTCGCATGGCACAATAAATCTTGGAGAACATACGTCGTCCACAAAAAAAATAATGGAGGCGGCCTCAAAGCTTTTTGACCGTATCGCGGACAAAAGGCTGCTGATCCGCAGGCTAAATATTTCGGCAAACAACTGCGTAAGCGAGGAAGAATCGAGGCGTGAAGCGCATTATGAACAGCTTGATCTTTTCACGGACTACGATGCCGCAAACGACGAACGGGAACGCGAGCGAATAGAACTGGAGCGCGAAAAAAAGCTGCAGCACGCCGCCTTGTCAATCAAAAAGAAATTCGGGAAAAACGCGATTTTTAGGGGGATGAACCTTGAGGAGGGAGCTACGGCCAGAGAGCGCGGATCTCAGATCGGAGGGCACAGGGCATGAATCAATATGACGACATTATTCATCTGCCGCACCATGTTTCGTCTAAAAGACCGCAAATGTCAATGAACGACCGCGCGGCGCAGTTTTCCCCATTCGCCGCGCTGACAGGATATGAGGAGGCCGTGGAGGAGACTGCCCGAATCACAAATGAAAGGGCGGAAAAAAATTAAAAAAAAGTAGATTTAAAAAAGCGGACGGGATACTCCCGTCCGCTTTTTGCGCGAGTCAATCATTTAAAAATGCTTTTTTTACAGCTTTGTCGGCGTCGACTCCGACAGCCTCGTATATAACGTCTATCTCGTCAATAGTTCCCGTGTACTCGTACGGCGCCTGATAATCCACGTCATAAATTGACGTATACGGATTGCTTTTTAGCGACGCGATGCCGCCCGGCCCTTTTGAATACGGAAAGCTCTCTATGGCCGCCTCGCCCGTCTTTTCTCCGTCGACAAACAGCTCGGCCTTCGCCTTTTCGTCCCCTGTGACTGTAAATGCCAGCTTTACTTCGCACTTTCCAAGCGGAAGCTCCTTATCCGATTCGGCGATGTAATAAGTCCTGCCGTAAACGTTATACACGTATTTCGGCTTGTTGTCCTTTACATAAAGGGATATGCCGCCAAAACGGTCGCCCGAAGCGATAAGGACCCCCTCTTCCTTTTTATCCTTCCTGTCAAGACGCGCGATGACCGTATTTGTACGGCTTCCCAAACCTTCGTCGGAAGGGATGGCATACGGATACCTTACGTGCTTGTACGTCAGTTTCTTCTCAGGGAGGCTGAATGTACGATGCACGACGCCGGAATACCTCTTAAGGCTGTCCCTCGAAGCCAAAAATCCGTTGTCAGGCATTGGAAACACATTGTAGCGGCCTGCCTGAATAAGCCACTCCTCTTTAAGCTCCTCAAGCTTTTCAGGATATTTGTCCGCAACATTGTGCTTTTCGGAGTAGTCCTCCTCCACATGATACAGTTCCCATTCATCGTCGTCAAAGCTTTCCCCATAGGAGGCATTGAATGAATGGTTGACGACCGCCTTCCATCCATCTTTGTATATCGATCTGTTTCCGTGCATCTCATAGTGCTGAACGTACTTTCCCGGCGCGTCCGCGTTTGACAGGGCGTCCTTAAAGCTTATTCCCTCGAAAGGCTTTTGAGGGATTCCCTTTATAATGTCGGGCTTTTCAAATCCCAGTATATCCATCACCGTAGGCGTTATGTCGCTTACGTGCAGATACTGCCCCCTTACCGAGCCGGGATCATTTATAAGCTTCGGATACCTTATGATAAACGGATCTTTAATGCCTCCCTCATGCGTCAGCTGCTTGTACCACTGGAAAGGCGTGTTGCCGGCGTTTGCCCATCCCGACGGATAATGAGGCAGGGAATACTCGTCTCCTACGCTCTCATAATTTTCCAAAATCAAATCCACGTCTTCAGGATAGTCCTCTCTTACGTCCATGCTGGAGTTAAGATTGAAATGGCCGTCCCTTCCGCCTTCCGCGGACGCTCCATTATCGGAAATCAGCACTATTATCGTGTCGTCTATAATCTCCGCCTCTTTAAGGTAGTCTAAGAGCCTGCCCACCTGGGCGTCGGTATGCTCAAGATAGCCGGCAAATACTTCCATATATCTCGCGTATGCCTTTTTATGCCTGTCGTCAAGGCTGTCCCATGCCGACACGTACCGGTTTCTTTCCGTCAATTCTGCATTTTGCGGTATCACGCCCAGCCTCTTCTGATTTTCAAACCATCTCTGGCGAATCGCGTCCCAGCCGTCGTCAAATTTTCCCTTGTATTTGTCAACATATTCCTTTGGCGCGTGGTGCGGAGAATGCATAGCTCCATATGCCAAATACAAAAAGAACGGCTGTTCCGGGCGCGTAAATTCATGATTGTATATGTACTTAATGGCATTGTCCGTCAAATCCTGCGACAGATGGTATCCTTCCTTCGGCTCCTTAGGCTGGGCCACCTTTGTATTGTCTCTGGTGAGCACGGGATGCCACTGATCCATGTCCGCGTCAAGAAATCCATAGTAAGTTTCAAATCCCTTTCCAAGCGGCCAGTTGTCGTATGGTCCGGCATCGGTCCTTTCCGCCGCCGAAACAAGGTGCCACTTTCCTATGGCCATAGTCCTATAATCATATTCTTTAAGAATTTGCGCCAAAGTCGCGAACTGGGGATTTATTCCTCCCAGCGCGTTTGGCAGCCCGGAATTGTTTTCGGCTATCGTAGATATGCCCGCCGAATGGTGGTTGGCTCCCGTCAAAAGGCTCGCCCTCGTCGCGGAGCAGATTGCCGTGGTATGAAAATTGTTGAACCTAAGTCCTTCCGCCGCCAGCGAATCGATATTGGGCGTGTTTATATCCGAACCAAAGCACCCCAATTGGGAAAATCCCAAGTCGTCGATGACTATGTAAATCACATTTGGCTTATCCTTGGACGGACTGTCTGCGGTCTTAAAAGAAAATTCCGTTTTGGATATGCTTCTTCCCAGTTTTCCGTTAAATGTCTTTTTTTGCGCCATGCTTGCGTCCTCCTATCTGGCCGGATTTCTAAATTAGGCCGGCCATTTTTTTAATGAACCTTGTCTTCGTACTCCCGCCTTTCGCCCTAATCATTTTCCCTTGGCCTTCTCCCATGGGGTAAGAAATCCGAAAAGTATCGAAACCGCCTTGTCCATCAATATTCCAACCAGTCCGATAACTATCATGCACACAATGACCCTGTCTGACCTCATCATGCTCCTCGCGTCGTTCATTCTAAAGCCTATTCCCGAAGTAGCGGCTACAAGTTCGGCGGCGACAACGGCCATCCATGAAGTGCTAAGCCCCAATTTCACTCCAACAAGAATCTGCGGCAGCGCGTGCGGAAGATATAGCTTTATAAACCTCTGCCACCGGCTTAAATGATAAAGCTGCGCAACTTCTATGTATCCGTCTGGAGTGCTTTGTATCCCGCTCAAAGTGTTTACAAGAACCGGGAAAAACGCCGCGATCACTATTATGACGACTTTTGACGACTCTCCTATGCCGCACCACAAAATAATCAGCGGGAACCAGGCAATCATCGGTATCTGCCTTAGTGTTGTAATAAGCGGCAAAAGCATGGACTGCACCGTCTTTGACATGCCCATGGCCGTTCCCAAAAGTATTCCCAAAACGGAAGCGGTCAAAAAGCCCTTTACCACCCTAGAAAGGCTTATAAGCAGATCTTCCTGCAGCTGTCCCGTCTTAACCATATCTATAAAAGCCGTGCCTACCATCGGAAGCGTAGGAAGAAGGCTTGAGGGTATCTTTCCCGTAGACGTCGCCCACCACCACAAAAGCACTACGACTATGGGAACAATCAGGCCAAGCACAGCCTTTTTGCACAAAGTATTCGTATCCTTCACTTCTTAACGCCCCCTTAGCTAACATTCTGCATCCTGGCCCCGTCGCCGCTGCCCTCGAAGAAGTAGTCGTAAATTTTTCGCTTGTACTCATTAAATTTGTCGCTGTTGCGCTTCTTGCCCTCCACAGGATCCACTTCTATAATCTCCTTTATGGCTCCCGGCCGCGCGCTCATGACCACTATCCTGTTCCCAAGATAAATAGCCTCGTCTATGTCATGGGTGACCATAACCATAGTAGTTCCTTCTTCTTTTTGAATTCTTAATATCTCCTGCTGCATCTGAATCCTGGTAAGCGCGTCCAACGCGCCAAACGGCTCGTCTAGAAGCAGTATGTTAGGATTGTTGGCAAGTCCCCTGGCTATCGCCGCCCTTTGGCTCATTCCGCCCGAAAGCTGCGCCGGGTAGCTGTTGCCGAATCCTTTAAGGCCAACAAGCTCCAAATGTTTGTTTACGCTGGCCTCCTTTTCTTCTTTTGAAAGGTCTTTGAGTCCAAACCCGACGTTGTCTTTTATTTTTAGCCACGGAAGAAGCCTGTGGTCCTGAAATACCATCCCGCACTTGGGGCCGGGCCCTACCACCTTGTGGCCGTTCCTTTCCACCACTCCGTCTTCATATCCCACAAGCCCGCACATTATTTTTAGCAGCGTGCTTTTCCCGCATCCGCTGTGTCCCACTATCGTAACAAATTCGCCTTTTTTGATTTGAAGCGTAACGTCCTTCAAAACCTCAAGGGGCTGCTTGTCCACAACAAACTGCTTATTTAAATGTTCAACATTGATAACGTAACTTTCTTCCTGCTCCGCCATATGAATTTCCTTTCGTCCTTTTAACTGATGAAAATAAAAAATAGGCCCGCGGCAGCCGCGGACGCGCATGGCAAATTCAAATACCGCAAGCCATACCATATCAAATCGCATGAAAATGTTAAAGGCAAATATATGAAATCGTTTTCACATTTTCCCGCGCGCATATGCCGTGCTGCGCGTAACCGACAGGAAATTTGTCATAAAAAAGCGGCGGACAGCGTTAATTGTGAAAACGTTGTCCGCCGCGCAAAAAACCCGCGTACCTGGCCAAAACATCTAGCTTTTGCGGTACTCGCCATAGCGGTCTGTTATATATTTTCCGAGCCTTTGAATCTGATCCCATGAATGCTTGTAAAAAATCTCATAGGCGCGGCAGAGGTAATTTAGGCCCGCCAAAGAGCCGCCCTCGCGCCATCTGCGGCACCCGCCGCGGCACAAAGAATAATATGGGCATTTTTCGCACTTTTGGGAAAGCTTTCGCGAATACTGCACAAACTCCTTTGCCTTATCTGAATTAAAAAGGCTTTTAAAGGAGTCTTTAACTGTTCCAAGCCTCCACTCGTCCAGGCAGTAAAAATCGCATGGATATACGCTTCCATCCCCCTCGACGGCGAAATAGCATGTACATTCTCCATTCATGCCGCACTCCTCCGCGGGATATCCCGCGGCCATCTGCGCAAGGTTTGAAAACATGCGGACGTCCATGTCAAGCCCGTCTTCAAAGTCCTTAAGCCACATATCGAAAAAATCGCAAAGGAACTTCCCGTACTGTTCCGGATCCACGGCAAAAGACTCCTCTTTGCCGCTCCCAGCCCTTTCATGCTCATCCATGCATGGAATAAGCTGTATGTAGCGAAATCCGTTGCGCTTGTAAAAATGATACAGGCTTGACGCGTTTTTTGCCGACTCGTTTGTTATTACGCTTAAAATATTAAAATCTACCCGATATTGCCTAAATAAGGAGACGGCGCGCATTACTTTGTCAAACGTGCCTTTCCCGTTCAAATCCTTCCTGTGCCTGTCATGGATTTTTTTAGGACCGTCCAGGGAAAGGCCGACCAAAAATTTATTGTCGGCCAAAAATTTAGCCCATTCTTCGTCTATAAGAATGCCATTTGTCTGAATGGTATTTTCTATGACGATGCCTTTTTCATTGTATTTTTTTTGATACTCTACCGCCCTGCGAAAAAAATCAATGCCCGCCAGCGTAGGCTCTCCGCCCTGAAACGCGAACGCCACATAATTATCGGCGTATTCTATGGCATTGACGGCTAAAGCCTCCAAAGTCTCGTCGCTCATAAATCCCTTGCTGTATTCTTCCCTGCTGCTGCTTAAGCACTTGTAGAAACAATACTCGCAGTCTACGTTGCAGTTTGAGGACGTAGGCTTGATCAATATGCTTGCCACAGGCATAAATTCATCTCCTTTCATCGGCGGGCGCGGACCGCGCCGTAAAAAAGCCATCATGGACATTTCCCACGATGGCTTTATTTGCGTTATATATTTTAATCTCTTTTTCTAAAACTTGCCGGCGTCGGCGGCTTCCTGTACGGAAACGGCAACCGCTACGGTCATGCCCACCATAGGGTTGTTGCCCGCGCCGATAAGTCCCATCATCTCTACATGCGCAGGAACTGACGATGAACCGGCAAACTGCGCGTCGCTATGCATGCGTCCGAGCGTGTCGGTCATGCCGTATGAAGCCGGACCCGCGGCCATGTTGTCAGGATGCAGCGTACGTCCCGTGCCGCCGCCCGAAGCGACCGAAAAGTACTTCTTGCCCTGCTCGATGCATTCCTTCTTGTATGTGCCGGCAACCGGATGCTGAAAACGCGTAGGATTGGTGGAATTGCCCGTGATGGACACGTCCACGCCCTCTTTGTGCATTATCGCCACTCCCTCGGATACGTCGTTGGCGCCATAGCAGTTGACTTTTGCGCGAAGACCGTCTGAATATGACTTGCGGAATATCTCCTTTACAGTATTCGTATATGGGTCGTATTCAGTTTCAACGAACGTAAAGCCGTTTATGCGGGAAATAATCTGCGCCGCGTCTTTTCCAAGCCCGTTTAAGATGACACGAAGCGGCTTTTTGCGCACTTTGTTCGCCTTCTCGGCAATTCCTATCGCTCCCTCGGCGGCCGCAAACGACTCGTGTCCGGCAAGGAAACAGAAGCATTCCGTATCTTCCTCAAGAAGCATCTTGCCAAGATTGCCGTGGCCTAGGCCCACCTTGCGCGTATCGGCTACCGAACCGGGTATGCAAAAGGCCTGCAGTCCCTCGCCGATAGCCGCCGCAGCGTCGGCGGCGCGGCGGCAGCCCTTCTTTATCGCGATGGCCGCTCCCACGGTATACGCCCAGCACGCATTTTCAAAACATATAGGCTGTATGCCCTTTATCTGGCCATAAACGTCAAGTCCGGCGTCTTTTGTAATCTTTTCGGCCTCTTCAAGCGAAGAAATGCCATATCCGCTCAATACGCCATTTATTTTATCAATTCTTCTCTCATATGATTCAAACAGTGCCATTATTCGTTGCCTCCTTTTATATTATTTTTCGATTTCCTTATCCGTCCTTGGATCGATGAGCTTGACCGCGTCGTCTACGCGTCCATACTGGCCGCTCGCCTTTTCCCACGCCGTATTGGGATCGTCTCCCTTTTTGATGAAATCCGTCATCTTCCCGAGGCTAACGAACTTGTAGCCAATAATCAAATCGTCCGCGTCGAGGGCTATCGCCGTTACATATCCTTCGGCCATCTCAAGATAGCGCGGGCCTTTTTTTAGCGTTCCGTACATCGTGCCCACCTGCGAACGGAGGCCTTTGCCAAGATCCTCAAGTCCTGCGCCGACCGCGAGGCCATCCTCGGAAAAAGCCGACTGCGAACGTCCATACGCAATCTGCAGAAAAAGCTCCCTCATGGCGGTGTTTATTGCATCGCACACGAGATCGGTATTCAAGGCCTCCAAGACCGTGCGTCCCGGAAGGATTTCGGCGGCCATGGCGGCCGAATGGGTCATGCCGGAACATCCGATAGTCTCTATCAAAGCCTCTTGAATGACGCCCTCTTTTACATTAAGCGAAAGCTTGCACGCGCCCTGCTGCGGCGCGCACCAGCCGACGCCGTGCGTAAAGCCCGAGATGTCCTTTACTTCTTTTGCCTTGACCCATTTTGCTTCCTCAGGTATAGGCGCGCAGCCGTGGTTCACTCCTTGTGCGACCGGGCACATATTTTCTACTTCCTGTGAATAAATCATGTTCTTACTCCTTTCAATAATGCTTTTTTCTGCGATTGAGGCCTCGCAACACTGTTAATATTATCTCACAATTTTTTATTTTAGTCCATACCTTTTGATGAAAAGTGCCAAAATTATTTCCTTTTTTCGATAGATATTGTGTAATCCGTCGTATAAACGTTTCCAATATGCCGCACGGCGATTTTGTAGGATCCGGCCTCCACGTCATTTAACGGCATGCTTACGTAATACGTCTGCGTTTTAAATACCTTAAGCGGCTGCGTTGTTTTTGAAAAATCCTGGACGTAGGCCGCGCCCTCGTTGTAAAGGTATATCTTTTCGACGTCATGATCCACTCCATAAACCTGTATCAGGTCGCCGTACCTGCGAAACTTCAGCGCTTCGCTAACCTCTTCGGTTATTGGCGCGGCGTTTTTCAACTCGTCAGGCTCCGCGTCCAGCTTTACGGGCGGGGGCAGGCTTCCTAGCATTACAGGCAGCTCCGCCGGAATAGGCTTTGACATGTCCTTTATATTGAAATCGAACGTATGCGCGGCAAAAAAATCCGTTACGCACGAAATCTCGTTCGTACATTCGCCGGTATCGTAGTCAAATTCAAATATTTTCGCGCTGTAACCGTCTATGGGCGGCTTGAAATGAGCGCACATAGCCTTGACTAAGCGTCCGTCCGCGTCGTATTCGCTGTTGGAGCGGGTTATGCTAAGAGGCGTCTGAAATATCTTATCCTGCCTTACGGTCCTCTTTTTTTCGTCAACGGTATAAAATATCACGTTCGACTTTTCAACCTTGTCGAACCATTTTACCGGCCGCCTGTTTGCCGTGTGGTTGTCAAAAATCATGATGCGCAGCTTATTCGGCTCATTGTCTGTTTTGTCATGAACTATCCCAACTCCGTGCTGCTGGAAAAACCAGTCGTGCTCGCCGACGGGCTTTAAAACCTTGTCCTCGACGTTTGTGCCCTTATAAAACTTCGGCTTGGCAATAATCCATATTATGCTGCGCTCCTTAAGGTCGATCTTGGCTATGGTATGCACGTTTCTCATGGAGACCACCGCGGCGTCCTCTTCGGGAATATAGTCTATCGAATTGATATGCGCCCAGTCGTTCCTTGTTTTGTACGTGTCGTCAAACAAATCGTTCATACTCAATTCATAGACGGTCTTGCCGGTCTTTCTGTCGATCTCAACTATGGCGTTTTCCATGTATGTATCGGTCATGGAGCTTGAAAGGCCCAAAATATTGCCGCCGGGCTCCTTCTCGATGGCCCAATGGTGCATGCCCTTTTTTTGGTGATACGTATGGTAAACCCTCCCGAGCATATCCATTTCATGCGTAATCACGGTATGCGCGTTGCCATAAGCGGGCATTCTCATATTCCTTTCGGGAAAAAGATACCTTCCGCTCTCAAAAAGATATACGCCGTAGTACTGCGGCGCCCTAGTCAGCGCGAATCTAATATTTCCGTTTACGTCAAAAGCGTATACGCCACCCTGATATCCTCCCGACACGAACATGAATCCGCCCGAAAAAGGCCTTTCGCTTTTAGTAATATGAACGCAGTCATGCACCGGGCTGCTTAGCGCGGGCGTCAGTATCTTGATGTTTTTTGACGCCAATTCGGCGCCGGAGGAGTCTAAGAGGCGCACGGCCAATTTATTGCAGCCTCCCTCATAAAGGCCAAGCACCGGAACCCTGTGGCGCACGGTCGGCGTTTCATCGCATTTAGTATAGTCGTCGGAGCCCTTCTGCCCTTTTATGGTATATTCGACCATGCACTCGTCCGCGGTGTTAAAAATCAAAAGGGCCGACAGGGGAGAAACTTTGTATGGATTGTTTATCACCAAAATATTGTCAAAGCTGTACTCGCCCCTGTCTAAGAGCCTGTCAATCATCCGCTCCTTAAAATACGTCTGAAACGCGGGCGGCTCCGCCTTGTTTTCAAGATTGGTCTCATAGGAATTTGTAAGCATTTCATTTCTGTACGGGATTTTTTTCGCACGCTTTGAAAACTGCTTTTCGCTCAAAGTAGACGTATTGAGAAATATTTTATGAGCCTTTGATGAAATTTTTGATACTATATCCATATCTCCTCGCATTCCGCCGTCCGTCGGCTTTTTAGATTCCCATTTGCGTATGAATGCGTCCTGTCAGCGCTTCACGGCAATCTCGCCCTTATTTTTATATATGCTGCTGCCGGGAATATATCCACGCACCATAGAGAGCGGATATATGTTTGTGTTGCTTCCGACTACGGTTCCTGGATTTAGTACGCTGCCGCATCCAACCTCCACGTAATTTCCAAGAATCGCGCCCATCTTTTTAAGGCCGGTGTCTATCAAATCGCCGGCGTAACGTATAACGACCTTTGTCTTGTCGGACTTTACGTTCGACGTAATGGAGCCGGCGCCCATGTGCGACTTGTAGCCTAATATCGAATCTCCGACGTAGTTGTAATGGGGCGTCTGCACGTTGTTGAAAAGAATCGAATTCTTTAATTCGGTGGAATTGCCAACCACGCAGTTTTCCCCGACTATGGCGCTTCCCCTTATGAAGGCGCAGTGGCGTATCTGCGCGCCCCTGCCTATTATGCATGGCCCCGCTATGGAGGCTGTGGGCGCCACCGACGCGCTTTTCGCGATCCACACGTCCTCACCACGCAGATCGTAGTCGCAGGCAGGCAGCGTCCTGCCAAGCTTTATGACGAACTCTTTTATTTGAGGAAGAACCTCCCATGGAAATTCAGCGTCCTCAAAAATCGCCGCCGCTATGGTTTCATCCATGTTGAATAAATTCTTATTCTTCAAGCCGTCGTACATAACTATTCCTTTCGCAAATCCGCCAAAGACAAACCTGTTACATCAGTCACCTTTTGCCGTCCGAAATGCGTCCCGCCCTCAAGAAGCGCTCGTATCCCCTCTCTCCAAAAACGATGCTTACTATCACGACGCCGGCCAGACACACGTACTTGACTATTTTTGTCACGTTTATGTCTATACAAACGTTATTGGCTTTTTTCATGCTGTTCTTCCCTTTCTTCTTCAATGTAATCCCCCCTGTCCATCGACATCCTATATCCAATCGACTCTATCCGCCTTTTTAGGCAGTCCCTGCACTGCGCGGACTCCTCGCCCGTGCATATTTTATTGTCATAAAGCTTATACTTCTCCCTTACCGAAACCGGAGAGAGGTTTGGCATGACTACGTTTGCCCCCGCCAAAAGACCGCGCTCCCGCCCGTTGGGGGCAACGGTGCCAAGCGCCGTCGTGGCCGGAAGGAGCGCGTTTGGAAACATAAGCCTTAATATGCCGATAAGCAAAAGCGTTTTTTCAAGCGATCCGCCGGGCGCGTCCGCGTACCGCGTGTCCTCGTGCGGAATAAACGGCCCAATCCCTATCATATGCGGCCCAAGTTCGCTCAAAAACATCAGATCGTCAATAAGACAGTCCGTCGTCTGAAAAGGCGATCCTACCATAAATCCCGCTCCCACCTGGTAGCCTATTTCCTTTAGCTGCCACAGGCAGTCTTTTCTGTGCTTAAGCGAAAGGCCGCTCGGATGGAGCCTGGCGTAATGGGCCTCGTTCGCCGTTTCGTGCCTTAAAAGGTACCTGTCGGCGCCGCACTCATGCCACGCGGCGTATTCGCCGCGCTCCCTCTCCCCTATCGAGAGCGTTATGGCGCAGTCGGGCCATCTTTTCTTAATCTCTTTAATGATACCACATATTTTTTCTTTTGTGAAATAAGCGTCCTCCCCGCCCTGCAGCACGAAAGTCCTAAATCCAAGCTCATAGCCTTCCTCGCAGCATCCAAGTATTTCATCCTCGCCAAGCCTATACCTCGACGCGTTTTCGTTGCCTCGCCTTATGCCGCAGTAATAGCAGTCGTTGCGGCAGTAGTTCGTAAATTCGATAAGCCCGCGCACATATACATCTTTTCCATATATTTTCTCGCGCGTTTTTCTGGCAAGCTCAAAAAGATGCTGCGCGTCCTCTTCATCGCTCTCCTCGATAAGCACGCGAAACTCGTCACGGCTTAGCATTCGCTTGACGCGCAGCTTATCGATAAGGGCAGTCCCTTCCGACATAATTTTAAAATCCCAGCTCCTCTCCTACCAGGATGACCTTGATTCGTCCCTGCGCGCGCGACATTCTTGTAATTACAATCTGGCCGCATATGCAGTCGGGCGAAAGGCAGTCACCGCACCTGCCGCTTTTGGCGCACGGCGTGTCCAGCCCCAGCCTTACGGCGTTTGGCGGCGCCGCAATGTTTCTTACGCGGGAGATGGCGCCCCTTTCGTCTTCGACGACTTTATTCATGCCGGCGACGACTATAACGTTTTGCGGTCCGCTGCACAGGCACGCGACCCTGTTTCCGTTGCCGTCGATATTTACAAGCTCCCCGTCCATGGTGATGGCGTTCGAACTCATAAAGTAGTAGTCGCAGACCGCTATTTTCCCGTACATTTCCCTCTTTTCTTCCGGCGTCTTCGCCGCCATCCTGTCGTAAATTATGTAATCGTCCGATTCCCTTAAATCGTCGATAAGCCCGATTTGGGAAAGCGTAACAGACCCGCCCCATGAAACCGTGCAGTCTGGAGTAAGAAAACGCTTTGCCTTCGCGTTTGCCTCTTCCCTGTCAAGACAGTAATATCCTTCTATGCCCCTCATGTTGAACTTGTTTATAATATTTTCAGCGATATTTTGGCAGCTAATCTGCTTGGGCGAAAGTTTTGCCTCATTCATAAAAATCCCCCTTATCTTTTTTAACTCAGGCTTTTCCACGTCAGCCTTTTTTCATTTCTCCCGCGACCAGGCGCGCGTAGTCTTTTATAATGTCTTTGTCCGTGCTCTTATAAAGCATTCTCGATCCCGCCATCTCCTCCAACTCGTTAAAGACAAGGCAGCCGTTCCGCGCGCAAAAAAAATCTATTCCGGCCATCGCAAGCTCGGTTCCCCCAAAGGCGCGTATAAAATTTTTGATATAGCTTTTCTGCCTTGCGCTTAGAGCGGCTTCGCGCGCCGTCCCCCCAAGCGAAAAATTTGAACGAAAATCATCCTTGCCCCGCCTTAGGACGGCGGCATAAATTTGTCCTCCTAAAACGTACACGCGCATATCCTCTCCCGTACCTATTCGTTCCTGGATAAGGCAGTCATGCCCGCGCAGCGCGCCGATTTCTTTTCGCAGGCCGTCGCAGGTCCCCGGCGCGCCGGGCGTAAGATTTCCGTCAAGCAAAAAAACCTCCGAACCGCCGTGCCCGTCGACCGATTTAATTACGGCGTCCCTTCCGGCAAAAAAAGACATCTTTTCACATAACGCGTTTAAATCCTCAAGCTCGCTTGAACTTATAAAAACGGTGTCCGGCTTCCACTTCAAATTTTTAAATTTCCCCGGCAGACGCGCGTCAAGATAGGACAGCGCCGCATATTTGTCGTTGCCAATTCTTGTAATGAGGGAAGAATGAAACGCCTTCACGCCCAAATCCTCGCACCGTCTGCTTACGGCAAAATCCCGCGTCCTGTTGATGACAAAATCAGGCGCGGCGCGCCCAAAAAAATCCTCACGCAGGACAAGCTCTATTTCCAATCCGCGTCGCCTGCCTTCTTTTTTCAGCTTTTCAATAAAAAACTCATTTTTTTTTGCTTCTTCGGCGCGGTAAACGACATATCCAAGCATAACTATCTCCCCGCCATTTTCAAAACATATTCAATAATTTCGTCCGCGACGTTTACTCCGGTGCAGTCGAATAAATTCTTAAAATGCGCGTTTGAATTTACCTCGCAGAGTATGTCCGCTTTTCCCGTTTCGGAAAAAAGCATGTCTACCCCGCAGTAATCGAGCCCAAGTATCTTTGCCGCGCGCACCGCGATCTCGCATTCTTCGTCCGAAGGGAAATACGGCTTTTTTTTCGCGCCGTTCGTGACATTCGCCCTAAAGTCGCCATTTTCGGAATATCTGTACATGGCGGCGACTACCCGGCCGCCTACCACCTGCAGGCGCACGTCCCTGCCAAAGCTGTTTTTTTCCATTTCCTGATAGATATGCGGGACGCCCGCAAGCCGCGCCGCTATGCCTTTTAACTCTTCCTTTGTCTTAGCGGCGTAAACCTGCCTGCCAAACGATCCAAAACATTCTTTTACAACTATGGGAAATGAAAACATCTCCATTATCCCGTCTATAAAAGACAGGTCTGTATATCCTATGCCGCCATACGTCATCGGAGCGGCTATCGTGGGTATCAGCCGTATGCGGCGGCTCTTTTGCGCCGTTTCGTTCCATTCCCAAATCCTTTGATACGTTTCCGACTTGTCGTCGCACGCGGCAATGGCGTTAGCGGAATTGCACATAAAAATCCCATTTTTTTTGCAGGCCGCCTCAAGCTGCCGGCCAAGCCTTATGTCCTTGTCCCAGTATATCAAAAAGGATTTCCCTTCCAAAACGCCCGCAAGCCGCTCCTGACAGCCGTCAAAAAAGCCGCACCGCACATCCGAATTTCCAATAAGGCCAAGCCCAACACCGCGCCTCGCGGCGGCGTCTTTTAACCATTCGTAGTGCTCGACGAACTTGGCCGTGCGCAGAAATGAATTTGTGGCCAAAAGGCCCTTAATACTGCTCATCATATTCCTCATTTCCGCCCTCAAAGCCGCGGACGGCCTCTTCAAGCTCGTCATCCGACGCGGCCGGAACGTGCCCCATTAGCAGGTCGAAATCATTCATCGACATAATGACCTTTCTTGGCTTGGTGCCTTCGGCGGGCCCTACCACCCCCGCCTTGTTGAGCTGGTCGATAATTCTTCCCGCCCTGTTAAAACCTATGGAAAAGCGCCTTTGGAGCTGTCCGGCCGCCGCCCTGCCGGAATCTATAACAAATCTGCCGGCTTCCTCGAAATACTCGTCGCGATCCGGTTTAAAATCCTTTTCATCCTCGGGCGCGGCGTCCGAATCTATTATTTTTGTTACGCCGTCATTATATTCAGGCTCTTCGTTGTTGCTGCAAAGAAATTCCACTACATTGCCGACTTCTTTGTCCGACACGAACGCGCCCTGTACCCTAACCGGCTCCGAATACCCGGATGGGAAAAACAGCATGTCGCCCTTTCCCAGAAGCTTTTCCGCACCTCCTTTGTCCAATATCGTGCGTGAATCAATTGCGGACGACACAGAAAAAGCGATTCTTGAAGGAATATTTGCCTTAATCACGCCGGTAATCACATTTACGGACGGACGCTGCGTCGCGAGCACCAGATGTATTCCCGCGGCCCTCGCCAGCTGAGCAAGCCTGCACACGGAATCTTCGACTTCTTTTGAGGCTACCATCATAAGATCGGCAAACTCGTCCACTATTATTACGAGGGAAGGCATCTTGGCGTATCCCAACGCGTCCGCGTCAGGAAATGTCTTTATCTTTTCGTTGAAACCCGAGATGTTTCTAACTCCAAGCTCTTTAAACTTGTTGTACCTTTCCATCATTTCCCGCACGGCCCAGTTAAGGGCCGCCGCCGCTTCCTTAGGATCGGTCACCACGGGACAAAAAAGATGCGGTATGCCATTGTATACGCTAAGCTCGACAACCTTTGGATCTATCATTATAAGCTTCACGTCTTTAGGATCCGCCTTGTACAAAATGCTCATTATAAGCGTGTTTATGCATACCGACTTGCCGGAGCCCGTGGCTCCCGCGATAAGCAGATGCGGCATTTTGGCGATATCCGAAATAATGACGTTGCCGCCTATGTCCTTTCCGACGGCAAAAGTGACGGGAGATTTCGATTTTTTAAATCCGTCGCTGTCAAGCAGCTCCCTTAAAGCCACGGAGCCGGGCTCCGCGTTAGGCACTTCGATGCCGACCGCGGATTTGCCGGGTATGGGCGCCTCTATCCTTATGCTTGGCGCCGCAAGGCTAAGCTTTAAGTCGTCGGCAAGATTTGTTATTTTATTTACCCTCACGCCCTGCTCGGGCAAGACCTCGTACCTTGTCACCGCGGGCCCGCAGGTAACGGCTCCCATATTGACGTTTACGTTAAAGCTTTTAAGCGTTTCCTGCAGCTTTAACGCCGTATTTTTGAGCTCATCGTCGCTCATGGCGTATGGCATTTTTCGTGGCATTCCAAGAAGTTTAATATCGGGAAACACGTACCCGGCCGACGCCTCTTTACGCGGCCCGGGCTTTGGCGTATTCCAGTCGTTTTTCTCCGGGACATCTTCGTTAATTGCGGCAGCCTCCTTAGGCGCGGCATATGCCTTTTCCAATACGTCTGCGTCCTCTTCTTTTTCTTCATTAAGGTCTGCCCCGATTTCCACCTCCGTCTCCATGCGCTCGTCCAAATCGGCGTCATAAATTTTGTCATCCGCCGCGCGCAGTTCATCCTTTTTTTCTTTTATGGGCGGCGCGTCGTCAAAATCAAGAGCGGCGCCGACGTCCTCTCTGACGAGATCCGTCGCGATTTCTTCCATCACGTTGTCAACGCTTATGGGAATAAAGCCTTCTTCATTTTTTGCCTTCTCTGCGCTCCTGCCAAATTTTTGGCTAAGCTCGCTGCGAAAAATAGGCACATCGTCAAGATCCCTGCCGCTCCTCTCCGCGGCAAAAACAGCTTCGTCGGCTGATTTTTTCACATTGTCGGAGTCGGGCTTTTTATTTTTTTTTGCGCCATTATTTTTGTCGGGCATAGCCGCGCCCCTGTCCGCGTCGTCGTCCTTTGCCACGATTTCTTCCATCGCGCCGCCGTCGGCGGCTTTTTTGTGCGACGCGGCCTCCATTTCGTCAAGCGCCCTGTTCATTTCCAAAAGATTGACCGTCTGCATCACGCCTCCGCTCTTTCTTTGAGGCCTGTATTCGCGATCGGGCTTTTTTAGCCTCCCGTCTTGGCTCTGACGCGGCGCGCTTCTTTGTTTTTTTTGCGGCGCGCGGCCGCGCTCCCTCTTTTTACGCAAGCCCCCCAAAATCTCCCAAACGCTAAATATAAAAAGACATAAAACAAGCAATGCCGCCATTATCAATATCGCGGCGGCCTGACTGGCAAATCCGGAATGTCCCGTGAAAAATGAAAAAAGACCGCTCGCGGCCCTCCCGATCATCCCCGAGCTTGCCCTGCCGTCCGCAAGCACATCCTCAAGCGTTAGATTGACGCAGTCAAGTCCATGGTGCATGACGCGGTTGCTCGAATAATATTCCGACATTATCTGCTTTTTAAAAATTATGTCCGTGATGCCAAGCATCAGACATACGGCAGCGCAAAGGCTGATAATCTTTCTAGGCGCCCTTCTGTCGCCGCGGTTCACAGATGAAAAGACATATCCGACAACGGCTCCAGCCGGCAAAATCCAAGCGCTCCAGCCAAATATCCCAAAAATCGTGCCGCCAAATATCCGACCAACAACGCCGCCAAGCCCAAAATAGCTCAAATATAAAAATAAAGCCGCGATGCCAAGCGCCATCGCAGTCAATACGGTTCTAAAAGCCTCCCGGTCCTTATTTTCATCCGCTCCCCGCGCTTTGCGCCTCCAGGCGCCTGATTCTGCCTTAGTTTTCCCATTTCTACCTGCCGACGCCATTATGAAAGCTCTCCTTTTTTGTAATCGCAAAAAACGGGGCAAGCCCCAAAAGATTTAAATATTTATAAAAAATTGCAGCCTATCGCGGCCGAACCGATTATGACGCAGTATATGGCGAAGTATTTATATTTTTTCCCGCGAACAAGCGCCATCATAAGGCAAATGGACAAATACCCTGAAACCGCCGCCACAACTGACGCCACAATGCATGGAACAACATCATCCCTCATCGCGGCCAGCGCGTTAAAATCGCCCAGCTCCAATACCGCCGCCCCTAAAACGGCGGGAATAGACATTATAAAAGAATACTTGACCGCGAATTTTTTGTCAAATCCGCACAATATGCACGCGGTTATGGTAGTCCCCGAACGCGACAGGCCGGGCATTACCGCGATCCCCTGCGCCACTCCTATCAGCCCGGCGTCTAGGTACGACGCCTCCTTGGGCTTTTTTGAGCCGCAGTCCGCAAAATCAGCTATAAAAAGAAACATCGCCGTGATATAGAGGCAGACGCCCGTTATAAAAATCATGCCGTTTGCACAGTCCGCCGCGTCGGACAAAATAAGCCCCATAATCGCCGTAGGTATGGTAGACAC
>CAZTVO010000010.1:27159-29174 GCA_964617075.1 uncultured Jutongia sp.
TATCGCGGCAAGCGTGCCCAAATGAAGCATAACGTCAAAAAGCAGCCCGCCGTCTTCCAAATCGACGCCAAGCAGCTGCTTTACAATAACAAGATGTCCCGAACTGCTTATAGGCAAAAATTCCGCAATTCCCTGAATAAGGCCTAGAGCAGCCGCTTTCCATATCGGCATAAAACTCACCCCTAGCTATATTTCGGCCGTAAAATCAGGCCCACACGCCGCGGCTTTTAGTCCACGCGCTTATCTATTTTGCCCTCAGCCTTGCGCGGCTTTCCAAGATATAAAAAGAAGCACGCCGGGCTTACTACGCACATGCCGCCAATCATGTTGCCGACAGTCACGGGCAGCAGATTTTTTAAGGCAAAGGCTCCCCACGTAAGAGAATCCGCCGGAATGCCGTATTTTTTTGAGGCAAATATGCCCGCGGGTATGAAAAACATATTCGCCACGCTATGCTCAAATCCCGACGCCACAAAAAGCATCACCGGCAGATAAAGGGCCGCCATTTTCCCGATTACATCCTCGGCCGCATATGAAATCCATATGGCGACGCATACCAATATATTGCACAAAACGCCTTTGACCGCCGCCTCAAACGGAGACAGCGAAACTTTGCCCTGCGCCGCCGAAACGGCGGCTTTCGCCAATTCAGAGCCAAACATTGAATAGGCGCCGCCATAAACCGTCATAAAGGCTATGGCGACACTGCCTACGAAATTTCCCGCGTAGACGACGCTCAAATTCTTAATAATTCCCTTTGCCGTCGCCTTTCCGTCCAAAAGCGAGACGACAAGCATATTGTTCCCCGTAAAAAGCTCCGCCCCCGTTAGGACGACCATGAAAAGGCCGGCCGGAAAAACAAGTGCCCCGACAAGCTTTTTCCCGCCAAAATCCACGGACGCCGCCTGGCTCGCGAACGCGCCAAACGCTATGAACATGCCCGCAAAAATCGCCAAAATAAAAGTCTTTACGCAAAAACGCCGTGTTTTTACCGCCCCGGCCTCTGAAATCATTTCAACCGAACGCGCCGGTCCATTCATATAAATTCCCTCTATCCCGCAGCATCTTAAAATTTAACAAACCTGTCCGCCTCGTCCGTAAGATTGCCGGCTATCTGCCTGTTGTCGTCCATGGCATTTGAAATCTCGCCGATATCCCTGACAAGATCGGAAGTGTTCGCGGCCACGTTGGCTGTACTCGTAGCACTCTCGTCCACCGACGCGTTTATGTCATTTATGGACTCCATAATGCTTTCCATAAGCTTTTTCAAATTGATCGACATGTCGTTAAACCGCATGACTATCTCATTGACGTGTACCGAATCCTCGCTGTACTGCCTGCCGGCGTCCACAAAACCGTCGTAGTCGAGGAGTATGGCTCCGTTTATATAATCGACCATGGCGTTCGCGTTTTTTATCAGCTCATTGACCGCCTCGACCACCATATTGTTTATGGTCTGTATGTTGTTCGCCGCCTCCCTGCTTGAGTCGGCAAGCTGGCTTATCTCATCGGCGACCACCGCGAACCCGCGTCCGGCCTCCCCTGCTCTGGCGGCCTCTATGGACGCGTTTAACGACAAGAGGTTCGTCTGTTTGGAAATGCTTAAAATCTCGTTTGTCAAATCGTTGACCCGATCCACGCTCCTGCTTCGCTCAATCGCCCCTTTGAGCTGTTCGATGATTCCGTTCACCACGTTGCTCGCGTTCTGCTTATTTTCAACCGCGTTCTTTTCAAGATTTTTCGCCCTCTCCTGCATCTGAGCCGCGTAATCGTACAAGCCCTGGGACTCGTCTGAAAGCTCGATTATATTGTCGTCCACAATGCCCGCGTTCTCCTTGATGTCAACAATCGACGACGATATACCCTGAATGGCGGTCGACAGCTCTTCCATGACGGAGGAAATGTCGTAGGAGTTGCTGTGCGCGGGGGACACGGGGTCCGAGACAAGCTTGACGATTGGGGGTAGCTGTCCGGAGCGGGAGGTTATCGGGCCCATGTTGCGCGGGGGCGGTTCG
>CAZTVO010000011.1:0-22276 GCA_964617075.1 uncultured Jutongia sp.
TTATACGGTGCTGATGTTTGAAAATTTTTGAGACATTTTCATTTGTGGTTGACATAAAAAAAGGCCGCCGCGCCTTGATGCGAGTACAAGACGACGCTTTTTTAACAATCTTTTAGCGTGTCCTGCGCCAGCTCCCCGGGCAGCGGCGGTTTTTTTAAGGAATTTGCCATTTAAGGCTTTGACTGCAAAAAGGCTTCACGGCCCTTCGTCAACTAGATGTTAGATAAACAATCGATGGCTGTTTGACTTTAGACGCTTACTATATGCTCGAAATCTATTTGAACTATTTTGCCGCGCTCGTCGCCTGTATAGCTCTTCATGTAGTAGCGGTTTTCCATCACGCCCCTTAGCTTGTCGACATCGCTTAGCGAATACCTTACTCCGTCGACCCTGACTTCCACGCCGGCGCTTTGCGCTTCTTCTATCTCAGATACAAGCCATGAGTACATTGTGTCTTTAAGTTCTTCCGATCCGTCGTCCAATTTTACCTACCTCCAATCAACAGCTATGTAAATATGTGATACGCTGTTTTAATTTCCTAAGCGTTAATGCGTACAGAGCCGCGAAATCCCAATTAACAGGCAAAAGTAAAATTTTTAACTGACATAGCAAAGCGTCTGTTCATCCTCCTTTCTTTTTAGGATCCGCTTCTCTGCCAGACATTATATTACCCCGGTCGACCATCCAACTACGGAAAGAATTGCAATATCGCCATTGCTTTTTTTGACGCATTCATGTATAAATCCGCTTGAAAAAACACATTTAAGACGCAATTTCAATTTTTCGGCAATATGTTACAAGCGGCACGAGGAGCTTTGCGTCATTTTTCACAAAACATTTAGAAACGCCGGCCGCGCCGCCATTGACTTATACAAAATATTAAATTATAATTTCCCTAAATAAAAGCAGGGCGGTTTGTCTATGAGAGGAAGTGGGCTTATGCGGATAGAAAAGATAAATGATAAACAGATTCGCTGCACATTGAACCAAAAAGACTTGTCCGAAAGGGATTTGCGCGTCAGCGAGCTTGCGTACGGCACGGATAAGGCGAAGGCTCTTTTCCGCGACATGATGCAGCAGGCCTCCTACGAGTTTGGATTTGAGGCCGACGACATCCCTTTAATGATAGAGGCGATACCTATGTATCCCGACGCCTTGATACTAGTTATTACTAAAGTGGACGATCCGGACGAGCTCGATACGCGCTTCTCTGACTTCTCGGACGACGCGGGAGACTATGAGTACGCAAATGAGGGATATGCCTTGGACGGCGACCCCGATTCCCCCGCAATTTCGGACGAATGCGCCGTCGACGCCGGGGAACCGCCCCAATTTCCGTCGGATGCCGGCGATGTGGGCACAAATGATTTTATATCTCTTACGGAAGCGTTGGGCATTGCCGCAAAGCCAAGGGCATCGGACTTAGGCCAGGCGACTTCGGATGTCGCAAAGATTTTTTCATTCAAGTCGTTAGGAGACCTGTCGATGCTTGCGGACAGTCTGGCGGGCGTGTGCGACGCAAGAAACGCCGTATATAAGGACGAATCCGCGGGATGCTACTACCTGCTGATTTACAACTCCGGCCTGACGCCCGAAGAGTTTAACAGGGCGTGCGGCATTATCGGTGAATATGGCTCTCCGGTAAACGGCATGTACGCAAGCCGGGCGTTTTTTGAGGAGCACCTTGTTCCTCTTATCAGGGATGACGCTGTCCAGACGCTCGCGGCGCTGTAGCCAGGACTTAAAAAAGGAGCGCCTTTCGCGCGATTCCAAACGGAATCTGCGCGAGAGGCGCTCCTTTTTCAATCAGCCAGATGGCGGCTACTCTTTTTTTGCCAGATAGCTGTTTACGGTCTCGACGAGCTCGTCCGACTTAAGGCCATGAACCATCGCGGCCTCGGCAAGGCTCTCGCCCTGCGACGCGGGACACCCTATGCAATGCATCCCGGACGCCATAAGAATTGGTCCAATTCCCGGGTCGATCTCAAGCATATCGCCGATGATCATATCTTCCGTTACCCTCTGTGTCATAACAGCCCTCATTTCTGCGCCGCCCGCTTTTAAGCGGACGGCGCGCATACGTCTTTCCGGGCACAAGCCGCCCTCTCCGTCAAGCTTCAGAAATCGCGCCTGACGGGCAAGTTCCAGCGCAAGCTCCGCAGCTGATGCAGGTATCCGCATCGATCTGATAATGGGAATCCCCCTCTGAAATAGCCCCAACCGGACATCCGCCGGCGCAGGCTCCGCAGCTGACGCAGTCATCGCCAATCACATATGCCATCTTATCGTCCTCCTTTTATTTAGTCATTACATTATAGTACACATTTTTGAATAATACAAGAAGCGCGGCAAAAGCGGCCAGAAATTTTTTTAAAAATCCACTTCCGTATCGTAATAACAGCACTTTAAAAGCTTCTCCATCTCTTCCACAGACGGCTGGCGCGGATTTGAACCCGTGCACGCGTCGAGAAGCGCGTTCTGCGCTATGTCGGAAAGCTTCGAAAGAAATTCTTCCTCAGGCACGATTCCCTCTTCAGCCGGAAGTCCGCCCTCGCCGTAATTCTTAATGCAATGCGGTATATTTAAGTCGTCGTTCATTTTGCGAAGATACCCGATAAGTATGTCGACCTTTTCATCGTCCGTGCTTCCCCCAAGGCCCATATAGTCCACAATCTCGCCATAACGCCTTTTTGCGGCTTCGTTCCGGCTGTTGAATTTGATGACTTTCGGAAGGTACATCGCGTTTGCGGCGCCGTGAATAATGTGGCCATTGTCAAACGCTGCTCCCGTTTTGTGCGCCATCGAATGCACTATGCCTAAAAGCGCGTTGGAGAACGCCATGCCCGCGAGACACTGCGCGTCGTGCATCTTATCCCTGCTGTCCACATCGCCATTGTACGATTTTACCAAATCCGATTCTATCATCTTGATAGCCCATATTGCAAGCGGATCCGAATAGCTGCATGCCGCGGTGGACACGTACGCCTCGATAGCGTGAGTCATGGCATCCATTCCCGTATGGGCCGCGAGCTTTGCGGGCATTCCTTCCGCAAGCTGAGAATCCACTATAGCCACGTCGGGCGTAATCTCAAAATCGGCTATCGGATATTTTATGCCCTTGCCGTAGTCTGTAATGATTGAAAAGGCCGTTACCTCCGTGGCCGTGCCGGATGTTGTGGAAATCGCACAAAAACGCGCTTTTTTGCGAAGCGGCGGTATCCCAAACACTTTGCACATATCCTCGAACGTAATGTCCGGATGCTCGTACTTGATCCACATTGCCTTTGCCGCGTCGATTGGAGATCCTCCCCCTATGGCAACTATCCAGTCGGGTTCAAACTTAAGCATGGCCTCTGCTCCGCGCATGACTGTCTCTACCGAAGGATCGGGCTCGATCCCTTCAAACACCTCGACCTCCATGCCCGCCTCTTTAAGATATCCGACCGCCTTGTCGAGGAAGCCGGCGCGTTTTACCGAGCCGCCTCCTATACAGACCATGGCCCTGCTGCCGGTAAAGCTTTTGAGGACTTCCATAGATCCTCTTCCATGATACAGATCTCTTGGTAACGTAAATCTTGCCATATATTTCCTCCTTTAGTTCTGTGTCAATGACGTCAGTGCATCGTATCCACGATTTTAGTGCATTGTCCGCCACGCGTCAACATCATCAATTCCTAACCGCGCCGTCTTATTATTTCGTCGAAAATCTCGTCAGCCGCGTCGTCTTTACCCATGCACGGCAGCTCGCTGACTCCGTCCGACGTTATAAACGCAACTTTGTTCGTATCAGTCCCAAATCCGGCACCCTCTTCCTTTAAGCTGTTCGCCACTATCATGTCGGCCTTCTTCTCGACAAGCTTCCTTTTCGAGTTTTCAATCACATTTTCCGTTTCCATCGAAAAGCCGCATAAAAACGTCCCCTCTTCCTTATGTTCGCCCATATATTTCAATATGTCGCGAGTCCGCTTAAGCCGCAGGTCGACATCGCCGCCGCTTTTTTTTATCTTTTCGACCGCGACATCCGCCGGGGAATAATCGGCCACCGCCGCTGCCATTACTATGATGTCAACGCCTTCAAAATGCCGTACCGCGGCGTCAAACATCTCATCGGCGCTCTGAACGCGTATCGTATCGACAAGCTTTGGAGACGGCAGCGCCGAAGGCCCGCTTATCAGCGTAACGTCCGCCCCCCTCCTTGCCGCCGCCTTTGCGGCCGCGTACCCCATCTTTCCCGTAGAGCGGTTGCTTATAAAGCGCACCGGATCAATAGGCTCGACGGTCGGACCCGCTGTGACCAGTACTTTTTTCCCAAGAAGATCTTTTTTTTCTCCTATCTCCATCAGCACGTATTCAAGCAGATCGTCCTCGGACGGCATCTTTCCCGCGCCGACGTCGCCGCACGCAAGACGGCCCTCATCCGGCTCGACTACCCTCATCCCAAAATTTTTAAGCTTGTCCATGTTGTCCATTACTATCGGATTCTCGTACATGTTCGTGTTCATTGCCGGGGATATTATTTTCCTGCATTTACATGCAAGAAGTGTAGTCGTAAGCATATCGTCTGCTATGCCGTGTGCAAGCTTTCCGATTACATTTGCTGTGGCTGGTGCAACAATAGCCACGTCAGCCTTCTTTGCCAACGCGACGTGCTCAACGTTATATTTAAAATTCCTGTCAAACGTATCCACCAGGCATTTATTTCCCGTAAGTGTTTCAAACGTAATCGGGTTTATGAAATTTAACGCGTTTTTCGTCATAAGAACATGAACGTCGGCGCGAAGCTTAGAAAGCGCGCTGGCAAGCCCCGCCGCCTTATAGGCGGCTATGCTTCCCGACACGCCCAGCAATACCGTCTTTTCGCTTAACATATTCGCCCGCCCCTTTCCATGCCCGCTTATAGCCGCGGCCTTTGCCCGTCAAGCTGTCATTTTGCCGCGTCTTCGGAAAGCGTTCCGCACTTCTCATAAAACGCAACTTTGCTTATTCTATTTTCTTCGTCTACAAATACAACTTTCGGCTTATGCGCCCCGGCCTCTTTATCGCTTATAAGGCAGTAGCACATAATTATTATATGGTCGCCTGCCTGAACCTGCCTCGCGGCCGCGCCGTTAAGGCATATCATGCCGCTTCCGCGCTCTCCGGCTATGGTGTATGTTTCAAACCTGTTGCCGTTTTCAATGTCTACTACCTGAACGTACTCATACTCGTAAATCCCGGCGGCTTCCATCAGATCCGCGTCTATGGTTATGCTTCCCACGTAATTTAGGTCAGCCTGTTTTACAACGGCTCTGTGGATTTTGCCTTTTAACATTGTAACTGTCATGCGCTCCTCCTTCATTCGATGATAAAATTGTCTATAAGCCTGGTCTTGCCTATATATACGGCAATAGCCACAAGCGCCGGCGGCTTTATCACGTCGATCGGCTCAAGCGTGTTTAAATCCGCCGCCTCCACGTAGTCAATCTTTGCCAGAGGCTCGGAATTTATCACGCTTTCTATTGCTTCGACAATTTTTTTAGCGTCCTTTTGCCCGCCGTCAGCAAGTTCTTTTCCAACGGCAAGCGATTTACTCAAGACCGGCGCCGCTTTCCTTTCTTCCTCGCTAAGGTACGTGTTTCTAGAGCTTATGGCAAGGCCGTCGTTTTCCCTTACTATCGGACATCCGACAATTTTTACGTCAAAGTTCAAATCGTCCGCCATATGACGTATTACCATAAGCTGCTGGGCATCTTTTTGACCAAAATATGCCCTATTTGGTGCAACTATATTGAATAGTTTGGCTACGACAGTGCAAACTCCTCTAAAATGAGTTGGCCTGCTTTTCCCGCAAAGGCCCTCCGTAAGAGTATTCATGTCAACGAATGAAGAAAAACCGTCGTGATACATCTCCGCGGGATCGGGATTGAAAACAAGCGACGCCCCTGCCTTTTCGCATACCGCGGCGTCGCGCGTCATGTCTCGCGGGTAGCTTTCCAAATCCTCGGCCGGTCCAAACTGCATGGGATTTACGAAAACGCTGACAACCGTCTCGTCGTTTTCTGACGCCGCACGCCTAATAAGGCTCGCGTGCCCCTCGTGGAGATACCCCATGGTAGGCACGAGGCCGACGGACAGATCTTTTCTTTTCCATTCCCCTACAATTTTTTTAACTTCTTCTACGGTTTTTGCCACGTACATATGTCAATTTCCCTCCATTTTAGCCGCATCGCGTCCCTGCCTAATATAGCTTTTCCAAAACGTCGTCGTCAATTTTAAATTCGTGCTCCGCCGACGGATATTTTCCATTTGACACTTCGCTTATGTATTCGGCAAACGCCTTCTTCATCATCGCGCCGACATCGGCAAATTTTTTTACAAATTTGGGAGAATAGTCTGAAAACATTCCAAGCATGTCCTGATAGACAAGTATCTGTCCGTCGCACCCGTTTCCAGCCCCTATTCCGATTGTAGGTATGTCAAGCTTTTTAGTTATAATCTCCGCGAGCTTCGCCGGTATGCATTCAAGCACGACCGAAAAAGCGCCCGCTTCTTGAACGGCCAAGGCGTCCTCAATGAGCTTTTTTGCGGCCTCCTCGCTCTTTCCCTGCACCTTGTTGCCTCCAAAAGCGTTTATCGACTGCGGCGTAAGTCCCAAATGCGCCATAACGGGAATGCCCGCGTCGGCTATCGCCTTTATCTGGCGGCATACGGCCGATCCACCTTCAAGTTTTACCGCGCCGGCGCGTCCCTCCTTCATAAGCCTTCCGGCGTTTACTAACGCGTCGTAAACTCCCGTCTGATATGACATAAAAGGCATATCTATTACAACCATGGCGTCTTTTGCGCCTCTGGCCACGGCGGCCCCGTGGTGTATCATATCCTCCATCGTAACCGAAACTGTATCTTCATATCCAAGAATCGTGTTGCCAAGCGAGTCGCCGACGAGAATCGCGTTTATGCCCGCCTCGTCCATCAGCCTGGCTGTCGAATAGTCGTATGCTGTAAGCATCGCGATCTTTTCGCCTTTTTCTTTTGCCGTCTGAAACGTCTTGACCGTATTTTTCATTTCAATCCTCCATTGCGCGCAGGCACCGCGTCGTCCCCCTTTTTAAACAAGGCCGCAATTTCATCGTAATCTCTTTCGGGATTTTTCTTTTTTGCGATGTCGACGAGAGCCCTGCCCAAACTTTTGTACGCATCTATGCCAACGGTGCCGTCAAGCGCCTCAAAGTGTCTTTTTACGGTATCCAAATCGCCCCTTTCGACGGGACCTGTCAATGCGTCCGCCACTCCTTTTTCAACAACGTTTTTCATGTTGTCAAGCGCCAGTGGAGCTATCAGCCTTTCGGCGTCGCTCTCGCTAAAGCCGCACTCGCAAAGAATAAGCTGCGCGACGTATACCAAAGCAACCGCGCAGTTGCTTGCAAGCGTCGCCGCCGCGTGGTATTTAGCCTTGTCCGACGGACTAATTAAAAATACCGCATGGCCAAGCCTTTTTTCAAAAAGATCCCTCATGGCGCCGACCGCCGCGCCGTTACCCTCAATGGTAAGACACGCGTGCCCAAAATTTAAATATGACGTGAATTTATCGCTGAACGCGTACATTGGATGAATTGAGCAGCAGCTTGCGCCCGTCTCCTCAATCCCTGAAAAAATGTCAGATGATAATGAACCGCTAAAATGACAGACTGCCTTGTCCCTTAAATCATACTTCCTTATATCTTCCCAAACCCCGGCAATGGCGCCGTCCGGCGTCGTAATAAATATCGCTTCGCTTGCGCCCACAATGTCCTTTAAACTTTCAAATGAGCGGGAACGCGTAAAAGTCGCCGCAATGTCGGCGCTTTCCTTTGTTCTGCTGTAATATCCGGCCACGACGTCCGGCCGTCCGCCCACGCGGGAAGCGCCGCAAGCAATATACTTCCCAAGCGAGCATCCGACTTTGCCGGCGCCGACAAAACCAATATCCACATAATCACCTCTCTGCGGCGTGGACTGCCATGCGGGCGATTAAATATCATCTGATGCAGCTTCATTTTTGAATGCCGCTCAGCATGTATCTGATAATATCACAGTAAACTAACTTTGTAAAGCAAAAAATCATCAAAAAAGAAACGCTGAGAAAAGCGTTTCTTAAAGGAGAAGGTATGAAAAAATTTAAGCACTTATCAAATGCTTCCACAACACTTGACAAACATAGCGTATTCAATTTTTGTGAATTGACAATGTATAAATTTTGAATAATTTGTAAACATATGGCCAGTCTGGCCTTGGCTTCATAAAATATTTGTTAAGAATGCGGCGGCCAACTTCAATCGGCCGCCGCAAAAACAACCATCTCACTTATCGCGTACTTTCAGTCCGTGGTATAAGGCATTATCGCCACATGGCGCGCGCGCTTGATTGCCACTGTCAGCGCCCTTTGATGCTTAGCGCAATTGCCGGTAATTCTCCTTGGAAGGATTTTGCCTCTCTCAGATACATACCTCTTTAATTTATTAACATCCTTGTAGTCAATAACATTATTTTCCTTATCCGCACAAAAGGCGCAAACTTTCCTTCTCCTGCGGGTCGGCCTTCTCCTCGCGCCGTCCTTGTCGCCCTTATTGTAAGCCATGTCAAAACCTCCTTAAACAATCAACGGATAAAACTTTCTAAACTTTAAATGGCAGTTCCTCTTCAATGGCATCCGGAATGTTCATGAATCCGTCATCCGGCGCCTCTGCAGGCTCCGGCCTTGCGGGAGCGGACGCCTGACGGTAATTCCCGCCGCCTGACGACGCCGCCTTGCTCTCGGCGAACTCCTGATCTTCCACTATTACTTCGGTCGTATAGACTTTCTGTCCATCCCTGTTTGTATAGCTTCCAGTCTGAATGCGGCCGGTCAGGGCTATCTTCGTGCCCTGATGAAGATAATTCTCCGCAAACTCGGCGCCTCTGCCAAATACGACGCAGCTTATGAAATCGGCCGTCTGCTCGTCTCCCTGACGCTTGAACCTGCGGTCTACCGCAAGCGTATACCTGGCAATTGCCGTTTGATTTTCGCCTGAAGAATATCTTATTTCGGGATCGCGCGTCAGCCGTCCCATTAAAATTACCTTGTTCATGAAAGAAATACCCCGCCTTTCTTATGCTTCCCGCCTGACGCATAAGTATCTAAGAACATTATCCATTATTCGCACCGACTGCTCAAGCTCTCCCGGAACATTCGGCTCCGCGTCAAATTGAATAAAATAGTAAAAGCCTTCCCTCATATGCTGAATCTCATAGGCAAGCTTTTTCCTGCCCCATTCCTCAACATTTGTAATGCTGCCGCCGAACTTGGTCACATACTCTTTTGCCTTCTCGACGGTCGCCGCTCTTACATCGTCTTCGATCTTAGCATCGACAACTAACGCCAACTCATATTTGTTCATAGCTGTCCATACCTCCTTTTGGTCGCCGGCCCCCTCCCTCTTCCCGGGGCATATGCGCACGCTAAACCCCGCGCACATTAAAACTCTTCAGGCTCTCCAGGGAGGGAGCAAGGAAATTTAACGTATCACAATCGGCAATTTTATCACACTTTTACGCGCGCCGCAAGCATATTTCGCAAACTTTTCGCATATTGTATTATATATTAAGTTTTAAATGCTCTTTGTCGGACAACATTTCCTTGCGCGCAAGCGCGATTTGATATATTATTTGAAAATGTGAGATGAGGTTTTAAAAACCACGTCATATCTCTTTTATTGCTTTTTAAAAATACGCAGTGAAATAAACACGAAAGCTTGACGGGAGGAATATTTATGTCTGCTGCCTTAAAAACAAAAGGCGAAAAAAGGAGTCTTTTTAAGGAACCGGGAAGCGCGCTGACGCATCTTGCGGGCGTCATTTTGTCGATCGCGGGGGCGGCTCCCCTTATAATAAAATCGGCCGGCGACGGCGCGGCAACCGTCGCCGCCTCGGGAATATTCATTTGCAGCATGATTTCCCTATACGCCGCAAGCACTCTGTACCACTCGGTGTACGCGTCGCCCAAGTCGACAAAGCGGCTAAAAAAACTTGACCACATAATGATCTATTTCTTGATCGCGGGCACGTATACGCCCATATGCGTTCTGGCCCTCCCTAAATCGTCCGGCATTCCCCTCCTTGTCATGATATGGTTTTTCGCGCTGTCGGGCCTCGTGCTTACGCTGTTTTGGGTAAATTCTCCAAAATGGATAAATTCGGTCATATATATAATGATGGGATGGCTGTGCCTGTTCGCGTTTAAGCCTCTGTTTTTCTCGCTGCCGCGGCGCGCGTTTTTATGGCTGCTTGCGGGTGGAATCATTTATACCGTCGGCGGAATAATTTATGCCCTAAAACTTCCCCTCTTTAATCAGCTTCATAAAAATTTCGGATCACACGAAATATTTCACCTGTTCGTGCTTGCGGGAAGCATTTGCCACTATTATGTGATTTACGCGTATTTGGCTTAATTAGTGCAATTTATATTTATATGCACCATTAGTAACTTGTGAAATTATTTCATTTCCAGTTGTGTCAACAAGAAAAAAGCTTTTAGCCTCATATCTGACGGCACGGCTTTGTGCAAATGACGTCTGTTTACTTCATTACGACGTTATGTATTTCATTTACCCAGCTGTAGTAGACGGTTGAATCTTTTACCATTGTATCCGCGTCTACCCGCTCGGGACTGTAAAGCATCGCCGTTTGCATCTCGCAGACCGGCACATCCACAGCCATTCCAATAACAGCGTCAAAACATTTTTTGTACGCCCTTCTGTCCTTGTCCGCGTCCATGCTTTTTCTCAACCGTTCCCCAAGCCGCGATGTTTTCGCGCATCTGATGCCAAATACGTCCCAGCCTTCCGGATATCCGCCGAAAAGTCCGTACTTTGAATTTGCTCCGCACGTTCCAACCCAGAGCTGCTGCTTTCCCTTTTTTAATATTTTTTTCAACGCCTGGCTATCTTTTACCATTTTCACGTTTATATTGACGCCGGCCTCCTCCAGCAGCCCGCAAGCCTTGGAAATTACGCCGCGTAAAGGATAGTCGTCATTATTATTTGCATTATTTGAGCCAACGACAAGTATTGTATATGTTATTTTTGCTTTATTTCGTGCATCATTTTGCGCGCTGCCCGTTCCTTTGTCAACAACGTCAATCCCAGCCTCATCAAGGTAGGACTTTATCGCGGCCTTCGCGGCCTCGCGCGACTTTTCTTCATTGTCGCCGTCGTTAAATATCCTGTTTCCATACGCGTCAACATTGTATGCTTCGGCGTATCCCTCTTCATCCTCATCTATATAAAAATAGGACGCCTGGGACGTCGGATACTGTATAACGCTGGCCGCCTCGCCGTAATAATCCCATATTTCGCTTCTAGACGCGCCAAAAGCGACAGCTATCGCTTTTCTTAAATTTGTCGATGACTTCCCAAACGGCGACTTTCCTATTTTGACGTTTTTCGCATTTATGCCTATATACTGAAAAACCCCGCTCGGTACAAACTCTACCTCAATCTTATCTCCTGAAAGCTCCTTATTTGAATTTGCCTGAGATATCCAAAAAAGATCTTCAGCCGTCGCGCCGGCGTTAATGACGTCAACGGTTCCTTCCGCCATCTCCACCGCCTGCGCGTTGCGGATTGGCAAATCCTTGTCAGATGGTTCGTCCGACATCTGCCCTTCTTTTTCGTCATTGGCTTTATCATCTATTCTTTTTTGAGCGGAATTAAGAGAATCTTCCATATCTTTCATTTGGACGAACGCGATTTTGGGGCATCCTTTGTAATATATTTCATTCGATGCAAAGTATGCTATATTATTTTCACATTTAACATATCTGTATGGCCCGGCGCCAAGCGGCGGTTTTTTTTCGGAGCATACGAAGGACGCCCTGCCCCTTTTAAATCCAAACATATTTTTTTCATAATCATATTTGGCATCGTCGCCGTAATAATGCAGGGGGCATATAGGCACCTGAAGCGACTTTATCATATCTTTTTCGTACCCATAGGAGGTAATCGTCATTTTATATTTATTGACGCGCCTTATGCCTGAAATGTTTTTAACACGACCGCGCTTTCGCGCCGCGCCTTTCTTTTTTTTTGCGCCGTCGGCGGGATTTCCATATGCCCTGTCTTCGGCCGTGGCGTCGTTTAGCTGATAATTTAAAAGTCCTTTTATTTTCCGCTTTCCCAAATCGTACGGCCCAAAATACCCCCCGTCGCAAAGAACGTAAATGTTAAATATCACATCGTCTATGGTAATTGGCCTGCCGTCACTAAAAAGAAGATCCTTCCTAAGCCTTATCGTATATACCGTTTCATTCTTTTTTTTATTAAATCTCGCCTTTACGTTGGCGGGTCCGTAATAAGTATAATTCTTGCCGTTATAGCTTCTTACCTCTCCGTTTATTCCGTTATAAACGGCCTCGCCTCGCCTGTCCGTCCCTAAAAGCCGTATTTGCGTCAAGTCGACGGCCCGCCTGTCGCTGTCGTTGGCCGCGGAAAACGGATTGAAATTTTTGTCAAAGCCAAAACATCCTATTATCAGAGGCTTGTCCGACTGTCCCTTCCCCTCGCCGCCGGCATCGGCATTTCCGTTATTTACCTCAACAGTGGCCTTTGGCATCGGCTTTGGAGCCTTCTCCTGTCTAAGACCGCAGCCAAACGCGTCGGCCGCCATAACAAAAATCAAGATAAGCGCGGCTGCCTTTTTAATCATTAGCTTCATTTTCATGTCCCCAAAACCTATACATTTAAAAAATCAAACGGCCTGTCCGGACTGCTCCTTAGAAATTGCGTAAGCAGGTACTGTGCCCTGATTGCGACAAGTCCTTCAGTCAGCGCGCGCCTGGCCATCTGCTTGTCCGCGACTATTACCTCTATGTCCTCTCTTGCCTCCGCGCCCGCTGCCGACGGCTCCCCGGCAGCATATCCATAAACCGTTATGTCGCATTCGTCGGCCATTCCCTGCGCCTGAATCGCGGGCCGCTTAAGAAAATCCGGATAATCTAAGTATGCCTCAAACTCCATCCCCGTCTCTTCCTTTATCTCCCTTGCCGCCGTCTGCCACGCGGTCTCCCCGTCGTCTATAAGGCCGGCGGGAAGCTCATATATGAAGTCATTTACAGGATACCTGTATTGTCTTAAAAGAAGTATTTTTGATGGATCGTCCTTTAAAAGGGCATAAAAAACCGCGCCGTCCGCGCAAAGTTCGCCCGTCTGGCACATAAGCCGCCCGTCTTCCCTCCGTGTCGCGAAATAATATGAAAAATCTTCTCCATTCGCGTCTATGGCCTGCGCCTCGTACATATTTAGAAATTTATTGTCCGTCTGCTTTATCCATCCCTTTACGTGCTTTCGCTCCCGCATAAAGACGCCTTCCTTTCCATTTTTTCCATCCTCTGCCCGCCGCTTCCGTCTTTAGCTGTCAGGCAAGGTCGGCATACCTGGCACCCGCGGCCTTTAACAGGCCTTCGGGCGAAATAATGATCTGAACTCCTATCCTGCCGCCGCTTATAATTACTTTTTCATGGGCGGCGGCGCTTTCGTCCACCACTGTCGGATACCGCTTTTTCATGCCAATGGGAGAGACGCCGCCACGGACATATCCCGTCACTTTATTGATGTCCTTTACATGAATCAGCTCTACGTTTTTTTCGCCAACCGCCCCGGCGGCGCGCTTCATGTCAAGCTCTTTGTCGACTGGAATTAAAAAAACATAATAATTCCCGCTTTTCCCAACGGCCACCAAAGTCTTAAAGCTCATGCCGCAGTCCTGATTAAGCATTTTAGCTATCGCGGTTCCGCTTACAAATTCGCCGCATTCATATGTGTTAATCTCATATTCTATTTTATTTTTTTCCAGTATCCTCATTGCGTTTGTCTTAACTTCCCTGGCCATGACGTCCGCCCACGTCCCTTCTTTAAGCGCCTAAAGCCTGTCAAGCGCCTTTAAAATCGAAAGCCTGACCACGTCCCTGTGAATCGGCTTAACCAAGTAATAGACGTAGCTTTCTACAACCGTATATATGTTGAAAGCCCTTCCGTCGAGTTTAAATTTATTATATCCCATATTTTTGTATTTTCCATACAAATCTTGGGCCGTTACAAATGTCCTGTTCGCAAAAAATTCATAAAAATCCCTGTTGATAGCCCTGCACATAGGAAAATCGACGCTCTCAAAATTTAGCTGCGCCCTTGAGACCTCCCTGTAGTGGCTTGAGCTGTTGGGACATGAATCCATGCAGAAGGAATCAACAAGGATTTCATATTTATCCCTATATTTAAGTTTTTCAAGCTTGTCCGTATTGTTAAAAGACTTGTCCAGCACCACCGCGAAATAATCCTTTTGCGCCTCCATTTCCGCTTCCTCTTCTGTTTTTATTTCCCTGGTAGTAGACAGTATTATTTTGTAATCCGGGTAATTCTTCCTAATGTAGTCCTCAAGAAGCGAAGAATTGACAAGCGCCTCATTTGCTCCATTATCAGCAAGCTCTAGACACATGTTGCAAAAAGCGTCATATAGATGCTTTTCCTCCAGAAGCGAATTTGTAAATGTAAATCTTACTGGGACTCCCATCTTAGCATAGTCCTTAAGAACGCCCAGAACCTGGTTCCTGCCCACATACCCCTGCGAAACCCTTCCGCCATTCCAAAGGGAGCCGGGAAAACATCCGTATACCGCCCCTATCTCCGCGTCGTCATAAAAATATTCCGGATATTGCCGCATCATCATTATAATAAGCTGATTTAAAGCAAACTTGTTATAAAAATCAGGAAGATAAAATTTTACTTTGTTCGTCATAAGCATCTCCAGTCATTGCATATTCTCATCGGCTAAACCAGTTTTTTGCCGCGTCATGACAAAAATCATCTCGTCTTTAGACATCTGGCCGACGGCACACAGCCACAGCTTGACATACATCGCTGGGGGAGGCGCCGGAGGAAGAAGCACAAAGCCAAGCTCATCGTAGCATTTTTCGCTCTCATAAAAACTCCCCGCGTCCGCCCCTGAGACGAACACAGGAACATTCTTTTCCTTTGCCTCCATGGCAAAATTTTTTAAATCAGGCGACACTGCGCAAATCGTCCCTGAATGATACGTGTAGTGCAATACGGCCTTAACGTCTCCGTCTATGCGCGGATATCTCATGCCGGGATACGGACGTATTTGAATTACGCCTGACTGCGCGCCCTCTTTTGGCTCTAAAAAATAACGCCCATCTTCGCCGTTAAAAAAAGCGTCCGCGCCGGCGAGGCTTTCACTCCCTTTATCGTTTTCATTGCGCACGAACATGCCGTCTTTAAAATATCCATAAAACAAATCAAATATGCTTCGGATATCATCGGAATATGCCTGATGCTCGAGCACCCTAAGCGCCATATGTATCTTTGGCGGTTCGCCCGAATTTTTGTATGAAACAAAAACTCCTCCGCCCCCGCTAACGCGAATAAACCTTACCGCGTAGTAAAAATTAGCCGCGCCGTTTGAGCGCGCGTCGTCCAATACATAATTTGCGGAAACGATAACTATCGGTATCCCCACGTCCCCAAAAACGTACTGCATAAAGGCCGCTGTATATTGTATGGCGTCTGTGCCGCAAGTCATTACGACCCCGTCGTAGGCGCCAAAATCTATCTGCCTAAAATACCTAAAAAGCTCCATAAATGTCGCGCACGTGGTATTTTCGCTATGCATCGAAAATGGGCTATAAGCCTCAAAAAAAACATCGTCGCAAACGCCATGTTCTTTTGCGTATTTCTCGTATAGGCCAAATAGCCTGTGCGGCGCGTGCGCGTCGATAGAAATGCGTCCGTCGACATTTGCGCTGCCGATTGTGCCGCCCGTAAAAACAACCAGTATTTTCATTTATATTCTCCGACGGCGCCAAAAATGTCGCCATGCCTTTGTAAAAAATCCGCACAGGAAAAAAGACTGCCGCAAAACACGATCGCCGCATGGACGAACGCAATCTGCAACAGCCTTTTTCTACAATTGTTTATTGCTGCTCGAATTCAGAACTGTCCTCTTCTCCCAATTCGACTACGGCGGCCTCATATTTTTCCAAAATCACCCTTTGAATCATGTCGCGCGTCTCCGAGTTAATAGGATGCGCTATATCTCTAAATTCGCCGTTTCCGGCCCGTCTGCTCGGCATAGCGATAAAAAGTCCCTTGTCGCCCTCGATGACCTTTATGTCATGAACCACGAATTCATCGTCCAAAGTCATCGACACCACTGCCTTCATCTTTCCTTCCTTTGAGATCTTTCGCACTCTAACATCTGTTATCTGCATCTTTTTCCAACCCCCTTTGGCTATTCAAGACGCATATCTATGCTTTATAACGCATATCTCTCGTTCTTCTCGACAACAATTCTGATCTCACCATCCTCCCCAACATATTCGGTGTTTGCGCGAATCGTATCCCTGCTCTCTACGATACAATTTTCAATATGCGTGTTGTCGCCTATATACACGTCATTAAGTATAATGGAGTTCTTGATGGTGCAGTTGTTCCCCACGTACACCTTCTTGAACAGGATGGACCCCTCCACTTTGCCGTTGATTATGCAGCCGCTTGAAACCAGGCTGTTCTTTACGGAAGAACCTGAGTTATACTTCGCGGGCGGCAGATCCTCAACCTTTGAATATACGTCCGGGTACTGCTTGAAAAAGTAATTGCGCACGTCCGCCTTAAGAAAATCCATGTTTGTCTTAAAATACGACTCGACAGACGAAATGTTGCTCCAATATGTATCCATTGGATAGGCGAATACCCTCTTTATTCCTTTATACCTTATGAGAATGTCCTTAACAAAGTCATATCTTTCCTCTTCCACCGCTTTTTCAATAAGCTCTATAAGCTGTCTGCGCCTAACTACGTATATTCCAGTTGAAACCTGATATCCGTCGGCGCTTATCGGCTTCTCTTCAAAATCGACGACCCTGCCGTCGCCGTCGGTCTTTATAACGCCGAAACGGCTCGGATCGTCCTTGTCCTTTACATCCGCCGTCACGACGGTAAAGTCCGCCTTTTTCGCGATATGGTATTCAAGCACCTTGGAGTAGTCAAGCTTATATATTCCATCGCCAGACGCTATGACTACATAAGGCTCGTGGCTGTTCTTTAAAAAGTCGATGTTCTGCGCCATGGCATCCGCGGTACCTCTGTACCAGTAGCTGTTCTTTGGCGTGGTGGTCGGAGTGAATACGTACAGGCCTCCCTGCTTCCTGCCAAAATCCCACCACTTTGACGAATTAAGATGCTCATTTAGAGATTTTGCGTTATACTGCGTAAATACCGCTACCTTTTGTATATGAGAATTGCTCATGCTGCTGAGCACGAAATCGACGCTTCTATATCCTCCCGCAATAGGCATTGCCGCTATTGCGCGCTTATTTGAGAGTTCCTTCATTCTGCTGCTGTTGCCGCCGGCTAAAACTATACCTATTGCTCTCATATCTTTTCACCTACCTTAATCAAAGTTTCTCCGCTTTCAAGTATGCCATCCGGATAGTCTCCCGCATCCGTCGCTCCGGAAATTGCCGTATTCTTTCCTATATTGACATTGTCCGGAATCACGCTGTCCTCGCCTATGGTAACAAGTCCGAACGAATACACGTCGGGCTTAACCTTGTTCGGCACGTCCTCGCCGACGCCAAGAACGCAGTTCGCGCCAATTTTTACATTTTCCGCGATAATCGACTTGTCGACAATGGTATTTTCTCCTATCGACGCGGACGTCATTATTATGGAATCCCTCACAACAGCGCCGGGCGCAATATACACCCCGGAGCCTATCACCGAATTATGCACCTCGCCGTATATCTCCGCCGCCTCGCCTATTATAGCCTTGTCGACTACAGCTTCCTCCGCGATAAACTGCGGCGGTATAAGTTCGCTCTTCGTATAAATCTTCCAGAATTCCTCGTATAGGTTGAACACGGGAATCAGGTCGATAAGCTCCATATTGGCCTCCCAGTAGGAACCCAATGTTCCAACGTCCTTCCAATACCCGTTGTATTCGTACGCAAAAATCCTTTTCCCGCGCTCATGGCAATAAGGAATAATATGCTTGCCAAAATCGCACGACGGCTGATCTTTAAGCTTTAGAAGCGACTCCCTAAGAACCGGCCATGAAAAAATGTAGATTCCCATAGACGCAAGGTTGCTCCTTGGATGCTCCGGCTTTTCCTCAAACTCCTGAATCTGCTTGTTCTCATCCGTTATCACAACGCCAAATCGGCTTGCCTCTTCAAGAGGCACAGGGATAGTCGCAAGCGTCACGTCAGCGTTGTTTGCCTTGTGAAAATCAAGCATGACCTCGTAATCCATCTTATATATGTGGTCGCCGCCAAGTATGAGAACGTAGTCAGGATTGTAATATTCCATATATCTCATATTTTGATATATCGCGTTGGCCGTTCCGGTATACCACTCGCTGCTGGAGCTTTTCTCGTACGGCGGAAGTATCGAAACGCCGCCCACGTTTCTGTCCAAATCCCAAGGTATTCCTATACCTATGTGCGTATTGAGACGAAGCGGCTGGTACTGTGTCAGCACCCCAACCGTATCGACTCCGGAATTAATGCAGTTGCTAAGTGGAAAATCAATAATCCTGTACTTGCCGCCAAATGAAACCGCCGGCTTCGCGACGTCCGCGGTAAGCACGCCCAGACGGGAACCCTGCCCGCCCGCAAGAAGCATCGCTATCATTTCTTTCTTAATCACGCTATCACCCCCGTTGTATTTATATGGATTATGCCGACGCGTAAAAACATTCGGACATTTTTAAACATCAACAAAAATCAATGCCATCCATATCATTTTTCCTGCTTTCTTACATAAATAGTATAGCATAGAAAAATCAGATTGTGAACAAATTTTACTATTTTTTTTTGCTATTTTTTCTTTTTTCATGCAACTCGCACAAGAACATGATTTTACCAAATATTGCCCTCTCCGCCGGGCGATTTTATGGCGCGCGCCAATTTTTTTTAATTGTATTTTTGAACACGCGATAATATAATAATATCATAGTTTTAACGGCATAACGAAAACAAAAGATAGGACGGTGTCATACATGTACCAGATAAATCTAGACAAGCCGTGCAAAGTATATTTCATAGGCATAGGCGGCATAAGCATGAGCGGATTTGCGAAGCTTTTTTTTGAAAACGGATTCAGCGTATCCGGCTCCGATATAAAAAGCACGGACGTCACAAGGCGTCTTGAAGCGTCAGGCATACATGTAATATATGGGCAGAAGTCCTCAAATATTCCAAAGGACGCCGATTTTGTCGTCTACACCGCCGCCGTCCATCACGACAACCCCGAATTTGTCGCCGCAAAAAGCCTGGGCATTCCAATGCTTGACCGCGCGGAAATGATTGGCCAGATTATGAAAAACTACGACAACGCCATAGCCGTCGCAGGCACGCATGGCAAGACTACGGCCACTTCCATGATTTCGCACATATTTCTTTCGGCTGGAAAAGATCCTACCATATCCGTCGGCGGAATTTTAGACGCCATAGGCGGAAATATACGAATAGGACATTCGCAAAATTTCATAACTGAAGCCTGCGAATATACCAACAGTTTTTTGAAATTTCATCCGACCGCGGGCGTCATTCTAAATGTGGATGCCGATCATCTCGATTTTTTCAAGGATATAGACGACATACGCTCTTCGTTTCGCAGATTTGCCGGCCTTTTGCCAAGGAACGGAGTTTTGGCCGTAAACGGGGCAATCGACAAGCTTGAGTGGATAACAAAAGACGTAAAGTGTAAGATAATTACTTTTGGGGACGACCCCTCGTACAACTATTCGGCAGTCGACGTCGCCTACGACGAGAACGGCTGCGCCAGCTTTAACATAGCGCGCGACGGCATCGATTCCAAGAAGCGGGTTTTTCTAAAAGTTCCTGGAAGACACAATATTTTAAACTCTCTTGCCGCAATTGCCATTTCAGAATTTTACGTCGTGCCGTTTGAGGCTATTGCGGACGGACTGTCAAGTTTTAGGGGTGCGCAGAGGCGCTTTCAGATAAAAGGAAAGTTTAATGGGGTGACTGTGATTGACGACTACGCGCACCATCCCGCGGAAATTGAGGCAACGCTTACCGCCGTGGAGAGATATCCGCACAATCATCTCTGGTGCGTGTTCCAGCCGCATACCTACAGCCGGACGCGCAGCCTCCTTTCCGAAATGGCAAAATCGCTTTCTCTTGCTGAAAACGTTATATTGACCGACATTTACGCGGCAAGGGAGGCCGATCCCGGGGACGTCTCGTCGCTGTCCCTCCTTGAGGAAATGAAAAAAAACGGAAAGGACGCGCTGTATTTTTCTTCATTTGAGGAAATTGAAAACTTCCTCGAAAAAGCCTGTAAAAGCGGGGACGCCGTTATAACGATGGGAGCGGGGGACGTCTGTGCGATAGGCGACGACATTCTAAAAAAACATCAATGATTCACGCGCCGCTCCTTCCCGCATGGACGCTCGGCGCAAAATGGAGCATTTATGGATACGATTCTTCAATGTCGGGACGACTTTCCCGCGTTTACGTCGATATACAATTCATTCATAGAAGACTATATGCTTTCCGCAAGCGGAAGCTACGTCAAGGTATATCTTTTCCTGGCAAAATGCATACAGGCGGGCGAAGACGACATTTCCATATCTTTCCTCGCCGACAGAATGGAAAGCACTGAAAAAGATATAGTAAGGGCGCTTGCATACTGGGAAAAGAATGGGCTTTTGCGCCTTTTGAGGGAATTTGACACAGACAAGATAGTCGGAATCGAAATGTTGGATCCAAAAAACGGCAAAAGCGCCGCGCCCCAAGACAGCCCTTCTGACAGAAGAGACGACAAAAAAAATGGAGAAAAGCCCACCGAACCCAGCGCGGTGGACATAGTCGTCACTCCAGAGCAGACGCAGCGGCTGTCGGAGGACGAGGAGTTTGTCTGGACGTGCCGCGTCATAGAAAACTACGTAAACAGGCCGCTAAACTCAAAAGAGGCCTCTCTCATTTCATATTTATACGACAGTCTCGGCTTTTCAAGCGAGCTTCTCCTATACCTGTACGAGTACTGCATATCGCTTGGCAAGACGAACGTGAATTATATACAGGCCGTCGCACTCTCATGGAACGAGAAGAATATAAAAAATTCCGACGACGCGAAAAAATACGTCTCCGGCTACAACTCGGCATACACGGCGATATCAAAAGCCTTTGCGCTTGGACGTCCGCTTGCAGTGATTGAAAAACAGTACGTCGACCGCTGGCAGAACGAATGGCACATTGACCTTTCCGTAATACTGGACGCCTGCAGCCGCACCATGCTAAAACTTCAAAAAGCCGATTTCAAATACGCCGAAGGCATTCTCTGCAACTGGCACAAATCGGGCATACACACGCTAATGGACGTCGAAAAGGCCGACAGGCAGTACGCGCAGAAGAAAAACGACGCGCGTCGGTCCGCGCCCAAGGGCGGACGCAAAGGCGCCGACTCATTTAACTCGTACCGGCAAAGGGACTCCTCGGAAGCGGAACTTGACGAGCTTGAAAAGAAGCTTCTCGCCCGCTCAAACAACAATGGAGACATATAAAATGGAAATTTCTAATACGCAATATCGGGACATTTTACTCAAATACGAGCAGATTAGGCTTAAAAATCAGCGAATCCTGTATGAAAGGATTGACGAGCTTATCGAAAAAATCCCGAATTTTAAAGAAACGCAAGATGAAATCGTAAGGCTTTCAGCCGACAGGGCGCGCTACGAACTGTCCCATCCCGACGCGGATAAAGACGATGAAATCATACGCGACTACATATCTAAAAAAAAGAATCTTATCAAGCGCAGGGAAGGGCTTTTAGAGGAAAACGGGTACCCCGCGGACTATCTCGCGCCGATATACGCCTGCGCTCTGTGCAAAGATACGGGATATGTAGACAACGTTCCGTGCAAATGCTTCAACCGGTATAAAGCGGATATGCTCTATGAAAAATCTAATGTAAAGGAGGTGCTTGAAGCTGAAAATTTCAACACCTTTCGCGAGGATTATTTTGACGATGCAGACATTGACAAAAACCTGTCCGTCACTCCAAGACAGAATATAGTCAACATAAAAAATTTTAGCCTAAGCTACGTAAAAAATTTTGGCTCCGACTGCCGCGACCTTATATTTTACGGCCCGGCGGGATCCGGCAAGACCTTTATGACCCACTGCATAGCAAAGGCTCTTTTAGACGAGGCGCACAGCGTGGTCTGCTTGACAGCCGCGGGG
>CAZTVO010000011.1:22286-28421 GCA_964617075.1 uncultured Jutongia sp.
TATTTGATATTTTAGAGAAAAGCAAGTTTGACAGGGACGGAACGTATCTGCATGACGAACGGGCCTCATATATTTTAAAATGCGAGCTGCTGATAGTCGACGATCTTGGCACGGAACTGTCAAACAGCTTCACCGCCTCCCAGCTGCACTACCTGATAGAAGAAAGGCATTTGGGCAAAAGGGCTACCATATTTTCGACAAACCTCTCCATTCAGGAGCTGCGCGCCATGTACGGGGAGCGGATTTTTTCGCGCATTACGGGATATTATAAATTTTATAGATTTATAGGCGGCGACATACGCATCAAGCTGGCCATTTCTTAGATTGGCGCCCATGCCCTCCGTACATGGCGCCGCGGGCGCAAAAGCGCAAGGATGGCGCGGAAACGAGGTCTTTATGAAACGACATGACAAATTGGCAAAAACTATACCTTACGGCGCGCTAGGCATACTTGCGCTTGAGAGCAGCCGCGACATGGGCAGGAAGGCGAACGACTACATCGTAGAATGGAGATCCGAAAGGGCAAGGCAGCACGCGGCCGCGTCCACATACGCGGGTTATAACAGGGAATCGTTCATTATAGATTCGGCCTGTCCACGCTTCGGCTCCGGCGAGGCAAAAGGCATAATCCGCGAATCAGTGAGGGGCGACGATCTATATATACTAGTCGACGTGTGCAACTACAGCCTTACATATACTGTATGCGGGCATATAAACCATATGTCTCCGGACGATCATTATCAGGATCTGAAGCGTGTCATAGCCGCTGTCGGCGGCAAGGCAAGAAGGATAACGGTAATAATGCCTTTCCTTTACGAAAGCCGCCAGCACCGCAGAAGCGCCAGGGAATCTCTTGACTGCGCGCTCGCGCTGCAGGAACTTACGCAAATGGGCGTTGAAAGCATCATCACATTTGACGCGCACGATCCGCGCGTGCAGAACGCGATACCTCTTAAAAGTTTTGAAACTGTGCAGCCCACGTACCAGTTCATAAAGGCGCTGTTAAAGAACGTGCCCGATCTGCAGATAAATCCTGACCGGCTTATGGTGATAAGCCCCGACGAGGGCGCCATGGACAGGGCCGTATACTACGCCAACGTGCTTAGCATAGACGTTGGAATGTTTTACAAGCGACGCGAATACAGCAGGATAGTCGACGGACGCAACCCGATTATCGCGCATGAATTCCTAGGATCCGACCTTGCGGGCAAAGACGTGATTATAATCGACGACATGATATCCTCCGGAGAGAGCATGATAGACGTGGCTACCGAGCTTAAACGGCGAAAGGCGAAACGCATATTCGTAGCCGCGACTTTCGGACTTTTTACAAACGGAATGAAAAAGTTTGACGACGCATATGAAAAAGGGCTGATAGACAAGGTTCTTACCACGAACCTCGTCTATCAGCCGGAAGAGACTCTTTCCCGCGACTACTACATCAGTGTGGACATGAGCAAATATATCGCGCTTTTGATAGACACTCTAAATCATGACCAGTCGATAAGCCAGCTTCTAAACCCTGCCGAAAGGATAAGGGGAATTTTAAAAAAATATGGCCAGCTGTGATTTCGCGGGCGCTTTATCGTCTTAATGACAATTTTTCGCTTCCGCACCATGGCATGTGCGCATTTTTAAAGTCGGTTCGCGGCACCGCTAGGGCCCGAACCGACATTTTTTCCCCCGGGTTTTACACCTACATAAACCCCAGATCGGTATTTTCTGCCATTAACGCCCACTATATAACGTAACCCTTGGCGCCGTCATAGGAAATCGCGTCCGCGAGCACTTCCGCCTTAATTTCGTCTTCGTTGCCCCTTACGATCTCTTCTATTTTTTCATTGCCATGCATGCTCAGACATATATGATCCATTACATCAAAATCCGCGCTCTTTCGCATGGTCTGCACTTTGCTTATTATCTCGCGCACGAATCCTTCCTCGACAAGCTCTGGCGTAAGGCTTACGTCGAGCACGACTGTTATTCCATGATCGCTTGCCAACACATATCCATCCATCTGTTTCGACTCTATTAGAAGATCTTCTTTTTCGATAATTTCCTCCTTTCCGTCTATGACGACCGTAATCGAATTTTTCTCCTTTATCTCTTCCATGGCCTTTTTGCCGTCAATATTTTTCAACGCCTCTTTAACGGCATTTATGGATTTGCCGAAACGCCTGCCGAGAGTCTTTAGCTGAGGCTTGAAGCTGTAGGACACAAACTGATCCTCGTTTCCCATTGGCAGCGCCTCTTTTACGTTTAGCTCCTCCTTTATTATATCAATGTAATATTCTGAAATATCCGTGTCGAGCTTTAAAAACATCTTCCCGATAGGCTGGCGGTTCTTTATATTTGCCGTATTTCTGCAGGCGCGTCCCACCGCCACCGCCTTAAGCACGACCGCCATGTCGCGCTCAAGATTTTCATCTATCATCGACTCGTCTGCTGTCGGAAAATCGCACAAATGAACGCTTTCGGGCGCGTCAGAATCTATCGAACAAACGAGATTTCGGTATATCTCTTCCGTCATAAACGGTATAAAAGGCGCCGCCGCCTTTGAAATATTTACAAGCGACGTATAAAGCGACGCGTACGCGTTTATCTTGTCCCTTTCCATTCCTTTTGCCCAGAAACGCTCGCGGCACCTTCTTACATACCAGTTGCTCATTTCATCGACGAAATTTTGAAGCGCTTTGGCGGCCTCGGGTATGCGGTAGGCGTCGAGATTTTCATCAACTTCCCTTATTGAGCTGTTAAGCCGCGACAAAAGCCACCGATCCATCACAGAAAGGCTGTCCCGTTCAAGCGCATATTTCGACGCGTCGAATCCGTCGATATTCGCGTACAGCACGAAAAAAGCGTACGTGTTCCACAGCGTTCCCATAAATTTGCGCTGTCCTTCGCGAACGGCCTTTCCATGAAAGCGGTTTGGAAGCCATGGCGCGCTGTTTGTATAAAAATACCAGCGAATCGCGTCCGCGCCGTACTCTTTAAGCGCGTCGAACGGATCGACAGCGTTTCCCTTCGACTTGCTCATCTTCTGTCCGTTCTCGTCCTGTACATGCCCAAGCACTATTACATTCTCATACGGAGCCTTGTTAAAAAGCAGCGTCGACTCGGCCATAAGCGAATAAAACCAGCCTCTTGTCTGATCCACAGCCTCCGATATGAACTGGGCGGGAAACTGCTGTTCAAACAAATCCTTATTTTCAAACGGATAATGATGCTGCGCGAACGGCATGGCTCCCGAATCAAACCAGCAGTCAATTACCTCAGGCACGCGTCTCATAGTTCCGCCGCATTCAGGACACTTAAAAACAACTTTATCTATGTATGGACGATGAAGTTCAACCTTTTCATCTTCAGGATTGCCGCTCCTTTGCGCAAGCTCGCGCCTGCTGCCAATAGCCTCACGACGGCCGCAGTCGGCGCACTCCCAGACGTTAAGCGGAGTGCCCCAGTAGCGGTTGCGCGAAATCCCCCAGTCCTGTATGTTTTCAAGCCAATTTCCGAAACGCCCCGTTCCAATCGATTCGGGTATCCAGTTGACAGTGCCGTTGTTGCGCACCAGATCGTCCTTTACATCCGTCATTCTTATAAACCACGACTCGCGCGCATAATATATAAGAGGCGTGTCGCACCTCCAGCAGTGGGGATAGTCATGCTCAAACTTAGGCGCCGCGAAAAGCAGCCCGCGCCCATCAAGCTCCTTTAATACCTCCGGATCCGCCTTCTTCACAAAAAGTCCGGAAAAAGGCGTTTCCTGCGTCATCTCTCCCTTGTCGTTTACAAACTGCACAAAAGGAAGGTCATACGCCTTCCCGACGTTGGCGTCGTCCTCTCCAAACGCGGGCGCTATATGAACAATGCCGGTTCCGTCGGTCATTGTCACATAGGAGTCGCATGTTATAAAAAAACCTTTTTTTCGCTGCTTTCGCGCGGCGTCGGCCGCGCAGGCGTAAAGCGGCTCGTACTCTTTATGCTCAAGGCCGCGTCCGGTATATTTTTCAAGCAGCTCGTACGTATGCCCGCCGTCCGGCCCGCCCAAAACCGCGTCAAGCAGCGCCTCCGCAATATAATATACGTAGCCATCCGAAGCCTTCACTTTGCAATATGTCTCATCAGGATTCACGCAAAGCGCCACGTTGGACGGAAGCGTCCATGGCGTAGTCGTCCACGCGAGAAAGTAGGCGTCCTCGCCAACGGCCTTAAAGCGCACAATCGCGGAACGCTCCTTTATGGTCTTGTACCCCTGCGCCGCCTCCTGCGACGAAAGCGGCGTACCGCACCGCGGACAATACGGAACAATCTTAAATCCTTTGTAAAGAAGGCCCTTGTCCCAGATTTTTTTCAACGCCCACCATTCCGACTCGATAAAATTGTCGTCATATGTGACGTATGGATTTTCCATGTCCGCCCAGAACCCCACGGCATCTGAAAATTCCTCCCACATGCCCTTATATTTCCACACTGATTCCTTGCATTTTTCGACGAACGGCTCTATTCCATATTCCTCTATCTGCTCCTTGCCGTTGAGTCCTAAAAGCTTTTCCACCTCAAGCTCGACGGGCAGCCCGTGCGTATCCCATCCCGCCTTGCGCGGAACCATATATCCCTTCATCGTCTTGTAACGCGGAATCATGTCCTTTATAACGCGAGTGAGGACGTGCCCTATATGCGGCTTGCCGTTGGCGGTTGGAGGCCCGTCGTAAAAAGTATACGTCCGGCCCCCTTTCCTAATCTCCATCGACTTTTCAAAAATATGCCGCTCGCGCCAAAATTTTCCTATGTTTTTCTCGCGGTCGACAAAATTTAAATCAGTTGAGACCTTCTCGTACATATATTGACTTCCTTTCAAATTTTATAAAAAAAACAGACCCATACAAGCCTGCCATGATTAAAAAACTCGCCCTTAATGCGAATCATACCGCGCCGTACTTGAAATCCGCCTTTGCAAAATCGCTTTCAACTATTGTGTTCGGCATAATGGTGACGTTTAGATACCGCGGATCGGAATTTAAGTCAACCTCGCGCCTGTCTTCGTACATACGCACAACCGGCCTTAACGGATTTTCAGTATTGCTTATGACTATGCCGCATTCCCCGTTTGTAAGATGCACTTCCGTGCCCTTAGCGTATACCGGCACCACTTTAAGAAACGCGTCCACCACATCCGAATCGAAAAGCACATTGCACCCGCCCATCAAATATTCTATTGCCTCGGAAAGGGCAAAAGGCTTCTTGTACGGCCTTTTTGAAATCAGGGCGTCATACACGTCCGCGACATGGATTATCTTCGCGTATGTAGGTATTTTTTTCCCGATCAGCTGCTCTGGATATCCCGATCCATTCTCATTTTCATGGTGATACAGCACGCCCTCCCGCACGCGCAGCGATATCGAGCCGTTTTTTTCCAAGATTTCGCAGGAATAGCTTGGGTGGTTCTGAACTATCCTATACTCCTCCATAGTAAGCCGCGACGGCTTGTTTATAATATCGGGATCAATCATGACCTTTCCGATGTCATGAAGAAGGGCCGCCAGACAAAGCTCCCGCAACTCCTCGTCGGAATACCCCATATAAATTCCTATTATGGTCGATATTACCGCCACATTCACAGAGTGTCTGAATGTATAGTCGTCATAAGTGCGCAAATCCACCATCTCAAGGGAAATATTGCTGCTGCCGTTCAATATGGCGTCGACGATAATCTGAGCCACATTGTGTATTTCGTCTATATCGCCCCGCTTAACTGCCTCGATTCCCCTATTCCTAAGCTCCGGCGGTATTATGTCCTCAATCACGACGTCATTCGAAAATTCGTCCTCAATGTATATGCCCTGATATCCCCTCAAAAACAGGCGGGTTATGTACTCTTTCGTCAGCACACTGTCTTTGGCCAGAAGAATATTGTCGTTGTCTCCGTAAATCGCCCTGCCGACAATCATTCCAGGCTCCGCGTGCTCTATATCGATATAACGCATCAAGATCCCCCTAACAACATATACAAAAACCCTATCAAGGAATTATACACTGTAGATGCCTAAATTTCAATGCCATGGACAAATATTTAAAGGCGAGTCACTGTCAAGTAATCGTTGGCAACTTTTTTCATACACGATTTCCTTACTGTAA
>CAZTVO010000012.1:0-883 GCA_964617075.1 uncultured Jutongia sp.
ATTGTAATGCCTGTTTTTGTTATAATGCTAAGGCGTAGGGGCGGCATTTGCAAACGCGATTTGCGTCTTAACGCATTTTTTTAAAAAAGCTTCTGTCCGGTGCGTGGTTATATAAGATCAGGCCGCAAATATTCCGTATGCGGAACGGAGATAGGGATGAACGGAAAGGTTTTAACGTGTTTGCTTACAATTGCATTATTGTGTATGTCGGTTGGAGCCGGGGCAGAGGCGGCGGAATATAGCGAAGGCGACGTCGAACAGTATATTTTAAAGCAGATGGCGGCCGCAAGCATTCCCGGAATGTCCATATCGATAGCAACGTCGCAGAAAGAAGTCTACAGCGCGGCGTTTGGCGACGTTTCCGAAACTACGTCCGATTTGTACGCTGGCGCGCTTACTAAGACTTTCACGGCCGTCGCCATAGGCCAGCTGGCGCAAAAAGGCGACGTCAAGTATGATGACGAAATTTCAAAGTATACGGACGTTGGCGCCTCCAGGCTGCGGGACGCCACGGTAGAGTCCCTTCTGCATTTTGAAGAATATCCCGGGCGCGGCCATAAGCTTGTGCGGGGTTTGGAAAAATACGCGACGGACGAGAGCGGCTATATGTCGGTAAACGCGAAGTTTGAAATCCTCGCCGACATTGTCGAGAAGGCGTCGGGAATGGATTACGCGGAGTACATAAGAAAAAACATTACCGATCCTCTCGATATGCGGTCCACATATACCGTAGGCGAGGCAAAAAAGGCGGCCGACGTGGCCGATGGATATAGGAATTATTTTGGACTACCGATAAAAAAGGATTTTTTTAAAAATCAAAAGATCGCCGCGAAAAAAAACGGGATCGTTTCGGATGTAAAAGATTTAAACAAATATATGCGGA
>CAZTVO010000012.1:893-27570 GCA_964617075.1 uncultured Jutongia sp.
GCTATGTTGGACGGCGGCGATTCCATGGGAACAAGCGTCTTTGGTACGCCCGCCAGTTATTATATGGGTTTTGCGTCAACGGAGCTGGACGGAGAGAAAATATATTATTGCAGCGGTTCGGACGGGGATTACACGTCGGCCATCTTTATAGCTCCCGCAAGCGACATAGGGGTGGCTATGCTTTTTGACACGTCCGACGCGCTTGTCGATCAAAAGTTTACGGACATGATCGAGGCGGGAGCCGTATCTCTGATTCTTGGGAAAGAGGCGTCGGACATAGGGTCCGTGTCCTACATTACAGCACACGCGACGGCGGACATAATATATTTGGCAGCCATAGTGCTCGCGGCCATGCCGCTGTTTTTAATGGAAGCATGGATTAGGTGGGCAAGAGAAAAATTTAGTTATACTAGGATTGGGTGCGATATTTTAGTTCACCTGCTGGCCCCTACCGCGCTCATATTTATTGTGCCTTTTTTTACCGGCCCATGGCGCACGATATCTTACGCGGCGACGGATCTGTTTTTTGTTTCCATAGCGGCGATAGGACTGCTTTATGTTGGCGGCGCCGTAAAAGCGGCGGAGTCGGCGGCAATATACTTTAAAAGCGCAAAAGGCGAGGTCGTGCCAGCCGTGGAGGACGTGGCTGCCGTCGCCGATAAAATTAAGGACGACATTCCCGAGTATAAAGTTGAAAAGAAAAAAATATTAAAGGATGAGGAAAAGCAGGCCGAGCCGCGTCAGGCCGAGATACCCGAGTATAAGACGGAAAAAAAGGATGGCGGGCTGCCGGCGGCGGGTGAAAAGCAAAAGGATAAAAAAGAACCAGCCGCGGGAAAGGCTGGATCGCGCTCAAAGGCGGCCGCCGACGAAATGCAGGTTGAGGACAGCGACACGATAAAATCCGTTGTCGACAAGCTTTCCGAAAAATCAGAAAACAAGAAGACAAAGAGGCCAAGAAAATATATTGTGGTCAGCGGCGAAGATGCCGGAAGCGAAAAAGAAGATGAAAAGGCAAAAAAAGAGTCCGACGTAAAAAAAGACGACAGAAAAAAAGAGGATGAAAAGAAGCCGGACGAAAAAAAGCCGGACGAAAAGAAGCTGGACGAAAAGAAGCCGGATGCGAAAGGGCCGGACGAAAAGGAGACAGGCAGCCAGAAGGCGAACGGGCAAAAGTCAAACGGCCAGAAGTCAAACGGGCAGAAGGCAAACGGGCATAAGTCAAACAGCCAGAAGTCAAACGGCCAGAAGTCAAACGGGCAGAAGGCAAGCAGCCAAAAAGCGAACGGCCAGAAGTTAAACAGCCAAAAGTCAAATAGTCAAAGGTCAAACAGTCAAAAGACAAACAGTCAAAAGGCCGGCGGGAAAAAGGCGGGAACTCGGAATGCAAACGGGCAGAAGGCAGGCAGCCAAGGGTCAAACAGTCAAAAGTCAAACAGCCAAAAGGCCGGCGGGAAAAAGACCGGCTAAAAATGTCTTTAAAAAATTTTCCTTTGTAGTATAATGTAGTCGTGTCATTCGGCCGTCTTCCATAGATTTGGCCGGGCGTTTTGCGCACACATGCGCTGCTTTGCGCAAAGCGGTCTAAAAAGAAAAGCGGCGCGGAAATGGGGAAATTTATGGCGGACGCTCAAATTAAACGCGCGAACATGGTTGTATATCCTGTTATCGCAGTGGCCATCGTTTTTAATCTTCTTACCCTTTTCGTCGCGGTTGCGGCGGGCCAGGGGGCATTGAATGTATATATTCAAATTGCGGTATTTGTAATCGCGCTTGTAGTCGCGACAGCCGCGAATTTCGCGTTAAAAGACGCGAAGGCCGCCTCGGCCGTCCTGTTGATTTCGGGAGCGGCAATTTACATTGTGATGATGTGCATAAGCACGGTTCAGATCAATTTTATATATTCGGCGCCAATAATCCTCGCGTTTACGGCATATCTGGATAAAAAGCTTATATATGCGGCGAATGCCGCGGCAGCGGTTTTTTTTGTTATCCAGTGCGTAAGGCTAAACATCTTGGGTATGTCCGACAGCGACGTCTTGGTTGTGGGCGCGCTTATAATCCTGTTGAACGCGTTCGCGTCGATACGCGTAGTGAGCCTTCTTATCCAGTTTTTTGAGGAGAACATATCCGAAATAAAGACGGGAGCGAAAAAGCAGGAAGAAACCAACGACGTCATGCGCGACGTAGCGCACAGGCTTAACGACAAATTTGAGGAAGCTACGTCCATGATATCCGTGCTTAGCGACGCGGTAAATTCAAATGACATATCCATGAGAAACATTTCGGAAAGCACGGAAAGCACCGCGGAGGCAATTCAAAAGCAGGCGCAGATGTGCAGCGACATAAACGCCGCGACAGGAGAGGCCGAAAATAGGACTATTGAGATGATCAAGGCGTCCGACAAGACGAAGGAGACCATAGACGACGGCGCAAAAGTGGTTGAAGAGCTTAAAAAGCAGGCGCTTACGGTCGACGAGAACAACGCCAGCACGGTCGAGGCCACGAAGAGGCTGTCCGCCAAAGTAAGCGAGGTGGAGGAGATTGTCGGAAGCATAATGTCAATATCAAGCCAGACGAACCTGCTTGCGTTAAACGCCTCCATAGAGGCGGCAAGGGCGGGCGAGGCCGGAAAGGGCTTTGCGGTAGTCGCGGATGAAATACGCCAGCTTTCAGAAGAGACTAAGGACGCGACAAATAAAATAACTGACATTATAAATCAGCTCATTCAGGATGTTGAATCGGCTGAAAGCAGCATTGAAATATCGAGCGAGTCTATTGACAGGCAAAACAGCATGATAGACGACACTAAAGAAAAATTCGGCATAATTGAAAGCGACGTTGCTAATCTTATAAAAGGCATAGAAACTACGGAAAAAATAATGAAAGATATCGTTGATTCAACGAATGTGATTTCAGACAATATAAGCCAGCTTTCTGCGACAAGTCAGGAAGTTTTCGCTTCATCGACCGAGGGTGTAGAGCAGTCGAACGTATCGGTTGAAAAGATGGCCGAATTTGAAAAGGTGCTTGGCGAGATAAATGAGCTCGCGGGGCAGCTTGGCTCTATGGCCTGACGCGCAGGGAGGAAGCAGCCGCTATGAATATCATTGTCGTAGGCTGCGGCAAGGTGGGGTATACGCTTGTCGAGCAGCTAAGCAGCGAGGATCACAATATAACCGTGATAGACGAGAACCCCAAAAAGGTTCAATATCTTACGGAAAAGCTTGACGTAATGAGCATAGTTGGAAACGGCATAAGCCATAAAACGCTGATTGACGCCGGTATAGAGACGGCGGATCTTTTGGTTGCGGTTACAAGCGACGATGAAAAGAATCTTCTTTGCTGCGTGGTGGCAAGAAAAACCGGCCGCTGTCAAACCATTGCGAGGGTGCGAAATCCAATATACAATGATGAAATAAGGTTTTTGAAAAAAGAGATGGGGCTTGACATGGTAATCAACCCCGAGCTTGCGGCCGCATACGAGATTTCAAGGATATTTCAGCTGCCGTCCGCCATTCGCGTCGACACTTTCGCTAAAGGACACGTCGAGCTTTTGCACTTTAAGGTAGGGGCGGGTTCTCCGCTCATAGGATTGAAGCTTTGCAATCTGCGGCAGACTTTTCACGCGAAGGTGCTTGTATGCACGGTCATGCGAGGCGAGGACGTCGCGATACCGAACGGCAGCTTTGAATTTAAAGAAAACGACGTCATTTCTATCGCCGCCAGGCGTCAGAACGCGATAGATTTTTTTAGAAAAATCGGCATAATGAAAACCAGGGTTGAAAATGCCATTCTTGCCGGTGGCGGAAAGGTTTCATATTATCTTGCGAGGATTTTGATCAAATCCGGAATACAGGTGACGATAATAGAGAAGGATCCCGCGCGGTGCGAGGCGCTTAGTTCCGATTTGCCCGAGGCGACGATTATATATGGCGACGCCACCGACCAGGATCTTTTGTCGGAGGAAGGACTGGAAAAAGCACAGGGTTTTGCCGCGCTCACGGGGATAGATGAGGAAAACATACTGCTCTCTTTATATGCCGATAAGGTTTCTAAGGCAAAGACTGTGACAAAGATCAATAGAATCACATTCAATTCAGTCATAAACGAGCTTAACCTAGGCAGCATTATCTATCCGAGGGTCATCACGGCCGACTATATACTAAAGTACGCGCGTTCGATGGAAAATTCCATGGACAGCAACGTGGAAACATTATATAAGTTGGACGATGGAAAGGCGGAGGCGCTTGAGTTTGTCATAAAGTCGGAGTCGGCCATTACGGAAACTCCGCTGCAGGATTTGCATTTTAGGAAAAATACGCTTATTTGCTGCATATATAGGGGAGGAAAAGTGATTTTGCCAAGCGGCCAGGATGTTGTAAAGGTTGGCGATTCCGTACTTGTCGTGATATCGGGCTATAGCATTTCGGATATCCTCGAGATTTTGGAGGGCTAGGCTGCCATGAACTACTTGATGGTGTTATATATACTTGGCTTCATCTTAAAGGCTGAGGGCGTGTTTTTGCTTCTTCCCGCGCTTGTCGGCCTTTTGTACCATGAAAAAGCGGCCGGGGCGTACGCGGCTGCCGCTCTTGTGTGCTACGCCGTCGGGTTTGTCCTAAATAGAAAAAAACCCGCGTCCAAAAACCTTTATACGCGCGACGGATTTGTCACGGTAGCCCTTAGCTGGATTGTGATGGGCGTTTTTGGCGCCGTTCCGTTCGTCATTTCGGGCGACGTGCCGAAATATTCGGATGCCTTGTTTGAAACAATTTCCGGGTTTACAACCACGGGTTCAAGCGTACTCGCGGACGTCGAGGCGCTTTCCCACGCGGGCCTGTTTTGGCGAAGCTTCACCCATTGGGTCGGCGGCATGGGCGTTTTCGTCTTTATAATGGCGATTTTGCCTCTTTTAGGAGCGTCCTCCATGAACCTGATGAAGGCGGAGAGCCCGGGGCCTACTGTCAACAAGCTTGTTCCTCATATAAAGGATACGGCAAAAATTCTCTACGGCATATATATAGCGATTACTTTTTGCGAAATAGTGATTTTGATCATATTGGGAATGCCGCTGTTTGATTCGCTCACGATAAGCTTCGGTACGGTGGGAACGGGCGGGTTTGGCATAAAAAACGACAGCATCGCGGGATATTCGCCGGCGGTGCAGATAGTTGTGGCCATTTTTATGATTTTAAGCGGCGTGAACTACTCTCTGTATTTTTTGATATTGTCTAAAAAAATAAAAGACGCGTTCCGCCTTGAGGAAGTACGTCTGTATTTTGTTTTGATTTTCGCCTCCACGGCGGCGATTTTTCTTGGAATAAGGCATATGTACCCGACGCTTGGCGAAGCGGCGAGGCACGCTTTTTTTCAAGTAGGTTCGATAATAACTTCTACCGGATTTGCCACGACCGACTTTAACCTTTGGCCTGCCATGCCCAAAATGATTCTTGTGACTCTTATGTTTATCGGTGCCTGCGCCGGCAGCACGGGCGGCGGCATGAAGGTATCCAGGATAATCATACTTGTAAAGACTATAAAAAAAGAATTGTCGATAATAATACATCCGAGGGAAGTGCGAAAAATACGTCTTGATTCCCATGTGGTTGAGCATGAAACTCTGCGTTCCGTGAATGTCTTTTTCGTGATATATTTTATGCTTATGATTATTTCCACGCTTCTGATAAGCGTGGATGGGCTGGATTTTACGACAAATTTCACCGCTGTCGTTTCGGCAATCAGCAATATGGGGCCGGGTCTTGAGCTGGTAGGCCCTACGGGCAACTTTTCCGTATTTTCAACATTTTCTAAATTTGTTTTGATGTTTGACATGCTTGCCGGACGGCTGGAGATGTTTCCTATGATGATTCTGCTGCTGCCGGGCACTTGGAAGAGGCGGTGATAAAATTCTTTGTCAAACATTGACGCCGCGCGGAGGGTTTTAGGTTCTTATGGATTTGCTGTACAGGCTTTTTTACACGGCGTTTTCACTGGCGGCGGTCGCGGCGGCGACGGCGCCTCTTGTTTTTATTTTGCGGGTGGTTTTGCGCGGCGCGCCAAAAAAATACAGTGTATATTTATGGCTGCTTTTCTTTTTTAGAAGCGTCTGCCCTGTGTCGATGTCAAGCCCGCTTTGCCTTATAAGTTCGCTGAACAGGAGTTTTCATCTTCTGCTTTCGCATATTGGAATCAAAATTTCAAATGTCGACGGCGTTATGAGCAGCTGGATCGACGTGTTTTTAAACGAAATTTCCGTAAACGCAAGCTTTGCGGCATGTTCATTTATATGGCTTGCCGGGATGGCCGCGCTGTCCGTGTTTACTTTCATTCGCGAAAGAAACATTGTACGACGCCTTGCGGACGCGAATCTTTTATACGAAAATCTGTATCAGGCGGACGGTATTGCAGGTCCCGTTACGGTCGGCGTCTTCTTTCCTAAAACATATATTCCAAAGGATATGGGAGCCGCGGATTTAAAGTACCTTATGCGTCATTTTAACGCGCACGTAAAAAGACGGGACGCCCTGCTTCGTTTTTTTGCGTTTTTCGCGCTTGTTTTGCAATGGTTTAATCCGGTCATGTGGGCCGCGTATTACTTATTTATATACGACGTTGAGCTTGCCGCGGACGAGGCGTCTTTTAAACCGGACGGCTCGGACGGCGCGATGGAATATGCGCAGGCACTTTATAACGTAAAATGCGAAACGGGAGGAGGCAGGCCGTCTCCTCTTACGTTTAACGAAAAATTTATTCGCGAGAGGACGTCGCGTCTTATATATTTTAAAAGCGCGAAACGCGGGCGTTGGGGTCTTGCGGCATCCGCGCTCCTTTTATGTTTTTTCTGGATGTTTCTTTTGCGTCCCGCCCAAATGATTTGGAATGGCGGCGCATGGAGCATAAGTGAAAAAAGCGCTCATGCGGACGGCCGTTTAAAAAGTTCAAAGGGCGGGCTTTTCAAAGATTCAAAGGAAAAGGTTGTGGCAAGCGTGTCCGCGCCTTCCCCGGACGGCCTTGAAAAGATTGTTTCGCTTGTAATGACGTCCGGCGAATACAAAAAGGGGAAGGGGTATACGGGCGATTTTGCCGTAAGACTTAGCGACGGCCGCGGCGCAAGCCTTTATACCGCGGATCTTGATTATGTTTTTAACGATGTAAAAAAAGGCGGGCTTCATTTTGACGAGGGCGCGAAGCTTTACTTATCCGACTACAATGACGACGGCGTAAGCGAAATTTCTCTTGGGCAGCGGGCGGCGGCGGAAGACGAGCGTTTTTTGGAGATAATGAGATATCTGGGCATAAATTCCTCCAAGAAAGACAAAAAAAAGGCTAAAGCGGGAAAAAAAGACGCGGACGTCTCAAAAACGATATATGAATATCATTTGTTCAACATTGGCGAAGCTTCGCTGACCGAAATTTCGGACGAAATATATTCCACCGAAGGGGAAGAATATGCATCCCGCCTGTTTGAAGTTCCCGAAAAAACGACGCGCGTATTTATTTCGCGATTTTTAGGCAGGGACGTGTATTACGCGTGGGACGCGAAAGAAGAAAAATATGTAAGAAAAGATCTTGACGGCAGGCAGCTTGCGACCTACAGAACGGACTACGCCGGATCGGAAGACGTCGGGAAGAAGGAATCGCACGTTCTTAAGCGTGATGGCAGGCAGGTCATGGAAGTAAAGACGGTTACGGATGAAACCGGCAGCGAAGCCATCCGCGAAATTATTATAAACTCCAACGGCTCGTCAAAAAAAATGAGGGAAATAGACGGATATTTATGCGATCTTATATGGGCGCCGGCGTTAAATGGCGAAAGCGAAAGATATGCCGCGCTTATATACAACGGCACAAAGGCGCAGACATTTACGATTTACGATCTGGATCGGAAAAAGATTTACTTTGAAAACGAAAACGGCAGCAGCAGGCTAAACGGCGTATTTAGAAAATATAACGGAAACAGCGTTTCATTCAGCGAAGAATCGCCTATTGTGTACACGCTCATGGAAATGGACGGCGACAGGATAAAGGCGGGATTCGCGGTAAATACGACGGACGGATTTGCCATAAACGGAACTTACATATATAACGTTAAGACGAAAGAGTTTTCAGAGCTAAGCTATGCGCAAAACGCGGTTGAAGGCGGCGAGGGGCGCTAATCCAAGTTTCCTCGTTAAAAAGAACTGCTTAACGGTCAAATGCGTCGATTATGTCCATATATTCTTTAAAATTGCCCGAGTATATGGCCTTTAGGAGCGCGTCCGCGCTGCGCAGCGCTTTTGCCGCGGTGGACTTGGTTATTATGTCCCTTTCCATCGCGTCAGCAAATTCGTCCAAATCAAGCACCTCCACGCTTCCATCTGTATGCACGATTACGTCTATAAGCAGATCCATAAAAACATATGATTTCTTTTCATCGTCGTACAGCGTATCTATTATGTCGCAATACCAGTATACGAAGCCTCCCCTGTCGTCAAAAACCTTGCTGACCTTGATTCCCTTGTCGATAAGATACGCCGAAATTCCTCTGGCTATGTCGTCGCGCGGCTTGAGCGTATTCCACTTCGTCGCCACCATAACGTCCGTTCTCTTCAAAATGACGTCGTCTTTTAAATCGATGATTTCGTCAGGTATAAACCTCCTGCGGAATATGTGTATGTCGTTCATGATAAATTCCCGTGCCTTTCTGAGGCGTGTACGCACTTTGTATATCATGTCCATTATAATAGCTAAAAAAGACAACGTAAAGGAAAAATTTTTTTCAAGTAGAAAAGTCTTTTTCTAATGAGTTAGTATATGATATTATTATTTTGATGTTTAACAAAGGCCGTCAAATAACAGTAGTGGGAATGAGAAATGAAAACGAAATTCAAACATTTTGTCAAAAAATGTGTTTCGCTGACTCTGTTTTTCGCGATTTTGGCATGCTGCGCCTCACCGGGCATTGTTACCGCGGAAACTGGCATAACAGGTGAAAACCAGCAAGAAGAGATTAGTGATTTCTTAAAAATTTATTTTTCGGATTTACTAGACACCGTCAAGGCGGACAGTGATAAGGATTACTCTCATGAGGATTTTGCAAGTGTGAAAGGATATATTGTAGCTAAGCTGCTGGTAAATGAACGGCAGATTTATAAGAAGCTGCTGGGTGGAATTGAGGAGGTCGGATTATGCGAGTTGACAGTGGATGATGTATTTCCAATAGGAGATAAGATTGAGGCGGCGACATATGTAAAATATTTTTTTACTTACGAGGGCGAGAAGTGCTTTACAGGGTCGCTCTATAAAGTGACCCTGTCAGAGAATGACGGGATTTATCGCGTGCTGGATTTAGATAATGATGGTGAAGAAACATGAATGGCCAAGGAAGCGATTTTAGGGAGTTCAGATTTAAGAAAAGAAGTTGAGTCTAAATTTAACGCAGAAAATGCCCGCGGCCTTTCTAAGGCGAAATCGGAAATAGATTATTATGTAGCGGACGCTTATTTTGAGGAAGCAGAACAAAATACAGAAAGTTTATTGCGGGATGATATTAAATATGCGGACGAAAAAAAGGAAGATGATAAAAAAGCAGGTGCTACGCCAGCGAGTGCTCCTCCAGCAAGCGCTTCGAACGATCAAGGCAATGAGGGAAATCGGGGATATGAATTAGGCGATGACAGACAGAACGATATATTCAAAAGCCCTTCTTTGGATTGCGCGAACTTTGTTTTTTGGCGGGACAGGTCAGGGCATGGCGGCGCCGATGGACTTACGACGTTTTTCGATTTATTTAAAGAGGATTCTGCCGGCGTGGCATCATCCCGTAGCTGCAGTTATAGAAACGGATTATGGTATTTCGGATTATAAGAAAGCTGGGGGCTGCCCGGCACAATTCGATTATGGTGACAGAATTTGTCAGATTGACGCAATTTAAACGATTTCGCAAAGGAAAGGGCCGGATATGTCGCTGCAATTCATTCTTGGAGGATCTGGAAGAGGCAAGACTTTTTACGCAAAACGCCTTATGATAAACGAGGCCGTTAGTCACCCGGACGGAAAATACATATTCATAGTGCCGGAGCAGTTCACTATGCAGACGCAGAGGGATCTGGTATCGTTAAGTCCTTCTATGGGAATCATGAACGTCGAGGCGCAGAGTTTTTTAAGACTTGCCTTTAGAGTTTTTTCAGAACTTGGAGTAGGCGCGGCTCCGGTGCTTGACGACATGGGAAAGACGATGATACTTAAAAAAGTTCTAATGGATGAAAAAGACGGACTTGAATATTTTGGAAGAAATATTGGCAAAAATGGATATGTCCTTGAAATAAAGTCATTTTTGTCCGAACTTATCCAGTATGGCATCGACGAAAAAAAACTAAGCGAAATGATAGACGCGTGCGGCAAAAAGCCCATGCTTAAAAAGAAGCTTAAGGATATGGCTGTGGCGTATTTTGCGTTTACGTCATATATAGAAAAAAGATATATCACCTCAGAGGAAGTGATTTCCGTTTTCTCCGATGTGGTTCGCGAGTCCGCGCTTTTAAGAAAAAGCGTGATATGCCTTGACGGGTTTACGGGCTTTACGCCTCTTCAATACCGGCTTTTGGAGGAGCTTTTAAAGACTGCCGATAAGGTTTATGTTACCGCCGCCATGGATCCGGGGGAACGGATGATTTACCGGGAGCCGCATGTTTACGGCGGCGCGAAGCACGAGCTGTTTTACATGAGCGGGAAGATGATATCGCGTCTTAGAAGCATTGCCGAAAGAAACAATATCGAGGTTCTTGATCCAATCCGGGTGGGGATGGACGATGAGAATACAAGATTTGCCAACTCGCCGTCCTTGTCGGCCCTTGAAAAAAACCTTTTTCGGTACCCGGTAAAAAAATATGGCAAAAAAACAGAAGAAATATCAATTCATCTGCTAAAGCAGCCAGGAGACGAGGCCGCGTTTATCATCAGGCAGATTAGCAATCTTCTTCGCGATAAAAAATGCAGATACAGGGACATAGCCGTAATAGCGGGAGACCTTGCGTCATATGGAGCGCTTATCGACGGCGCGATGCGCAAGGCGGGTTTTTCCTACTTCATGGACATGAAGAGGAACGTTTTAGACAATCCTTTTGTCGAGACGATTTTAGCGGTTTATGACATAATCATAAAAGATTTCGACTATAAGGACGTTATGAGATATGTAAAAAGCGGATTTTCGGATCTTTCGGACGAAGAAGCGGACATATTGGACAACTTCATTCTCGCATCGGGCATTCGAGGACATAAAAAATGGGGCGCTGCCTGGGACTGTTCACACGCGTTTAAAAAAACGTCGGAAGAAGCTCTTAAATACGTTTCGGACGTGCTTGAATCGGCCAGAGAAAAAATATGCCGCGCGCTTATGCCGTTATATGAAAAGACGGCAGGGGGCAGGCGCGGGGCAAGGCAGTACGCGGCCGCGCTCGCCGAATTTTTTGAGGACATGAATTATTATGAAAAAATCATGCTCATGTCAGACCGCTTCGCTTCAGAGGGAAATGCGGCGCTTGCCGGCGAATATCAGCAGATATATAAAATCGCGCTTGATGTTTTGGACAGGCTTGTCGAGCTTTTGGGCGATGAGGAAATGAGGCCTGTGGAGTTTAAGGAGATTTTGGAGGTAGGCTTTTCGGAAGCGAGGATAGGACTGATTCCCCCGGGCGTCGACTGCATAGTCGTAGGCGATATGTCAAGAACGCGCGTATCCGACATAAAATATCTTTTTCTTATTGGCGCGAATGACGTAAATATTCCAAAAGCGAACAAAAATGGGGGCGTCCTGTCCGAATCGGAAAGAAATTTTTTGGCCGATGAAAATTTTGAAATGGCTCCGACGTCAAGGGAGCTGGTATACCAAGAGCAGTTTTATCTCTACCTTGCTATGACCAAGCCGTCAAGCCACCTTTATATTTCATATTGCGAGGCGGGAAACGATGGAAGGGCGCAAAATCCTTCATATGTGGTTGACAGATTAAAAAAAATGTTTCCAAAGCTTGAGACCGTTCGCGAAGACGCATACGGATGCCCAGAGCAGATTTTGTCGAATGATTTGGGCGTGAAATATCTGATTTCCGGACTTAGAAATTACAACTATGAGGACGGCGAATGGAAAGAGCTGTATAAATTCTATATGAAAGACGAAGGCCTGAGGCAGGAACTGGAGACGCTTGTAGACGCTTCTTTCTACCGCGAAGGAAAAAGCATGATTTCAAAGAAGGCGGTGCGCGCGCTGTACGGCAGCGCGTTTAAGGGAAGCATCTCCCAGCTTGAAAGATACGCGGCGTGCGCGTTTTCCTATTTCGCGAAGTATGGGCTTAGGCTTGAGGAGAGGGCGGAGCGCGAGGTTGAATTTTTTGATATCGGCAATGTAGTGCACGAGGCGCTAAATCTTTATACGCAAAAGCTTATAAAAAGCGGGAAGCAGTGGCCGGATCTTTCAGAAGAGGAACAGCGCGCGCAGGCGGACATATGCATTGATGAAACAGTTGAAAAATATAAAAACAGCCTTATGCGCGAAACAAAAAGAACCGCCTACCTGGCGTCAAGGCTTAAGGGGCTTTTGGCCAAAACCGTATGGGCTATTACGGAACAGATGAAGCTTGGCCGTTTTAAAACCGTGGAAAGCGAGTTTGTTTTTGACGTACTTGAAAATCAAAAAATGGAGGATGACGGGGATTTTATGCATCTTATCGGGCGCATCGACAGGATCGACGAATGTCTGGAGGATGGCAGGGCGTATATAAAAATCGTAGATTATAAAACGGGCAAAAAGGATTTTTCCCTTTCGGACTTTTATTATGGGCTTCAAATGCAGCTTGTCATTTATTTGAGGGCGGGCATGGATGTCGCGGCGAAAGAGAAAAAAATAGCGATTCCCGCGGGGGTGTTTTACTATAATATTTTGGATCCGATAGTCGACGGGAAGCTTAGTGCCGACGATTCAAAAAAAGAACAGCTCAAAAGCCTGACTATGAATGGAATCTCAAATGAGGACGATCCCGTTCTGCCAATGCTTGATTTAAATTTTATGACGGAATCAGGAAAGCTTCCTCCAGACGTCTCCTCTATCGCCGCGCGGTTTTCGACCGACAGGGACGGCAATCTAAAAAGGCAGTCGGCGACGCTGACAACAAGGGATTTTGACGATTTGATATCTTTCGCGCGGAAAAGCGTCTTAAATATAAAAGAGGAGATAATGTCCGGAAGAACGGATGTAAATCCGTATAGAAAAAGCGGCTCCGGCGAGGAATCGGCATGCGGCTATTGTCCATATAAAGATATATGCAGGTTCGACGTAAGGATTCCCGGAAACAGCTATCGCTTTTTGAATAAATTGACAGACGACGACGTGCTTGAAAAAATAAGGGAAAAAGAATAGGCAAATTTTTAAAAATAAGTATATAAGTTTTGGAGGAGGCATATGGCAAACGCGGGCTGGACGGACGAGCAAAAGCTCGCCATAAATCTTCGCGATGGAAATATTTTAGTGTCCGCGGCCGCGGGCTCGGGAAAAACGGCCGTGCTTGTTGAAAGAATAATAGGCATTATATCTGACGATACGCGGCCGACAGATATCGACCGGCTGCTTGTCGTCACTTTTACTAAAGCCGCGGCGGCGGAAATGAAGGGACGCATCGCGGACGCGATAGAGGAGCTGCTTATAGATGATCCGGACAATACGCGCCTGCAAAGGCAGGCCGCGATTATGCATAACGCTCAAATTGCGACGATTGACAGTTTTTGTCAAAATGTAATAAGAAATTACTTCCATCTAATTGATTTGGACCCTTCTTTTCGCGTGGCCGATGAAAATGAGCTTTCCCTAATGAAAAAGGAAGTTCTTGACGAGCTTTTGGAAAAAAAGTACAGTGCCGGCGCCCAAAATGGCGACGACGGATTTTTAAATTTTGTCGACAGTTTTTCACCGGGACGAACCGACTCGGCCATAGAGGAATTGACGCTTAAGCTGTATAACGTTTCCATGAGCTATCCGTGGCCTAGAGAGCAGCTTGGCGCCTTCGCGGACATGTACGAGTCTAAGACGCTTGGCGAGCTTGAGAACGCGGAGTGGATGAAGGCGCTTAAAAGAAACGTAGACGCCGCGGCGGGCGACTGCCTTGACATGGCAAAGCGCGCTCTTGACGTATGCAGGCAAAGCGACGGACCATACAATTATGAAGAAGCGATACTATCCGACATAAAGCAGATTCAAATGGTTAAGGAATCAAAAACATACGCTCAATATTACGAAAATTTTTCAAAGTTTAATCCCGCGAGGCTTTCCGGAAAAAGAGACTCAAGCGTAAGCGAGGAAAAGAAAAAGCTTGTAAAAGCCATGCGCGAAACATATCAAAAAAACGGAATGCAGGCAATGAAGAAAAATTATTTTTTCCAATCTCCCGACGAGATGCTTTCAGACATGATGGCGTCGTCGTCCGCTATTAGCGAATTGATTGGGCTTACCATAGAATTCATGGATCTGTTCGCCGAGAAAAAGAGGGAAGAGGGAGTTCTTGATTTTTCTGACATGGAGCATTTCGCGCTTGACATACTTGTTGACAGAAGCGGCGCGGGCATCGCGCCAAGCGAGGCCGCCATGGAGCTAGGCGAGTACTACAAAGAAATTATGGTTGACGAATATCAAGACAGCAACTTCGTGCAGGAACTGATTCTTTCCGCCATATGCGGTACGCCAAAAGAGGGGCCGCATATTTTCATGGTTGGAGACGTAAAGCAAAGCATTTACCAATTTCGTCTGGCAAGGCCCGATTTGTTTATGAAAAAATATAATTCGTATTCTTTGGACGAGGGTCCAAATAGGCGCGTTGACCTGCACAAAAACTTTCGCAGCAGAAAATGCGTAATTGACGCCGTAAATTTTATTTTTTCGCGCATTATGAAGGCAGGTTTGGGGGGCGTTGACTATGACGAGGCCGCGCGCCTCTCTCCGGGAAGAGCTTTTGACGAATCCTTGCGGCGCGTTTCCGATATGACTGACGTGCTTGTAATAGAGCAGAATGCCGATGACGGCGAAATTGTGGGAAAGCGCGCGCTTGAGGCCGCGGCAATAGGAAACCGCATAATAGATATGATTCAAGGGCCCAATCCGCTTTTCATTTCCTCAAAGGAGGGCGAGAGGCGCGCCTCATATGGCGATATCGCAATACTTTTAAGGAGCATGAGCGGATGGTCGGAGGAATTTGTTGAAACTCTGACGGATATGGGCATACCTGCCTATTCGGAAACAAGGACGGGGTATTTTTCCGCCGTGGAAATCAGGACGGTTTTGGATATGCTGCGCATAATCGACAATCCCAGGCAGGACATACCGTTGGCGGCTGTTATGAGGTCTCCTATCGGAAAATTTTCGGACGAGGAGCTGGCGGCGGTCGCGGCGGCGCCGCGCGCCATAAATTATTGGGACGCGGTTTTGGCTTTTATGGAAAAAAACGAGGGAGGGGACGAACTCGCGGCCAAATTAAAGAGTTTTTGCGATGTGCTAGCGCGATATAGGGGCATGTCAAAATATATGTCCGTCTACGAGATTTTACAATGCATATATGACGAAACAGGATACTACAATATTATGTCGGCAATGCCGGCTGGAGAAAGGCGTGCAGCAAACCTTGATATTTTGCTGCAGCAGTCTATTGAATTTGCGGACAGCGGCCGCTGCGGCATATTTAACTTTATAAATTACATAGAAAAGCTGAATAAGGCAAACATTGATTTTGGCGAAGCCGCAGTCAATGGAGAAAATACCGATGCTGTCAGGATTATGAGCATACACAAAAGCAAGGGACTGCAGTTTCCCATCGTGTTTGTGGCGGGGATGGGCAAGCAGTTCAATCTGCAGGATGCGAGAAAATCGGTAATCATAGACGCCGACTATGGAATAGGAGCCGATTTTATGGATCTTGACCTAAGAACCAGACAGCCGACGCTTATAAAAAAATTTATGGCCGATAAAATTAAGAGAAATACTTTAGCCGAGGAAATTCGCATTCTTTACGTCGCGCTCACAAGGGCAGAAGAAAAGCTGATAATTTCAGGCACAGCCGCAAATGTCGATTCCAAGATGGAAAAATGGGAAAATACGCGCGGCAGCCGCGACGCGACGTCGCTTCTTTTGGCAAGGACTTATTTTGACTGGATAATGCCTGCCGTGCTTGATGAAGGACAGGACGGCATTTTTGGCATCAAAGTCCTCTCTCAAGACGACATCGTTTCAGGCGAAAAGGAAAACTTGGAAAAAAGCATTAAAAACTATGACGCGTTAAAGAATATGAATCTGGACGAAAAATACAGCGCGGAAATGGAGAAGGAAATAAAAGCTCAGACATCATATGGCTACCCTTATAAGATTGAGGCGGGACTGCCGGCTAAGCTGTCTGTATCAGAGATTAAGAGGATGTCCGAAAAAAACGCTCAGACGCTGATATTGGACGAGGATTCGTTATCCGCGGGAGAACTCTTTAAAAGCGGCCGCGAAGGCGGGCAGCCTAAGCCCAAATTTATGAAACCGCTAAAAAAGCGCACCGGAGCCGAAAAGGGCGTCCTTTACCATCTGGCGATGCAGCATCTTCCCTTTGGAGAGCTGCACAAAGATTATGATTACACAAAGTTTATTGCCGATTTGCAAAAAAAAGGATGCTTGTCCGCGGAGGACGCTGCCGCGATAGACGTTAAGGTTTTTCAAAAATTTTATTCAAGCGCCATAGGAGGGCGCATGCGGCGCGCCGACGCGGACGGCAGGCTAAAAAGGGAGCAGCCGTTCATGCTCGGGCTAAAGGCTTTAGAAATTTACGGCGATGCCGCGCGCGACTGCGACGAAATGATTTTGATGCAGGGAATAATAGACGCATTTTTTGAGGAGGACGGCGCGCTTGTTTTGGTGGACTACAAATCCGATTTCGTACAGGCAGGGCGCGAGGAGAGGCTTGCGGGCAAATACAAGCCTCAGCTGGACTGTTACGCGAGTGCTTTGGAAAGAATTACGGGAAAAGAAGTCAAGGAAAAGATAATATATTCATTTTCGCTTGGCGCGGAAATTCATGTGCCGGTATGAATTTATAAACCTATTCGCGCCGGCCGCCTGGATTTATCTTTTCAAGGTCTTTTAGCCATATATTCTCGGAAGCGTCGCTTGGCATTCTCCAATCTCCGCGCGGGGAAAGGGAAACGCTTCCGACTTTTGGGCCGTCGGGAAGGCACGAGCGCTTGAACTGCTGAGAAAAAAACCTGCGATAAAAGACGTTTAGCCATTTAAATATGGCCTCTTCCCCATATTCGCCGTCAAAGGCGCGCTTCGCGATCCGAAATATTTTTGACGGCGCGTATCCGAAGCGCATCATGTAGTACAGGAAAAAGTCGTGCAATTCATACGGGCCGACGATGTCCTCGGTTTTTTGCGAGATTTCGCCGTCCTTGGGCGGCAGAAGCTCGGGACTTACGGGGGTGTCAAGTATGTCGTAAAGCACGTTTCTTAGCCCGTTGTCCGACGTCGTTTCGGCGCAGTGGCGGACGAGGTATTTGACAAGCGTTTTTGGAATGGAGCAGTTTATGCCGTACATTGACATGTGGTCTCCGTTATAGGTCGCCCACCCAAGCGCGAGCTCCGACATGTCGCCCGTGCCTATGGCTATGCCGTTTAACTCATTTGCCAAATCCATGAGTATTAGAGTTCTTATTCTTGCCTGGGAGTTTTCATATGTCGCGTTTTGAATCGAGCTGTCGTGGCCTATATCGCGAAAATGGATATTTACGGCGTCGCCTATTGGAATTTCCCTAAGGCTGGCTCCAAGCTTTTCGACAAGCGCCAAGGCATTGCCGTGCGTTCTGTCCGTCGTTCCAAAGCACGGCATCGTCACCGCGCATATTCCCCGCCTGTCAAGTGAAAGCATGTCAAACGCTTTTGTCGTCGCGAGGAGCGCGAGGGTGGAGTCAAGCCCTCCGGATATTCCGATTACGGCGTTTTTGCAATTTGTATGGTCAAGTCGCTTTTTTAGGCCGGAGGCCTGTATGGTCAGTATTTCCTCGCATCGGGCGTCCCTGTCCGATTTGTTGTCTGGCACGAACGGCGTACGCGGATATGTGCGCGTAAGGGCGGTTTTAGCCACCTTATCAAATTTAAACAGCTTTTTTTCATAACCGGATTTTTCCGGCGACGACGCCTTAAAAGTCGTCATCCGTCTTCTTTCGCTGGCGATTCTGCCCAAATCGATTTCGCTTACTGCGGAGCCGTTGCAAAACCGTTTCGATTCGGCGATTACGCTGCCGTTTTCCGCGATTATGTCATGCCCCGAAAAAACGAGATCCGTCGTCGATTCTCCCTCGCCCGCGTCGGCGTAAATATAGGCGCATATAAGCCTTGCCGACTGTCCCCGCACAAGATCGAGGCGGTAGGAGCTCTTTCCTATCGCCTCGTCGCTTGCGGACAAATTCGCTATTACAGTCGCCGATGCCTGCGCGTGACGGCATGAAGGCGGGGCGGGCATCCAAAGGTCTTCGCAGATTTCAACGCCCAAAACGAAATCGGGCATATTTTCGGCTTCAAACAGCAGTCTGGATCCGAAGCATACGTCTTTTCCGAGCGGGCCAAGTTCCTTTATGTCTATATGCTCCGTCGTCCCGCAAGCCGGCGCGAAATGGCGCGCTTCGTAAAATTCAGAGTAATTTGGGATGTATTGTTTTGGAACCATTCCCAAAAGAGAGCCGTTATGTATCGCGGCGGCGACGTTGTAGAGGCGGCTTTTACGCATGAACGGAAGTCCGACCAGGACGACCATGTCCATATTTTTTGACGCGTTTATGATTTTTGCGAGGGCGTCAAGGGCGCCCGTTAGAAGCGCGTCCTGCAAAAAAAGGTCGCCGCATGTGTATCCCGTTACGCACAGCTCGGGAAAAACCGCCAGCTTCGCTTCCTTATCACGCGCCGCTTCCATATTTTTAATAATGCTTTTGGCGTTGAAATCCGTATCGCCCACCTTTATGTCGGGCGTGATTGCGGCGGCCTTTATGAATTTGTCAACCATGGCCGGCTCCTTTCCTAAATCTCCAGCCTAATTGTAGCAAATACGTTTGTTTTGTGTCAATTGCGGCGGCGCGAAGCTGCTTGAAAAAAAGTCTTAAATAGGCTAAGGTGCTAGTGTTTTAAATTGTTTTAGAAAGGAGCGGGCATATGGACTGGAACAACTTCAGATTCATAGATCTTTTTGCTGGAATCGGCGGAATAAGGCTGGGCTTTGAAGCTGTCGGCGGCCGCTGCGTGTTCTCTTCCGAATTTGACGAAGATGCCTGCGTGACGTACGAGGCGAATTTTGGCGAGCATCCCGCTGGAGATATTACAAAAATAAACGAAAAAAACATTCCCGATTTTGATATTCTTTTGGGCGGATTTCCGTGCCAAGCGTTTTCGATTATCGGCAAAGGGGAGGGGTTTGAAAACGAAGCCTGCGGCACGCTTTTTTTTGACATTGAGCGGATACTAAAAGAAAAAAGGCCGCCCGCTTTTATGCTTGAAAATGTAAGAAACCTGACCGCCCACGACGGCGGAAAAACATTTAGGACGATAAAGGCGCATCTTGAGAATTTAGGCTATCGCGTTCATGCAAAAGTGCTTAATGCCCTAGATTACGGCGTTCCGCAAAAAAGAGAGAGGATTATTATCGTCGGTTTTTTGGACGACGTCAAATTTTCATTTCCAAAGCCGGTTCCTGAGGCGGATAAAAAATCGCTCTCGCAGATTTTGGAAAAAGACGTCGATAAAAAATATTACGTAAGAGACTCGATCCGCGAATCGCGCCTTAAAAGGCTAAAAGACAAGAACTGCCCAAAGCCGTACGTATCACATGAGAATATGGCGGGATCCGTCACGCCGCATCCGTATTCATCGGCGTTAAGGGCCGGCGCGTCGGCAAATTATATTTTAATAAACGACGAGCGCAGGCCGACGGAGCGGGAACTTTTAAGAATCCAGGGCTTTCCCGACAGCTTCAAAATAGTCGTTCCTTACGGAAAAATCAGAAAGCAGGCCGGCAATTCCGTGGCGGTTCCGGTAATAGAAGCGGTTGCGCGGGAAATGATAAAAGCGTTAAAATCCTTTGAAGCCAATAAAAAAGACGAAAGCGCGGGATAGGCCAAGGACACGATTATAAATTTTCTTAAGAATTTATTGAAAAGACTATTGAAAAATTCATGCTGGGGGGGGTAAAATAACGATATATTAAACAGACGGAGGATGGCGAAACGAAGGCAGTTTTTGTTTAAGTGATTGAAAGGGGACGGTTATTATGAAAAAGTTTTTTAGCGTTCTTTTAAGCGCGTCCATGGCGTGTCTTGTATCCGGCTGCGCCCTGTCCGCGAAGGACTCCGGCACCGTTTTGCCCGAGGCGGCCGCGTCGGAGGAAAAAACGACGACTGTTGTATCGGCCCGACTATCCGGAGTATGAGGACGCGGACGCGCTGGTTGACTCTGCGGATTTGATTTTTAGCGGAACGGTAAAAGGTATAAGTTATGAGCAGCTGGATGTTTCAGATGGCGGCAAAGGAACATATGACGCCGCGTCGGAGAAGTTTCCATATACAGTATACGAAGTTTTAGTCGACAAAGTTTATAAAGGCGAGGCTGAAGGGGATGTTATACGAATCAAACGCCTGGGCGGACGGGACAGCGACGAGGAATTGGGGCTGGAGGATGCTCCTGCGGTTGACGCTGGCGGCGAGTATCTTTTTCTGACGCAGACGTATGACAACACGTATCCGAGCCTTGTCAATATGTCGCAGGCTGCATACAGCATGGATGACGCGGCAAAAAAGAGCCAGTCTGGCGGCGCGGACATCGCATTGTCCGACATTATGAAGGTTATTGGCTGACGGCCCGCCCCTTAGCCGCTGCAAAGCTTATGCAAGCCCAAAATTACGGGAGATAGGCGACTTATGATTATGGAAATTAGCGCACCGCGGCGCAAAAAAGCGTTTCTGACGCTTCAATTGTGATTATCATTCCTATGCAAGGACTCTTCTTCTGCTTTTGATGTTTGTAATTATTCTAAATATATCATACGGAATGGAGTCCTTGTATTTTTTTCTTACCTATCTGCTGTACCATAACATATACTTACTGTCGGGCAGCTAGCTCTGTATTGACAGCCAACTGGTAAAATTGCTACAATGAAACCCTAAAGAAGAAAAAATTCCGTAATAAGCTTACCGCGCTTCTGCTAAGGTCTTTTCAGCACTTTTTGGAATTTTAGTGGGTTCGGCAGGCAGAGAATAAGGGCCTGTTGTTCTTCCGCGATTAAGAACACTAATTCACGTTCAGTTTTTGTTGGCTATTGCATCTGTTTCACTGAAAGGAGATTTTTATGACCAATGATGATGAAATAATTGATGACTTAGATGTATATAACGAGTTATATGAGCGGAAACTTGATGAAAAGGTGGTCAAAAGCGATTGGGATTCCCCAAAACATAAAGTTAATGTGACTGATTTTGACTATACGATTTCTTTTAACGAGAGTGAAAAAGGTGCAATGCAGGATTTCTTCGTCGGCATTGATTATATTTACGTTACGAGACATAAAAGTGGAGAGAAGAATTACTGTATTTGCAAATGCAGCATAAACAATAAAGAGGCAAGAGAGATCCCCAATAGTGCTATGGAAATAGTAAACGGAGGCCATGGGAGCACACTTGATCTTAGCGTAGTTGGAACAGAGGAATTTTTAGTTGGAGCTGGGGCCTATGAAAGCACGACAAATGGAATAATTTATTCAAGACAATTGGGTGTAATAAAATATGTGGAGGGTGGAACAGTAGAAAATGGCGACATTAAAAGAATCGGTGGAATAAGATATGCCAATAAAGATAAAGTTGAATTTTGCAGTGAATTAAGATCGGCGGTTGCGTCATTGACACCAAATAGGAGCAAAATTTTAATATATGCGAGAGGTGTGGAAAATAAGGTACAGTACAGTATGTACAATTATGAGAACTTTAAAAGTAAGTTAAGCACTGCGCCTACGAGTTTTTCAGACAAGTCTTTTGATTTAAGCGGTATATTTAGCTGCGTACAGGAGGGGAGCGATGTTGTTTTGCCGAATGGTGATTTTCAAGGCATTGCAGTTGGTAATGAGTACGGTGGTGTGTATTCAATTTATATTGCTTCTGGCAATCAAGAAAAAAACCTGGAATTGATAATTTCGAAAATGAATTATAATACAAACACAAGAAATTTAAATTATAAAGGCTCGCTTCAGGTAAAGTTAAGTGAAACGGCATTTGAAAAAAAGTACGAAATGGAAGGGTTAGATCTAAATAGTGATTCTAAGCTGTATTTTGGTTTGGTAGAATGTGGGAAAGATGCCGACAAACAGAAAGCGTATATATGCTCTCTTGCAACAAATGCTTTCGATATTTTTGATTAGAGTCTTGGGAAGTCTTTTTGACTGAAAGAGGATGTCGTGCACTGGTACTAGTGGGATAGATATGAGGAAAATAACGGAGGAGTCAAAGATCGTTGTGTCTATTTTAGCAGAACCAATGGCTTAGCAGATTGGCTAAGTAGGGTCAACAATATGTCCAAAGGTCGTTTGGATATCCTCGAGGAAATCCTGTTTGAAGTAGACGATCTTAGAGGCATAAGGTGCCTTGTCAGATCCAACAGGATTCACGGAGGCGTCTGGAATGGGGAAAAACATCAGAAGCAGTGGGTCTGTGAAATTGGGAAAGATTCGTTGCATGATGAGCACCTAGAGGAAAGCGTTAAAAAGGTATTTTTGATTTCTTCCAGTATGTGCATAGAGATGTTTCCAGAAGGAATAGGGGACAATTTCAACAAAATCGACGTGTTGTTGGAGCATGGGGAAAAGAGGTTTGTCGGGTTTATAAATATCCAGGTAATTCGAGAAATATATGCCAAAGAAAGCGGATGGTTATCGTACAGGTGTAACTCCCTGCAGGTGGATAGGCGGATTGGTATATAATGTCTCAATTTTCTAACAAACATGTGAGAAGTTGCTTCTTTTTAAATGAAAAAATGTTGTATTTATGCAACTTCTGACGTTTCGCAAACGTCTAAAACTATTTATATGATTTGAGGGAGAATTTTATGAAGCGAGGAAGATGTCAAAGCGCACCGCGGCGCAAAAAAGCGTTTCTGACGCTGGCGGCGTTGGCCGTTTTAAGCGCCGCGGCTTTTTTCTTTCCAAGGGAAACATCGGCAAAGGTCACAGTATATACAAGGGATGGCGACAGCGGAAACATAGTTGAAAACGGGGATGGCGCTCTTGAATATGTAAAAGGTTATGGCAAACTCGTAATCGACGAGGATGTAAAGGGATTTGAACAAGATTTGACTGCGCAAAAGGCGGAAGGAAGCAGCGGTTTTTTCGAAGCGGACATCACAAGCGTTTCAGTTTCAAAAAAAAATAGGTATTTTACGTCGATAGACGGAGTGCTTTACGATAAGACCGCGTCAACGCTCATATACTACCCATGTGAAAAGAGGGGTGAATCGTTTTCTCTGCCGCCATCCGTAAAAAAAATCAGAGAATTTGCTTTTTGCAATAATGCATATCTAAAGGAGGTAGTTTTAAACGAAGGGTTGGAGACCATTGGCGCCTACGCTTTTAAAAGCAGCTGTATTGAAAGCATAGACATCCCTTCTACAACCCGCGTCATAGAAGAAGGCGCGTTTCACAGCTCTCGCATTAAAAGCGCGATTGTGCCGTCTTCTGTAGAGGAAATAGGACCATATTGTTTCTGTGGCTGCGCGGCTTTAAGCGAAATAGACAACGAGGCGCGTGTATCGGTTATTGAGGAAGGGACTTTTGGAGGGTGCGGCTCCTTAAAAAAATTGGATATAGGGGATGAAACCGCCGAGATAGACGATTATGCCTTTGATATGTGCGGGGCGCGGTTTTCGGCATCTGACGCAAACAAATGCTATAAAACGGCGGATGGCGTTCTGTTTACTAAAGATATGAAAAAACTGGTAAGATATCCCGGGCTTAAAGGGGGCGGCTACACTATTCCCTCATCCGTCGAAGAAATAGGCAGGTACGCATTTACAGGGTGCTTAAGCCTTAATGCTTTAACATTAAATGACAGTCTGCGCGAATTTCCCCTTTCATGTCTCGATGGATGCGGCGCGCTAGAAACTCTAAATTTGTCCAGAGAGCTTGAATCCTTGGGAGCCTCTTCTTATCTGGCATACGGATTGGCTAGTATCAGAAATATAAACATCGCGGAGCAGAACAAACATTTTAAAATTTACGATAATGCACTGTATTCGTCAGATTTTCGCGAGCTGCTGCTCATTCCAAATGGCAGGAAGTCATTAGACGTACATAAAAATACGGCAGAGATAATAAATAAATATTGCGCCAATAATTTTGAAAAAATAACCGTTTCGGCCGAAAATACGCATTTTAGATCGTACGGCGGAGTGCTGTACAATAAGAAAATGACGTCTTTGAAGCTGTTTCCCGGAAGTCTTGTCTCCTATGAGCTGCCGGCGTCTTTGAAAAACGCGGAACTTATTACATCCTTCGGACGCTATTACGACAGTGAATACTACCGGCACATGTATATTGAGCTTGCGCCAAATCTAAAAAAAATAACTGTCGACGAAGACAACAGTTATTACAAATCAGAGGATGGCGTTCTTTTTGATGCCGAAATGGAAAAGATTTATAAGTTTCCATGTGCAAAAAAAGGCGCGTACAAGATACCTGATGGCGTCATGATTTTGGGCGACGACGTTTTTGGCGGCGCGAGAAATCTTACAAAACTTACTACGCCAAGGGATATGCAGTTTATAGACCTTGTGGTGCAGGACTGTGTTTCGCTGAAAAAAATCGTTGTTAGCGAAGGAACGGACTGGGTAAGGCTGTGGGGGGCTTCTCAAGACGTCTGCGAACATGAGCTTTATTACTCGCTGACGATGTCGCATCATTCAAACCTTGCCATTGAGGATGTAAGCCTGCCAAGCACGTTGTATAGATTTAAAGCCCAGTGGATAAATGAGGACGCCTCTTTTCATCTGTACTCAAATGCGCGGACAAAAAAATTAAAGCAGAAGCTCGCTTACAGGGGATATAAGCATATTGAAAGCAGGGGAAAGACGCCGGGGAAGGTGAAAGGCCTGTCTTATTCGACGAAGGACGATCGAGTATATAAATTATTTTGGAAGAGGATGAAAAGCGCCGACGGGTATGTCGTTTTTACGTGTCCGTACATAACAAAAGATCACGCGTCCAACGAGGTGAGAAAGACAGTAAAAATAATAAAGACAAACAAGGTTACATCTTTAAAAATTAAGCGAAAAAAGGGCAACAAAGGAGCCAGACAGTTTCTTAACTTCTACGTTTGCGCGTACAAAAAAGTCGGCAATAAGAGAGTATGCGGAATAAAGAGACACATAGTAATCGGAGCTCTCCCGCTTGCCTAAGGCAGAGGGGCAGGAGGCCGCTCCAACCAGGCCCAACTTAATACGCGGCGCCGCCGTGCGAAGTTTTCGCGTGGCGGCGCCGCTGTCTGCGTATATGAGCTATTCGATTTTAAATTGAACCTGCAGGGGTTCAGGCAGATTCTTGCCATTAAGAGATTTCACATTGGTCGTGATATTTAGTATATAAGATTCCTTTTGCGCATACGGCTCCAAAGGCTCTATTTCTATTTCATTTTCAATCGAGTTGTATCTGATGGAAGTCCTTAAAGGCGCCATGTTCATGGTCGTAACGTACAAGTTCACATTATTTACCGTCTTGGGGTCTAGAGGAGAATTAAATTTTATTCTCCAGACAAAATTGCCGGTTTTAAATTTTAAATCCTGCACGACTTTGTTTTGAAGCCCGTCTGTCATATTTTCAAATTCCAAATATTTTGCCATTGCGTTCCCTGCCTTTCTATAATTATAATGATTTTAAGAACGTGCGTCGTTACCGACTATTTTATCATAATATATTTTTTTTGTGTAGTATCAATGTGCTGTAGATGGGGCAAACTTACCATCGAAAAGTTTAGTAGTATATATCAATCCAACGGACTGGAATTGTTAGTGCAAAATTTTTGCAGGGAAACAGGAAAAGAAACAAAAAAGAGAACACCTTAAAGCGCTATAATGAACACAAAAAATCACAACAAAAAAGGGTGTTTTCTATGTATAAAAGTATACTGTATTTTTGCGAAGAAGGGAGGCACTGCATTGGACGGGAAGAAGATGATCCCCATCGGGATTGAGGATTTTGAGGAATTAAGGGCAGAGGATTTCTACTATGTCGATAAGACGGGGATGATTCGTGACCTGCTGAATCACAAAGGCAAAGTGACCCTATTTGCGCGTCCGCGCCGCTTCGGAAAGTCCCTAAACATGAGCATGCTCTCCCGCTTCTTCTCCGTGGACGGGGACAAGTCAATCTTTGACGGGCTGGAGATCTCGAAGGAGACGAAACTTTGCGAAAAGCACATGGGAAAGTACCCGGTGATTTTGCTCTCCCTGAAAGAGATTGACAGGCCAACATATGAGAAAGCTTTCCAAAAAGCAGCGGACGTTATTCTGGAAACGGCGGAAAATTTCCAGTTTCTTCTCAACAGCGAGAATCTAAGCGAACATGAAAAGGCTAGATACCAGCAACTTCTTGATGTGAATATGTCCGAG
>CAZTVO010000013.1:0-8322 GCA_964617075.1 uncultured Jutongia sp.
ATACCAAAAGAGCGACCGCTATTCCACTCGGAACTATTTTAAATCTCAGACAGAACCTGACAAGCTTTTCATATCCGTTTGTAAGCGCCTCAAACCACGAGTGTTTTTTTGATTCCGCTTTTTTCAAAAGCGTGGCGCCCATGCTCGGAACCACTGTAAGAGCTACTACAAGGCTCGCGCTGAGGCTGTACGCTATGGTCAGGCACATGTCCTGCATTATCTGCCTTGTTATGCCGTCCGTAAACACTATCGGCAAAAAGACGCATATCGTGGTTAAGGTTGATGAAAAAATGGCGCCCGCCACTTGATTCGCGCCCATTACCGCCGCCCTGGCGGCGCCAACGCCCTTGTTTCTAAGCCTGTATATATTTTCAACTACCACTATGGAATTGTCCACAAGCATGCCTACGCCAAGAGCGAGGCCTGACAGCGATATGATATTTAACGTGATATTTGTAAAATACATAAGCACTATCGCGAAAAGCACGCTTAGCGGTATGCTAAACGCGACGACGACTGTTGGACGCGCGTCCTTTAAGAATATGAAAAGCACGATTATGGCAAGCAGCGCGCCCCACAATAGGTTTGAGAGGACCGAATTTATTATTAAGTGTATATACTCGCCCTGATCCATAAGATTTGTAAACCTAAGGCCTTCATGCTCCTTTGAAAGGCTTTTCATAGCCTCGTTGCAGCTGTCGGAAACGTCTGAGGTGCTGGCCGTGCTTGATTTTGAAATGCTTAAAAGCACGGCATTGTTTCCATTGACCTTGCCGTACGAATCGCCCGAATCGTCAACCACATTTATGTCGGCTACGTCGCACAGCTTTATGTCGCCTATGCCGTCAATGTTTACCAGCACGGACTGCTTCATCTCGTCGATGCTTGAATATTCATTCCCAACCTTTATAAGATACTGCGTCTTGTCCTCGCTTATATATCCGGCGGGCATGGAAAAATTCTCGGCGGACAGTATCGATGAAAGCTGCTCCATTGTAAGCAGATCGTCTAAGTTAGCGCTTTCAAGAGCCTGCTTTTGCGACTCCTTAAATGATTTTTGGGCATCCTTTAACTCCTTCTCGCTGCTTTCAAGCGTCGTCTTAGCGGAAGAAATCTGCGCGTTTGCCGAACCAAATGCCGCAGCTGCCGTGATTTTTCCCGATTCCACGTCTTCATATCTGTCTTCCGCCTTTGATATGGACTTTGTCACCTTTTTTACTATGGCTTTCGATGTAGCTATCTCTATCTTTAAATTGGCAAGCTCGGCATTTATTTGCGGAATCCTTACCTCGACAATGTCATACAGCGATGAAAGGTTCTTTTTCGTAATATTTTTTGCGGCATCCTCCTGTCCCTGAGCCTCCATCGCCTTTTTAAGCGCGTCAAGCTTTTTAGGATTGTCAATGGCATCCTTAACGTCCACAGGCAGGGCCAAAAGCTGCACGTCGCACTGCGACTGCGCGGTCTGCGCGGCCTGCGCGGCCGCCTGCTGTTCCAGCGCCTTGCCGGCGTCGCCAAGCTGATTTAGGATTTCATTATAGTTTTGTGACGTAACGTCGGCTTCAATGCCCGCGACAGACGCCGCGCTTTTAACCATAGCGACTATAATTTCCTCATACGCGGCGTCGTAAATGGCGCCGTAAGCCGCTCCGCTCGAGGAAAACGCGTCCCTTAGAGCTTTTATTCCATCGTTTATCTGCTTATACGCCCCTTTTACGTTATTGTCGACATATGCCTTTTTTTCGGTTTCAAGGGCGGTTTTGCCGGCTTTTAGGCTCGTAAGCTGCGACGTATACGCAGTCTTTGTGGCGATGGCCTCATTCATCATTTTGCTGAATTTCGCAAGCTCCGCCGATTTTTTGCCCTGCTGCTCATTTAGGCTGTCGCTCTGTTGTGAAAGCTTTTTTTTGCCGTCGTCAAGCTTTTTTTGGGCGTCGTCAATTTTCTTTTTTGCCTTTGAAAGTCTCTTGTCTGTCTTTGCGAGTATCTTCTCGTTGATATCGTCAATCTTGTCGCGATTTAGGACGACCTCGATGGACTTGACGACATTTCCCGACTGAGTGACATTGGCTACACCGTCCTGACGCTGTATCTCGGGAACCACGACATCCTCAACGAATGATGAAAGCTCCACCCTGTCCATTCCCTCATAGTCGACGCTGGCAATCATCGTAGACATCATGTCGGAAGATATTTCCATAATCATGGGATTTCCCGTCTCGTCCGGGAGCTCGACCTGATTTACCGCGGATGAAACTTTTACCATCGCGGCGTCCATGTTCGTGTCGTCCTCAAATTCAAGCATAACCATGCTCGCGTTTTCCATGGACTGGCTAATAACGTTTTTTACGCCATTGACCGTTCCCGCCCCGCCCTCGATAACGTCGGTAACCTCGCTCTGAACTTTTTCAGGCGACGCTCCGGGATATGTGGTTATTATCATCATGTACGGCATGTTCATGTTGGGCAAAAAATCAGTCGACATCCTCGTAAAGCTTACGACTCCCAAAACAAGAACAATTATGACGGCCACAAGCACAACGAACGGCTTTTTTACGCTAAATTTTGGCATGACAAACCTCTTTCTCGCGCTTATTTTCGCGCGCTAAAGCACACTTCTTCGCTATTTTTGTTTTATAAACGTTCCAAATAAAGGCGCGGCAGGCTCCTCCACGCTTCTAAGCGTGAAAATGAATCCGCCCGGGCACCGAATATAAATTACACGCAATTTAATCAAATGTCAACCGTCCCGCCGCGCACGCGCGGCAATAGGCGCCAATATACACGGCGACCCGTCATAATTTATATTCAACGCGTATTTTGTTTCCACAAGCCTCAACGACAGCTTTGGCCCCGGATATCAAGGGCATCATGGGCGGCAGATGGCCTATGTCCAAATCCATTATTATCGGCACGCCGCATTCGCCCAAAACGCCCTCAGCCGCGCCGTATTCGTCAAGCCCCAAAAATTCTTCTCCAAAGCAGAGCGGCCGTCCAAATAAAAAACCCGCGGCGTATTTAAACCATCCGGCGCTCTTTAGCTGCCACAGCGCCCTCCTTATCCCCATGGGATTTAAGTCGCACGCCTCCATGAACCATATGATGCCGTCGTCCTTGTACTTTTCATTGAACTTGTCTGCCATGTCATATTTGGTGCCGACAAGATTGCTTAAACAGTCAAGGCACCCCCCTATAAGCCTTCCCTCGATTCTTGCGCCTCCGTCGCAGCCTATGTATTTTGTTATCCTTTTTTCAGTAGTATTATACGGCTCCAAAGGATTTTCTTCCGTCTTTAGCGACTCTTTTTCCCACATATCGTAGCCATACGCCTCAAGGCTTTTGCCGGTAAGTACGTCAAAAGCGTCGTATATGGACGGGTGCCATGTTTTCATGCCGAACGCCGGGGCGCACGGCGCGTATATCGCGGCCGTATCGCAAATAACCGGCAGCAAAAAAGTCATGTTTGTATTGTCTGAAAAACCCATGAACCATTTTGGCTTTGACGCCGCAATCCTGTCAAAATCCACATAGTCGAGCGTTTCGCACATAAGCTCGCCGCCGCCGCATGAAATTACCACATCCGAAACATCGTCCGTCATAAACTCGTTAAGCTCTTCTCCGCACTTTTGGGGCGTGCTGCTTATTCCAACGCCGCATCCTTCATAGCAGTTTGGGCCGACGGCCGTATTATATCCCATCTGCGCGAATCGTCTTAAAGCGGCGTCAAAGCCGCTTTTATATGGCTCGACGCTGCATCCGTACGACGGCGCCGCAAAGCCTATTGTTCCACCGTCTTTTAAAAAGCCAGGAATCCTCATTTTTCGTCCGCGCCCCCTTCCATCCACTCCTTAAACAGCGCGATCTCGTACGCGTATCCCTCATCGTCGTTTGGCGTTTCCAATATAAATGGCTTTCCGACAAGCTTTGGATGGAGGGCAATCCGCTTCATGGCGTCAAGCCCTATCCTTCCCCGGCCAATTTTTTCATGCCTGTCCTTGCGCGACGCGCGCTCGTTCATGCTGTCGTTAAAATGAACCGCGCACAGCCTTTCAAGTCCTATTATTTTGTCAAACTCGTCAAGCACTCCGTCAAGATCTCCCGCTACGTCGTAACCGCCGTCCCATATATGGCACGTGTCAAGGCATACGCCTATTTTTTCTTTAATTTCAACCCTGTCTATAATACTCCTGATTTCCTCAAAATTTCTTCCAATTTCGCTTCCCTTGCCCGCCATGGTTTCAATAAGCGCCACGGTCGACTGTTCCGGCCAAAGCAGCTCGTTTAAGGCGTCGGTTATAAGCTCTATGCCCTTATTGGTGCCCTGCCCCACATGGGATCCCGGATGAAAGTTATAATAATTGCCCGGAATATGCTCCATCCTCTTCAGATCGTCCGCAAACATTTCTTTTGAAAAATTTCGCACCTCTTCTTTTGCGGCGCATAAATTCATTGTATAAGGCGCGTGGGCCACAAGCTTTCCAAATCCGTTTTCTTTTAAAATGTCAAGCATCCCGGCAACGTCTTTTTCATCTATTTTTTTTGCTTTTCCTCCCCTTGGATTTCTCGTAAAAAAAGCAAATGTATTGCCGCCAAGTTTAACAGCGGCCTTTCCCATCGCCTCAAAGCCTTTCGACGCCGACAGGTGGTTTCCTATATAATACGTATTTGACATAAAAAATGCCGTCCTTAAAAATAATATTTAAGGCGCCCCGGCCACACAAAGATATACATATGTCGTATATCTTTTGCGCAAGCCGATGACGCCTTATTGAACAAAATCCTTATTTTATTGAGGCTGCGGTCAGACTACTTTGCGCTCTCCTCGTATTTTGTGCCGTCCGCGTTGTAGGCGGCGTCGCAGATTTCAACTTTGACAAATGAAGCTCCCGTATAGGTATTCGTAGTTACCCACAGATACGGATACTTCGCGAGATATTCCTTGTCAAGCGAAATATACTTTCCAAGCCAGAACAGGCCGGTGCCAGGGGTATAGTCAACGTCATTGTATACCTTGCCCTTGCATTTTCCTAAAACCGCGCCGTTCTTAATATTTTTGTCCACTTTGTCCTGGCCAATCGCCGCCGGGTCAAGATCCGCGGCCGTCCATTCGTCTATGTAGCCAAGCTGCAAATCCGCGTTAAGGCTCGTTTCATTGTCGGCCGTATATACTCGTACGCAAGGCTTTTCTATCTTGCTCCAGTCGACTTTGAAATGAACATTCCAAAACTGGTTGTCTATTTCGGCAATCATCTTGTCGACCGCCTCGCCACCTGCGCCCGTGGTACTATTCGTATATCCAAAAGGCAGGTTCGTTCCCGTCGTCTTCCATGAAGCAAATACGCTGTCGTAATTTGCTTTGGCCGTATCGCCGTCAATCGTATTTCCGTCCGCGTCCGTAAGGCTTGTCGTCTTTCCTATGCCGCAGTTGGTTATATCAAAGTCTTCCGCCCTCTCGACTTTTAAAATCTCGGCGCTGTCGCCGTTGGTGTGGCGCATGAACTCGCCTTCCCATGTTGCAACTACCTTAGGATTCGTATTTGACTCTTCAGGAATCGTCTTTAGTCCCGTATATACAAGATCCGCGTCCGCAGGAATGTTAGGCGTGGAGCCGGTGAGCTTTGCGTACACCTGTCCGATATCGTCGTATGAGAAGTATCCCTTGCCGCGGTCGTAATAGTGGCCCTCGTCCCACCATATAGGAACCATGCTGCGTTTTCTGGCCTGAGTGAACAGCTCCGTCATAAAGTCTATGATGTTGTCCTTATATCCCTTTACGACGCCGCACTCGCCAATAACCACGCCATATCCGGCGTCGGTGAACTTTTTGAGCTTCTCAAACTGATTGCTCATAAAGTCGTAGTCGTCCTGGCCCTTCCATTCTTTTCCGTTTTCGTCTACGTAATCCACGCCCCACTTGTCGCGGTATCCATAAGTTGCCATAGACGTTGCCGAAAGGCCATAGTCTACCGGGTCATAGTAATGAATCTCAAGGCTCGTCTTCTTTACGCCCGTTTCTTTTTCAGCCGGATCCTCGGGCATCTTGAAGCGTTCGTCTATGCTGCCGTTCTGAATATATGTTTCATTTTCATTTCCGTCTATTACGCATGATTCATTTCCAGTTCCAGGTATTACAAGATGCCTGTAGGCGTTGTTTCCTCCCGAAGCCCTTACCACGTCGACAAACTTTTGATTTATCTGATTTACCATATCGTAAATCTCATCGGCGTTTATCTTTCCATTTTCATCCTTCTTGCCAAGCTTTCCGGTCTGATTTTGCTGCGCCGTATTTGGGTTGGTGTAGTCGTCGTTTAGTCGGCCGCTAAGCTCCTCGTTCGCGCCCGCAAAAAGAAGGTGGTCTGAATATTCCTTAAACCTCTCCGATATCTGTGTCCAAATGGCAATATATTTCTTCCATGCCTCGTCGCGGATAGGCGTTTCCTTGGCGTCGTATTCTTCCGCGCCAAATCTTCCCCACCATCCGCCGTCCCAATGGATGTTGATTATTACATACATCTCATCGTTTAGCGCGTAGTTGACTATTTCCTCAACGCGGTCAAAAAGCTCGTCGCTTATAGTATAATTTCCGTCCTCTGAAATAAAGTTGGACCATGCTACAGGAATGCGCACCGTATTTACGCCATAACTCTTCAATCCGTCGAACGTAAGCTGGGTGGCCGCAGGATTTCCCGCGCTCGTCTCACACGCCTCGACTGTTTCAAGCGTTCCCTGATAATTTGACTGCTCCATCTGGTTGCCAAGATTCCATCCCAGATCCATCATCTTCATCATGTCGATGCTTGAAATGTTCTTGCGCATCATGCCGTTGTCTTTTGTCGGAAGGCCGTTCGCCGACATATGCTCTTCGGTCAGGTTGCTCCTTGCCATGTCGGCTTCCTTATTGTACTCTTCCTTTTTGCCCGTAACCTTTACTGAAACCGTAAGCTTTTTAACGGCGTTTTTTCCTTTTTTGTTTTTGTATGTGATCTTGCATACTACTTTTGTGCTGCCCTTTTTAACGCCGGTAATCTTGCCGCTTTTTGTCACCGTGGCAACTTTCTTGTTTTTGCTTGACCATTTGACCGAAGCTTTCGCGGGCTTGTTTTTCAAAGCAACCTTCTTGCTTTGCCCAACCGTCAATGTAACCGACTTCTGGCTAAGCTTCGGCGCCTTTGAGCTTTTTTTGGCGGCAAAGGCGGCGCCCGGAATCTGGACGGACGTCACAACCATCGCCAAAAGAAGCGCTACCGCGCACAGCGACTTAAAGATTCTTTTTTTCTTCATGTTTTTTCCTCCCTAATATTTTTTTATAACGCGGCGCCAAAAACTGCTCCGCGATTATATCAATTTTTGCGCAATGACGTCTTTTTTCCGATCTTGCTGTACGCCGTCGCGTATCCGTCAATCGAAACGACCGTCTTTGCGGCAAATGAAATCTTTTTTGATTTTTTATTAAGGTTTGAGATGCTGCACTTTATCGTATTTCCGCCGCCGGAGCGCCTTACTGTGCCGACGCGTTTCCATCCGCTCCCCCCGTGTACATAAAGCCTTTTACCTTTTATCTTGTAGGCCGCGTCATACTTTCCGCCATTATCGTCATACCTGTAGATGCGGTAGGAGGACGCGTTTTCAACCGCCTTAAGCGAAATGGACGCCGTTTTTTTGTCTACGCGCGAGCATGACAAAATCTTTGGAGGTTTAGGCTTTGCGATAAGCCCAAGCTCGTCCGACGCCTCGCCAAAAACTTCTGAGCCGCCATCTTTAACATAGGCCACCACCTTATACCTTCGGGCGCGGCCAGGCTTGCACTTTTTATCCGTGTAGCTTGTCTTTTTCGTATCCGCGACGCGAACGAACTTTCCCTTCTTCCCGCCGCAGCACAGTACCTGATATCCGGACGCACGCGCGTCCTCATCCCATTTAATCTTGATGGCGCCAACCCTGTTGTATTCCGCCTTAAGCCCCAAGACCCTGCCAGGCCTTTCCGACTTTTGTTCATCGCCGCCTGCGCCCTGCTCGCCGCTAGAGCCTCCCAACTCAGCGTCGCCTTTTCCGTTATTTTCTTCACCCGCGCCGCCGGGGCTTGACCCGCCGACATCCGCGGTCGGACCCGGCGTAGGTGTTCCCGACGAAACCATGCCACTAGAACCGCCGCCGGAGCCTCCGGATTTTTTTAGAACCGTCACCTTTCGCGCGTCGCTCCAAGCTCTTTCAACGATAGCGCCGGCAACAGTCTCAACCATCAAAGAATACCGGCCCGAATCGCCCGCCGAGGCAGACTCGACCGAAAACTCAAGGCCTTTGCTTCCATCAAGAGGCTTCCCG
>CAZTVO010000013.1:8332-26523 GCA_964617075.1 uncultured Jutongia sp.
CCGTCTTTGTACCATTGATATGAATGCAGCCCATCCCCGTCAACTTTCGCGGAAATTTTAAATGCCTCGCCCTCATACACGTTTATATCGCCCGTGCCTAAGTCGATACGAGCAGGCTCCGCTTTCTGCTCGGCCGGCGCCTCGCCGCGGCTTTCGTCCCTTTCAATCGTTGACTCGGAAACGAAATCGACACGCGCCATGCTTACGCTGTCGAACGCGTCGTCGTAGTCAAGACTTATAGTCATGCTTTTTTTGTCAGATACCGGTATGGAGCGCCCGCACGCCGCGACCGCGTCAATTTCATATCCCTCGTCCGCGGTTATGGAAATCGTCTTTGATTCTCCCTTGGCCAAGGAAACGACTCCGTCGTCATCATCTATCTTTCCTCCCGCGGAGTTTGAAAAAATCACAGTCCTCTCTCCATCGGGCTTTTGCGCCTCATCCCCTTTTACCGCGGCTATCGCAAATGGACTGAAAGAGTCGCACAGTATCACCAGGCCGTACGGCGTTACCATGCAGGGTATCTCCTCTACTCCGGTTATCTCTCCATATTCGTCTTTGGAAAAATGATATGCCTTAAATACGACTCCGGCATCGTCCGGCCCATATCCTTCCGGAAATCCCAGCGAAACGCGCAGCGACTGTCCGGTCTGAACTATCCGCTTGTTGCACGTAACCAGATCGATGTTGTATGTTTCGCTTTTAAGGACGTCGCCGCCCTCAAGCGAATCCTCAATCATGCCGTTCATCTCGTCGGCCTGCCTGTTTGCGGTCGATGAAGCCACAAGGACAAGCCTTCCCGCCATGTCGTCGGAAACAGCCTCTCCATCAGCTGTACGCCAGTCTTTCGTCGACAGGCTGTCATTTTCAAGCAGCGCGGGCTTTCCAAACATGTTCCAATAATACCCCTGCGAACGGTAGGCGCATACGGCGGGCCACGAAGACGCGTAGTACGATATTGGATTCGGCTGTTTTAAGCTCTTTTTCCCAACTATCCCGGTAAACGAAATTTTGTATGTGATGGCCTCGTCCGCCCACATTTCGCTGGGCTTAAAGTCAAATTCAATGGTAGCCTTTCCGTCCCACTCAAGGTTTTTTATCTCCGTATATTTCGCGGCAGTCGACTGCTGGCCGGTAAATCCAAGCTCGTACCCTATCTTTGCCGCTCCGTCGGCCAGCCTAAGATCGTCGTCATACACGGCTTTTATATGATACGTCCTGCCCGCGTATATCCTCGTGCGAAAATCCGGCGACAGGCTCTTTATATAAGGCGGCGCCACATAATCCCCATTCGGGTTGTAAATCATTCCCGTTTCCTCTTCAAGAAGAATGGGGTCTCCTAGAAATCTCGTTTTATTGGGGTCTTTCAAATAATCCCCGGGCGGAATATCGGTTACGCCAAACTCGACATACAGGCAATGAGGAACCGATATCTTTATGTAGGAGTCGGTGTCCTCAAACGAATAGACGTCTGGCAGCAGATATCCCCAATCGCCGTTGTTCCACTCGCTGGTCGCCTCGTAATACTGATGAAGCCTGCAGATTATGTATTTGCCCGTCGTCCTGGCCGCCTTTTCGTATCCCATGCCGTTATAGCTTACTTTAAATATCCCCGCGTCGAGCCCGTCATAAGTTCCGTCCTTGTTGAACAGAACCTCAAGCCCGTCCTTGCTGCTGTATATTCTTTTAAATTCGCTGCCCGCCATTGAAATATCGGGATATTTGAACTCAAATTCAGCCTCCGACATGATTCCGCTTGGGATGTGCCTGCGGCTCATGACGTCCTCGCCCGCCAGAAGAAATTCCGTATTTTCGTACCCGTCCTCTCCTCCGTCGCCCGCAGTTTTCGCGATGGGATCGTCCATTGTCGCGTCCACGGCGTACCACGGGCCGTCCTCGTCGGGCCGCACGTAATTCCACATATGCGGATTGGCGGATCCGGCGTCGGCGCGATATGCTCCATGCACCAAAATGCACGATATGCCCAGGCGGTCAAGAACGGCCTTCATCGCCCTCGAATATCCCTCGCAGGCTCCCTCGCCCTTTACCAAAACTCCATACGCCGTCCTTATAAGGCCTATATTTTCTTTTTTGCAGCCGTCTTCGAGCCTATAGGACGCGTTTTTAATAATTATATCATGGACAAACTTTATCCGCGCCTCCTCAGGCGTCTCTCCCTCCCCCGCTTCCACTTTTTTAGCCTCGGATACGATTTCGCCTATCCTTTCTTCATATTCGGCAATCGCGGCGTCCACTTGGCCGGCGTCCGAAAAACCCCGCGTGTAATAGCTGTCGCTCCTGCCGGGGCCAAGCCACGCGTGAAAGGAGCCAACAGAATCGTTTGTGACGCGTATCGACAGGTACGAAAAGTCCACGTAGAAAATGTCGGGATAATCGGCGCAAAACGCGTCCCTGGCGGCACCCATGGCAGAAAGAAGCCCCTCGTCGCCATAGGAATATTTTATAAGCTGTTCCTGCGAAACATACCCTTTCGCCACAAGATCGAGGTCGCCATTTCCCGTTTTAAACGCTCCGTCCTCATACATCTCGTACATGGCGTCATAGATCTTTCTTGCGTCTTCATTTAACTGCCCGTAAAAAAATCTGTCCGCAGAAAGCCTAACCTCCTCGCGCGCGTCCGTCCTGTCCGCTGCAAGCGAAACCGGCGCGGCCCCCGCGTAGCACTGGGAAGCCGCAACCGCGAACGCCAAAACAACGCCTATTGCCTTTTTTAGCCTGCCCGTCATTGCCTCCACCTTCCGTTTCCCCCGCTATTCGCCAAGCTCGCGCAGGCGGCTGCGCGCCTCGCCTACCCTTGGCGAATCCGGATATTCATTTATAATTTTGTCGTAGTACGATTTTGCCCTGCCGGGCTTTGAAAGCTGCTGATACGTCCTGCCAAGAAAATACATGGCGTCCGTATTGTCGGGATTGTACTCAAGAGCCTGATTCAAAAGCTTCGTGGCCTTTGCGTAATCCCTGGCGCCTTGATAGTCGTTTTCGCCGTTGTAGGCGTCCCTTCCCTCTATGTACGCCGCGTTGCTTGCCTCCTCAAACGACGCCTCCGCCAAAGCGTCGTATATGCTCTTCGCGGCGTCGCTTTCAAGGCTTTCTTCATCTATATCGATCAAAATCTCGGCGGCCTTTTGCAAATCATTGTCAAGATAAGCGTCGACGGCATCAAAAATTCCGTCATATACGTCCGCCATCGTCTGCCCCGACTGGCCGGCGCTTCCCCGGTACTCTTCTATTTCCGACTCAAGCTCGTCTACCCTGCCTTGCAGAACCTCGTTTTGATTCTTTAAAATCGCGGCGTCGCTGTCGGCGGCCGCCTGATTCTCGCTGTATTTTTTAAAATCCTCATTGGCATCGTCAAACGCGTTAGAGCGCAGGTTGGGCAATATTAAAAAATACATGACCGCAAGGCCTATTATCACTCCTATAAGGACATTTATGAAAGGCAGCACCGACGGCCTTTCCTCCTTATACGGCGTAATGGTCTTATACGCGTCCGCTTCGGCGCGGGAAGCTTCCTTTCTGGCGCTGGCCTCCTTTTTCTCCGCTGCGGCCGCCTGCTCTAGCTTCGGCTGCAGATCGGACAATTCCCGCATATATCTAAGCGTGGTAGTATTTGTCGCATCCACCTTGATGATGTTTTTTAGTATCCTCAAAGCGCGCATGCGGTTGTCCTTTCCGCCCTCCATCATATAAAGGAGCGCGAGCAGCTGGTTTGCGCGAATAAATTTGGGATTGTTGTTTACTACTTTTTTTAGCTGTATTATAGCCATGTCTTCGTCGCCGTGCTGCGCGGAAAACAGGGCTGAATTGTACTTTTTTATCGTCTGATTATGCATCTCGAGCCTGCTCGGATTGGCCTGAACCTCGTCTATATACGCGTCGGCGTCGTTTCCATCCTCCTGAAAATGCTTACTTATGACCCATTCGCTCAAGGCGTCGACTATCTCGCCCTCTTCGTAATATATGAGGCCCAAAAGGTTCCTAGCGCTTGTATTTAGCTTGTTAAACTGCAGGCTCTGCTTCAGCGAATATATGGCTCCGGACAAGTCCCTTACCTTCGCCTGCCCGAGAGCCTCGTTGTAATATATGTTCGACAGGCTTACGACCCGACGGTAATCCCTTAAATCCTGCCCGCAGTTGTCGCACCTGTTTTTTTTGAACGCGACCGCCGCGCCGCATCTAGGACAGTTCATCATTCCTCCACCCACTCTATAGAGCCGTTCCCGGCGGATTCGGGCTTTGATTCCCTTTTTAGGATGGCCTGTATCAGATCCGTCACGTCAGTCGTCCTGTTTCCATATATGGCGTCCTCCGCCTGCTCTATATCGAGACTTGGCTGAAATTTAGCCAACTCAGCCTCAAAATCCATCTCGATCCACCTCCTCGCCGGCTTCATGCCAAAACGTCTTTAAAATACGCCGGCCGCTTCATGCCTTACGGCGCCTACTCGCCCTTGTTGTATACGATTATGCCGGAGCCTCTCCTTGCGTACTCCACGTGACGATTTTCCTCATTTACGATGACCTTTACTCCATTTATGCTTATAGACGTCCCCGGATATACCACCTTGTCTATGACCACCTTGGCAAGATTGGCCTTCCCCATCTTCTCCACAATGTCTTGCTCCCTCTTCGCGCATTCGCTGATTCTGGTGTCGCACTCTATTTTTTTCCGCATAAGCATCATACGCTGCTGCATCAAATCGTTTCGTCCGGCCTTTTCGATAAGAACCTGTATCTTTTCGATGCCGTCCAAAATCTTTTTTAGCTCCTTTTCGCTCTCTTCCTTACTGTTCTTGCATTGTGTAAGCAGCGCAAACAAATCCCCTTCGACCCCGGCCTTTATATTTGTGCGCACTTCCGACATATTGCCTATGATGTTGGCGCTTATGATTCTTGTCGCGGATACGGATCCGCCTATTATGATGCCATACTTGCCGGATACGATTATATCCTGTCCCGCGTCAATATTGGCGTTCATAATAGCGTTGGCGTTTACGTCGCCCTGGCTCGTAACCTGCGCCTGCTCAAAAAATTTGCCCTTTACGTCGCCGCCCGCGTCGATGATGCCCCTGCCGTTGCCCTGCATGCCATTTTTTAGAACTATATCCTTTTTGGCGACAAGCGTTGCCTGCTCCACATATCCGTCGACGACTATAGAACCTTTTTCCGAAACGACCTTGACTCCCGACAGGACGTTGCCCCTTATCCTTATGTCGTTTTGGAACTCCACGTTTCCTGTCGTCAGCGAGACGTCGCCGTCTATGACAAGCTCCTTGTCGACAACAAGCCTTTCGTCTATATATGTGACCTTTCCGTCGAATTTGGCGGTATAAACTATGCCGTCCTTGTCAATCGAAAATCCCTTTCCCTTAAGCTTTGCCAGGTCGCGCCCTTTTCTGGCGATGATGGCTCCGCCCCTGACGTTGATGCCGTCGACCGCCTCGGTAGGCGGGTGGTAAACGACCAGCTTGTCGCCCTCCACGACCGTGGGAAGATCCCCATACTCGGAGTAGTCGACGGAACCGTCTTTAAGTATCTTGGGCTTTGTATTTATATTCGTTTCGAAGAAAAACTCGTACCATCCGTCCTGTCCGTCAGTGGGAGGCGTACATTCGGCAAATTTTACGGGAGTGCTGTAAATCTTCCTTTCGACAACCGACTGCAGCACGTTTTCTTTTATGCCATGCGTTATGCCCGCTTCCGACACGAGATTTAGAAGATAGTCCAAAGTATATGTCGTAGACTCCTTGTCGGACGTTCCTATGAAAATATATGCTTCCGAATCATCGTCGGACGTAGTCACCTGTATGTCGCATATAGTGCTTCCCGATCCATCGTTTTGCATAAAAATCCCCTTTTCTGCGCTGCTCTCTGCGCAAAAGCCGCTTTGTGCCAAACAGCGCACATGCACAAAACGCCGCGTGGAAAAAGATTTTTCACGCCGTTCATACCATTATATATGAGTTTAGCGTATATTGCAAGAACTAGAAAAAGCGTTTACGCGCTATCCAAGCTTTACGATCTCGTCTTCAACCTTGCCAAGCATTGCCGTATATTTTTTCAGCTTTTCCCTTTCCTCCATGATTTTTTTCTCGGGCGCCGCGTTCATGAATTTTTCATTTCCAAGCATCCCTCCGGCGCGCTTTATTTCGCCCTCAAGACGCTTCTTTTCCTTTGCCAGCCGCTCCCTCTCCTTATCAAAATCGATCAAGTCTGAAAGCGGCATATATACAGTCGCTCCTTCTATGACCGCGGACGCGCATTTTTCTCCCGTCCCGATTCCTAAATCCGGCAAAGATTTTGCCTCGCAGACGCTCACCTCGGAAGCGAAAATAAGATGCCTGTACGACGGCTCCATCTCCCTAAACATGTCCGCCGCGTCCACGTCGTCGGCGGCTATATACGCCTTTGCCTTTCTTGAAGGATCGACGTTCATCGACGTGCGCAGGTTCCTTACCGCCCTCACTAATGACTTTACAAGACGCACGCGCCTTTTGGCGTCTTCATTTTCCATCTCCTCCCTGTATTCCGGCCACGGGGATATGACTATCGATTCCTCCTCAGGACGCAGCTTGCAAAATATCTCCTCCGTAATAAAAGGCATATACGGATGAAGCAGCTTTAGCGAATCTACCAGCGCCGTTTCAAGCGTCCAGAATGCGGCGTTTGCCGAATCCGGCGAATTTTTCGCGTCATAGAGCCTAGGCTTTACAAATTCTATGTACCAGTCGCAAAATTCCGTCCATATGAAGTCGTATATTTTTTGGACGGCTATGCCAAGCTCGTACTTTTCCATATTTTCCGTGACAGCCTCCACGAGCTCGTTAACTTCCGAAAGAATCCATTTATCAACCGTATGAAGCTCGTCATATGCCGGCTTTGCGGGTTTGTTGCCGTCAAGATGCATCATTATGAACCGCGACGCGTTCCATACCTTATTGGCAAAATTTCTGCTTGCCTCAACTCTCTCCCAATAAAAGCGCATGTCGTTTCCAGGCGCGTTGCCCGTCACCAAGGTGAGCCTGAGCGCGTCCGCGCCGTATTTGTCCACTACCTCCAGCGGGTCTATTCCATTTCCAAGCGACTTGCTCATTTTGCGGCCGCGCGAATCGCGCACAAGGCCGTGTATGAGAACTGTCTTAAACGGAACTTTGCCCGTATGCTCAATCCCCGAAAACATCATACGCATGACCCAAAACGGGATGATGTCGTATCCCGTCACGAGCGTGCTCGTAGGGTAAAAGTACTCCATTTCTTTAGTTTCCTCGGGCCAGCCAAGAGTTGAAAACGGCCATAGGGCCGATGAAAACCAGGTGTCAAGCGTATCGGGATCCTGCCTCATTTTTTTCCCGCATTTAGGGCACGCCGCAAAATCCTCTCTTGTGACCGTCATCTCGCCGCAGTCGTCGCAATAAAAGGCGGGAATCCGGTGTCCCCACCAAAGCTGTCTGGATATGCACCAGTCTTTTATATTCTCAAGCCAGTGGAAGTACGTCTTTTCAAAATACGAAGGCACGAACCGCGTATCGCCCTTTTTGACCGCGTCTATGGCAGGCCCCGCGAGATCCTTCATCGCCACGAACCACTGCTTGGAAACGCGAGGCTCAACAGTGGTGCCGCACCTATAGCAGGCTCCAACGTTATGCGCATGATCCTCGACTTTAATAAGCGCCCCTTCGGCCTCAAGATCGGCGACTATCGCCTTTCTGGCCTCGTATCTGTCCATTCCCGCGTATTTCGGATAATCCTCAACTATTTTCGCATCGTCCGTCATTACGTTTATAACCTCAAGGCCGTGGCGTCTTCCGACCTCGAAATCGTTTGGATCGTGCGCGGGGGTTATCTTTACGGCGCCGGTTCCAAATTCCATATCTACGTAGTCGTCGGCAACGACGGGAATATGCCTGTGCACGATGGGAAGATCAAGCATCTTTCCTACCATGCCCTTATAACGCCCGTCTTTTGGATTTACGGCGACCGCGGTATCGCCAAGCAGCGTTTCGGGCCTTGTCGTCGCAAGGTCTATGTACCCGCTTCCGTCAACCGTCTTGTAGCGCAGGTGCCAAAAATGCCCAGCCTGCTCCCCGTACTCCACTTCCGCGTCGGAAATAGAGGTAAGACACGTCGGACACCAGTTGATTATCCTCTCTCCTCTGTAAATCAACTTTTTTTCATAAAGCTTTACAAACACTTCCTTTACGGCCCTGCTGCACCCGTCGTCCATCGTGAATCTTTCCCTGTCCCAGTCGCAGGACGACCCTAGTTTTTTAAGCTGCTCAACGATGCGTCCGCCATATTGCCTCTTCCAGTCCCAGACCCTTTCAAGAAACTTTTCCCTGCCTATATCTTCCTTTGAAAGGCCCTCTTCCTTTAAGGTCTCCACTACCTTGGCTTCCGTGGCTATGGAGGCATGATCGGTTCCGGGAACCCACAGGGCCTCATACCCCTGCATCCTCTTAAACCTTATCAAAATATCCTGCAAGGTGTTGTCTAGGGCATGCCCCATGTGAAGCTGTCCCGTGATGTTGGGCGGCGGCATGACGATTGTGAACGGCTTTTTGCTTTTGTCCGGCTTGGCATGAAAATATTTTTTTTTCATCCATTTGTCATATATCCTTTGCTCGATGTCGGCGGGATTGTATTTTTTCTCAAGCTCAACGGCCATTGGATCCGTTCCTCCTTCCAAATTTAAAAAGGCCATTTGCCGCACAGGACAAATGGCGCGCGCAAAGCAAAATATGTCATGCCAACTTTGACTTTGCGGTTTCCACGAGTGATGAAAAGCCTTCAGGATCGCTTATAGCCATCTCCGAAAGCATCTTCCTGTTAAGATCGATGCCGGCAAGCTTTAGGCCATGCATGAACTTGCTGTATGAAAGTCCGTTTATCCTTGCGGCCGCGTTTATACGGGCAATCCACAATCTCCTAAACTGCCTCTTCCTTTCCTTCCTGCCCGAATACGACGTATTGAGCGCCCTCATGACCGACTGCTTTGCGACTCTGTATTGCTTGGATCTCGCTCCCCTGTAGCCTTTCGCGAGCTTTAATACCTTCTTATGCTTTTTTTTCGCGTTTAATCCGCCTTTGACTCGTGCCATCTTAGGCCTTCCTCCTTTTTATTTAGAATACGGCATTATGCGCTTCATCGTCTTTGCGTTTGAAGCGTCGACTTTGGTAGCCTTCCTCAAATTCCTCTTTCTCTTCGGGGTCTTCTTGTTTAATATGTGGCTCTTGTTCGCCTTCATTTTCATAAGCTTTCCCGTTCCTGTTCTTTTAAAGCGCTTAGCCGCTGATTTTTTCGTCTTCATTTTTGGCATTGCCTTTTCCTCCTTGACATATGATAAAATATACCGGAGCGCGGCGCTTGTGCGGCCGCCCCCCGGATAAAGCCTGTTTCCGCGTACGCGGGACGGCTTATTGACGTTTTTGCGACAAAAACATGATCATTGATCGTCCTTCAAGCTTCGGCTGTTTGTCTATAACGGAAATATCCGAAAGCATCTCGTAGAAGCTGTCCAAAATCTGCTTGCTGTATCCGACGTGCGCCATCTCGCGTCCCCTGAAGCGGAGAGTCACCTTTACCCTGTCGCCCTTTAAAAGGAACTTCCTTGCCTGATTGGCCTTTGTGTTAAGATCGTTTTTGTCAATATTGGGCGAAAGCCTTACTTCTTTTACCTCCATGGTCTTTTGCTTCTTTTTCGCTTCCTTTTCCTTGCGCGCAAGCTCGTAGCGGTACTTGCCGTAGTCGATAATCTTGCACACGGGCGGCTTTGCTCCCGGAGCGACCTTAACCAAGTCAAGATCCGCTTCGCGCGCCAGCCTCAAGGCCTCCTTGGCGGGCATGATTCCAAGCTGCTCACCTTTTTCGCTGATCAGGCGAACCTCCCTGTCCCTGATCCTTTCATTAATCATTAATTCGCTAATTGTAGTACACCTCCAAAAAAATCAATGCGGTTTCGTTGCAATAAAAAACGCGGATGCACAAAGCAATCCACGTCAATAATAAATGCGAAAAACAGCCGCAGGCCCGCGAAGCGCGAAGCTTTGCCGCGCCGACAAACGCCGCTTCAATAAATATAACCCGAGTCGCCCGACACGGCGCTAAGGTGAGAGTGGATTACTCTGCTTTGTTGCCGCCCATACAGCAAGTAGCATTTTACCGTACGCCGCCGCTTATGTCAAGCTTTTTTTGCCTTCTTAATCAACTAAAAATTTGCTCTATATGAAGCCTCAAGCGGCCTTTACGCCTCCTTTACGCTATATTCCTTGACTATGTCGAACAGTTCCTTGCGCATATGGGGATATTGGCTGATTATGTCGTCAATGCGGCCGATTATGTCCGCCTTAGCCTTTTCGCCGTTTTCTATGCTTTTGCGCAAATTCTGCCTCTTTAAGTTCAGCTCGTGCCTTATTTCCACCATCTCCCTGTCGTCTACTATGGCCGCGGCCCTGCTTATCCATATGTCCCTGTAGACCACCTCGTTTTCCTTAAGGATGTTTAAAAGGCGTTCGCTGCTTAAATTTAACTTTTCAGTATTTTCCCTGAAACGACGCTCGTATTCGCGCACCTTGCGGTATTCGTTCCATTTCGATTCAAAATCGGCCGCGTCCTTCACTCCGAATTTTTCACAGTTGAAGTCAAGCATGTTTACGTTGTTTACGTATTTTATCTTCACGCTGTTCATAAGGCTTGTAGCCTTGGCGACCTTGCGGTCGTTTACGGCCATGTCGCGCCTGTTTTTATTCGCCTCTATGAATATGGCAGCGACCGATCCCGCCGCCAAAAGCATCGTTCCCAGATACGGCAGCGTCATGTCCGTCTTAAGCGCGTAGTAAATGGCGGCGAACAGAACAAAAAGAGAAACAATTAAAATTGCCACGACCTTCGCCATTCTCTTTAGGGCATTCTGCTTCTCGATGATTTCGCTCCTTTCAACATAAAGCGCCTCCTTTTCCTTTTTTAAGTTGGAAATGTCGCCCTCTATCGCCCTTTGATACGCTTCCGCGCTGTACATCTTTTTTACCTCGTCGGCAAGATCGTCGTCATATGGCTCAAATCTGCGGATCTGCTCGTCGGTAATGGCAAGATTTCTATTTTTGTATCCGTTTCGTTCGCTGACAAGGTTGACTATGTTTTTGCATATGTCCACAAGCTCCCTGCGCTCTTCGCCATCTATCCTGTCGATTTTTTGAATGTCCGTAAGCATGGACGTCGCCTGCTCGTATTCCTTTTTTGCCTCCGCTATCAGGCGGTCGTTTTCCATGACCGCCTCGCATCCTTCGCGCACAAACGCCTTTTTGTCGTTTGCTTCCGCCGCGGCCGGAAAAACGGCCGACGCGGCTTCTTTTTCTTCCTCCGCCGCAGCGTCAGGCTTTGCCTCGGCTTTTGCCGCGCCGCCGTCCAATTCGTCAAGCCTTTCATCCAAAGCACCAAAGGCGCTAGCCGGCGCCGCTTTTTTTTCCGCCGCGGCCGTGTCGATTCCCGCGGCCAGCGACTTTTCCTTCGCGATTTTTTTTAGCTCCTCATCTATGCGCTCATCTATAGTCCCGCCTTTTTTTTCTTTTTTCTTCTTCCAAAAAGCCATATAATTCCCCATTTCACGCGCGCGGCATTAAGCCTTTATATGCCGATTCCCTCTCGATATTCATTTTTCCAAAGCCTTATGTAGCCGTCTACCTGGTCGCGGTACTCGTCAACGTACCCCGCATCCAGCACGTCTTTTAGATGCGATATCCTCTGTACGTCCTTTGCCGAGGCGCTTTCCCGCCCAATTTCCTCAAAATCCTTTTTTATGGCGTCCCTTTCCTCCTCGGTCATGTCGTACTGCCTGCACGCCATTTCATATTTTTCATCTTCGCCGGCAATAAGCAGACAATAGATATACTCTCTTAAAGATTCCCTGTTCCTGCTCTTTTCGTACGCCATCGAAAATGAGATTTGCGCATCCTTATAATCGCCAAGATTTGCGTAGGCGACGCCCATATTATGGTAAATGCCCCCGTATTCGGATATGTCGGCGCGCAGCATGTCGCCGCACTTCAATATGCGTCCATATTCCTCAAGCGCCTTTTCGTAAAAGCCGCATCTAAGGCAGTTGTCCGCCTTGATTTTCTGCTTTTTGCGAAACGGCAGGTTTTGTATTTTATCCATTATCTTTATAAGATCGTTTATTTCTTTTTCGTCATAGTAGTCGCAGCTGCAGCAAAGCGTTACAACCGCGTCTTTAAGGCTTCCGTCGCGCCGCAGCATATCCTCCATTTTGCGCGCCGTCTCGTCCATGGAAAGCTCGTCCTTAAGCCAAGCGGCAAAATCGGCGTTAAACATTTCCTTTTGCAGCATATAGATGTTTTTTCCTATGTAGCAGCATACCTCTTCAATGGAGTATACGTTGTCGCCCGTGGCTCTGAAATGAAACGGCTTTTTTGCGAGCCTGCCGGCGCATTGAATCAATTTGCCCATTTTTTTGCCCTTCCCGATCTTTTTCACGGCGCAAACATCCTAAATAAACGTCACATGTCTATATAGCGCTCCCAGATTCTGTTGCTCGACGGGCAAAAGTCGCCAAAGCCGTTATCTTTAAGCGTCACTATGCATGTATTTTTGTCCGCGAACCGTATCCTTAACGTAAACCTAGTCATTTTGTTTTCCCTTCCCACAAATCCGCTAAGAGAAAGAATGTGGGCCTTCGATTCGCGCAAAAGCACGTTCCTCGCGATAAGCTGTATTTCCTCCTCGTTGTCTGGAATAAAATCAACGCTGGCGTCCACTTCCTTCCAGCGAGTTCCCGCCTTTGCCAGAATCATGTCGCCATACTGCGCGTTGTGGTATATCCTTATCATGACGTCGCTTGTAATCATGTCGTCGTCAAGAAATATGAACTCATCCAGCCGGCCCTCTCCCGCAAGCTCCCTCGCCGCGTAGCACGCGCCCTTTGTAAAAAGGTTCTGCCCCCTAAATATCCTTCTCCCGCCGCATAGGGGCTTTAGCGCGTCCGAGGCCCATCGTCCCTCAAACCCGCTCCCCGTCACATATATAGTAGTCACCATCTGCTTGTGCAGGACGGCGTTCGCGGCGCTTGTAAACACTTCCTTCAGCCTTTGGGCGTCGCCGTCTATAGCCAGCTCGTAGGGCATTACATCGGACAGATCCTTTTCCTTTACTCCGACAATGTATGGCAAAGTCTTCCTGTCTATGGTAAGCTGCGAATACTTAAGGCCGTCCGGCCCGTACTCAAACATACCGACGTTGTTTATCCAAAGCTCTTTTGCCTGACTTAAAGCGTAGTACATATAACTTTGCCTGTGGCTTAAAATGGCCAGCCTGTCCCTGCCTATACCAAGGCCCGCGCATACGTCGGCGACAAGCTCCTCCATCCCGCCGTCCTTATCGTCCATGGTTATGACAAGCTTTTTTATCGTGTCATTTGGATAATATTCCTTTAAAAGGCTTAGCTCTTTTAAAAGAAAACGCTTCAAGATTTCCCTTCCGTGAAACGAATATCCGCCGACTTCGAATTGCTCTTCCTTGATTCTGTCGCTTAAACCGCGTATGCGGATGTATGGCTCGCCGGCCCTAACCGCGTCCGACCCCCACAGCCATTCGTTTGTCCCAGCGTCCACGGCGAGTGCCTCCGGTATCTCGTATTCCCTGTCGCCGCCGCATGGCCTGCCTATGGGAACCGGCTCGAATATCTTGTCGTCAAAGCATGATATTTGCGAGATGGAGCCGCCAAAGTCGATTCCAACTAAAAGCCGTCTTTCTTCGCCCATGCATCCTCATCCGCCTTTCCGTTCCGCCCATTTTGCCGCAAAAAACAGCCGCCGCTTAAGGCAGCGCCTTAAAGAGGCGCTTTGCGCCCTCCCTCTTTGCCGCGTAATCTTTCATAAGACCTATAAGAGCCTCGTCATCATTAGATTCCCTGGCCGCCATTATTTCATTTAGGGACCGACGCCTTTTATTCTCCTTTTCGCCTTCCCATGCTTTCTCATAACGTTTACTGAAGCTTTTCGTTATTTTTTCCCCTTCGCTGTCAGTTTCCGAAATATAGCACTGTAAAAGCTCATCCTTAAAAAGGACAAATCCTCTGGTTCTTATCCCTCCGAAAACGTTTTGCATTATCTCGGCGGCAAACTTTTTATCCGAATCCGCATTGTCGCGCGACGAGGATATAAGATAGTGTATCTTCACCTCGCAGTCCGGATCCGCGGCGTATTCCACATAGCACCCGTCAGCTACGCGCGCCGGCAGCGCGATTTTTCCATAAAATTTCTTGTAAAATGAAAATATTATATTCTTTTCGCAAAGAGCGTTTACGTTATAATCGGCAAACTCGGCCTCTTCGTCTGACAGTTCCTCTTTTTCGCTTAAAAATTTCAACGAAGCGATGGCGCACGGCATGTTCTCCTGCTGCCTGGCCTCCTCATAAAAATATTTGTAAATTTCATTTGGCAATATCCATCCGCGCGCTAGATGCTTATACGCGAGCAGCCCTAAAAACGCCGCTATAATCCGCCTGTTGCTTCCTTTTTCACAATAGCTGTAAAAGACGTCGTATGTTTCCGGAAAAATCTCCTCCGTAAATATCGCCTGTGAAACGACGCGTTCCTCAAACTGTAGACAGTCTATTCCAAACCCTTTTGCCGCCCTCCATATCCTTATTTCGTCGTCCATGCCGCCCCAAAAATGTCTGCACAGGTAGAGCAGGGAATTCTCGTCAAAATCGCCCTCCTTAAATATATGCGCGGCGAGGCGCAAAAGTTCCAAATTTTTATCATCAAGGCTCTTCTCAAAAAAAGGCGACGAAATCTGAAGCAGCCGCTTCGCGGGCACCTTCCCGTACCCAAACAGGAGCAGTCCCTCCATGGCCTTGTCAAGACGGCGGCGCACAGCGCAGCATTCAATAAACAGCGGCCTGTCCGAGCCTGCCACGTCTTCCCAGCTGACGCCATCCAGCGCCTCGTCTAAAAGCTCCCCCTCAAAATTATCATAATAATATTTTATAAGCGACGACAGCGCCTTGCGGCGCAAATACCTGCTGATTCCATCCATCTTTACCGCTTCCGAAGCCAGCTCCGGCACCATGCCGCCGTACTTTGGCGCCTTAGACGACTTGTCGCAAAGATGCAAAAGCAGTCCGACGTCCGTTTTATTCTTCTCAAAGCACTTTTTTGCCAAATGGTCGAGATTTACAAGCTTGTTTACCGTATAGTCAATGGAGACGGCGTATCTGCCGTCGCTGCCGTCCGCGAGGAATATGGCCGCGTTTTCCGTAAACAGGCGGACGATTGCGCGGCCGTTTACAAGCGGAACATACTCCTCCCTCTCAAGCTCCATATGCCTTACATACGCCCCGACTATTTCAGGATTAGTGCATATGACCTCGTGCGCAAACATTACGGCGGGCAGCTCGCCTGCCACTTCGTCGTCAATGGCCTCCTCATTTATAAATTCTTCGTATATTACCGCAAGATTTCTTCCGACATGCCCCTGGCGCAGCTGCGAAAAACAAAACTCCCTGATGCTTTCCTTATATGACTCGTAAGTATCGGGCAAATCCCCCTTATTCTTTATCACATACGCGTAAAGCATTGCCTTTTTTTCCGAAAGGAGGTGGTTGTCATATAAAAAATACAAAAGTATTGACTGGCTAAAACGCACGTCGTCGCCTTCCCTGACAGAATACATATAATATTCGTATAAATCCGTTATTTTAAGATTTTTCTCTATGCCAAGGGAGTACCACCCAAAAGCCTCTTCAGACGTCATCTGCCCCTTCATGTACATGCCGCATATGACGGACAAAATCTCGTCTTCGGGATATCTTTCATAAAGCTTTGTCAAATCGCCCAAAATCAGTTCCGAAAAATATTTAAGCCTGCCGGCGTGATACGCGTAGCGGAGCGCCGTTTCCTTTTCCAGATAATTGTTAGAGCACCCCCAATGAAGGCATTGTATCAGCTGCGGATTTAAATCCGTCAGCCTTTCGGGGGAATCGTTTAGTATGCTGCATATTTCAAAATACATCAATGGGCTGCGGCAGCCTTCCCTCAAATGCGCGGATATGTCCTCAAACTTCTTCCTGTCGCTTCCATATCCGTCGTCAAGGTAAAGCAAAAGCCAGAGAAGCTGCCAGCTGTGTTCCTTGTCGGTGTAGCACTCATTTATTTTTCGTATGCATTCTTTTTTTTCTTTTTCGCTGCCAGCCCACAGGCCCTTTAAGTACAGATACGCGCAATACTGCTTTTTGTCCGTTTTATAAATTTGCGCCGACGCCGCGTCAAGCCTGGCAAGGCCTTCGCTTACGGCGCGGTCGCGATTGTCAAGCATAGCGGCGTGCACGCGCAAAAGCTCGGCCATATAACGCGCATCCGCGCCCGCAAGTCCTCGCGCTATGTCGTCCGCCCGCGACGCGTATTCGGATTTTTCAATTCTTCCCATCGAAAAATCCAAATGCGCCTTTATAAGATCGTGTATTTTCTCCTGAACGGCAATTCTGTCCGAAACTTCGTCGTGCCTACCACAGGCCTTAACCGCAGTCAGGCCGATTTCTATATTTTGACGAGCCGTAGAAATCTCAATCTTGGCGTAATTTTTCCCATTCGCCATCTTTTCCGGATCGACTAGAAACGACAGCCTGAATGAGTTTCCCGTAAATCCGTCGGTCCAAATGATTTTATGCTCTGGCTGCACGAACGCGGCGTCGGATTTTATGCGCAGCGCGGCAAAGCCCCAATTGTCCTTTGTTATGACTACCTCGTCCATAAACCGCTCCGCGCATTCTCCATATGAAAAAGAGGTTGCGTTTACAGTAAACTGCACGGGCAGCTTTTTACGCGCCGCAATCAAAAACTCCTCCATCGCCAGGCTTTTGCCCGACCCCGCGCAAAGTCCCCTGTACAGGTTTATGTTGCGCGCGTCGCGGTATAAAAAAACATCTTCAAAACGGCCGCTTTTAAATATCGAAACAGCTTCCCTTTCATGCTCTTTTGCGAAATTTGCGAATTGAAACAAATCCTTGATTTTTCCGGCGGACGTGACGAACGTCGGGGCGGCGACGGCGGCGCTAAAGCGCACAGTCGCGCTTCCGCAGTCGGTTATCGCCACAAAAGAGCCCTTTATTACTTCTCCCGGAACAGAATGCCTCGCGTCGAAATGAAACTTTATTTCAACTTCCTCGCCCTGAAAAGAATCCTGCTCAAGCTCCACATAATGACAGTCCGCGCATACCTTTCCCCTCATACTTCTGCCCTTGTCGTTGCTTATGACAAAACTTCCGGAACAGGACGTGCCCGCCTCCGGGGCAAGTTCCACATAAGACGGCTCAATTTTTAGGACCGCCGAGTCGCTTTTAAATATACCCTTTGCAAGCTCGTCTATCTTTTCCTTCATGACGCGTCTGAAATTATCCTTTCCAAAGATTTCCCATTTCCCGTCAATATCGCAAAATGGCAATTTGAGTGCTATTATAGCGCTTTTTTTTAATATGTGCAAAAAGACGGACGGTCAAGGGCGCGCCTTTCTGCAGAAAAAATCGGCTATTTTAAATCCTATCCAGCCGGCGGCCATGCCGATTAGCACTCCCGCGACTACGTCCGTTGGATAATGCACATACAAATAAAGCCTTGAAAAAGATATAAGAACCGCTAAAAAAAAGGCCGGTATCCAAAGCCTTCTCTTCGCGAAAAAAAGGGAAAAAGCCGCCGCAAAGGAGGATCCTGCGTGTCCCGACGGAAAAGAGAAGTCGGAAGGGCGCTCAATTAAGAGAGAAACCTTCGTATTTACGTCGCATGGGCGTACGCGGGCGGCCATCGGTTTTAAGATTACGTTGCAGCAAAGCGCTTCCAAAGCAAGCCCTATTGCCATCGCCACCCCCGCCTTTCTAGTCTTTGGAAACAGCAAAAGCAGCAGCGACGCGGCTATCCACACCATGCCGCCGTCGCCAAGCGCCGTAACAAACGTCATAAGCGCGTCAAGAAATTCACAGCGCAGATTTGACTGGATAAAATCTAAAATATTTAATTCCGTGTACATCATTTTCATTCCTTTCCCCCACGCCTCCCATGAAGGCACACGGTTCATTTTCACTTTTTTTCGCTTTCGTCAAAATTTTTCGCATTGTCAACCACAAATGAAAATGTCTCAAAAATTTTCAAACATCAGCACCGTATAAT
>CAZTVO010000014.1:0-276 GCA_964617075.1 uncultured Jutongia sp.
TCTTAATCAGACGCTCATATACTCCGAGGACGAGGCAAAGCGCATGGGCGACGAATATGTTTCGGTCGAACATCTTTTCCTTAGCCTTCTGGAGCATCCCGACAAGGAAGTCAAGTCGCTTATGAAAGAGTGCGGCATAAGCAGAGAAAGGTTTTTGCAGGCACTTTCAAAAGTCAGAGGCAATCAGAGGGTTACCAGCGACAATCCCGAAGCGACATACGACACGCTCGAAAAGTACGGCGCGGATCTTGTCGAAAGGGCAAAAGACGGCAAGAT
>CAZTVO010000014.1:365-26236 GCA_964617075.1 uncultured Jutongia sp.
AACTAAGAACAATCCCGTTCTAATAGGAGAGCCGGGCGTTGGAAAGACCGCGGCCGTGGAAGGGCTCGCGCAGCGCATAGTGCGGGGCGACGTTCCCGAGGGACTTAAGGACAAAAAGATATTTGCCCTCGATATGGGCGCGTTAGTTGCGGGCGCGAAGTACCGCGGAGAGTTTGAGGAACGACTAAAGGCAGTGCTTGAGGAGGTAAAGAAAAGCGACGGCCAGATAATACTGTTTATAGACGAGCTTCATACCATTGTCGGCGCGGGAAAGACGGAGGGGGCCATGGACGCGGGCAATATGCTAAAGCCAATGCTTGCCAGGGGAGAGCTTCACTGCATAGGCGCCACGACACTGGACGAATATCGCATGTATATTGAAAAGGACGCGGCACTTGAGAGAAGATTTCAGCCCGTAATGGTGGATGAGCCCACGGTCGAGGACACCATATCGATACTTAGGGGCTTAAAAGACCGGTATGAGGTTTTTCACGGCGTCAAGATCACGGACTCGGCGCTTGTGGCCGCTGCGACGCTGTCAAACAGGTATATATCCGACCGTTTTCTGCCCGACAAGGCCATAGATCTGGTGGATGAGGCCTGCGCAATGATAAAGACGGAGCTTGACAGCATGCCGGCGGAGCTTGATGCCGTTCAAAGGCGCATAATGCAGTTTGAAATCGAGGAAGCAGCGCTAAAAAAGGAAAGCGACAACATTTCAAAAGAGCGTCTTGCGGATCTTCAAAAGGAGATTGCGGAGCTAAGGGATGATTTTACGGCGAAAAAGGCTCAATGGGATCAGGAAAAATCCGCCGTAGAGAAGGTAAACAAGTTAAAGGAGCAGATAACGGAACTTAACACCGAGATGGACGCGGCGAAGAGGGAGTACAATCTTGAGAAGCTCGCGGAGATTCAGTATGGCAGGCTGCCGGCTCTTGAAAAGCAGCTAAATGAAGAGGAAGAGAAGGTGAAGAGCCGCGACAGGACGCTGGTACAAGAAAACGTCACTTACGACGAGATAGCGAAAATAATATCAAGATGGACGGGGATTCCCGTCGCCAAATTAAACGAGGGGGAGCGCGAAAAGGCGCTGCATCTTGAGGAGGAGCTGCATAAGCGGGTGATAGGGCAGGAAGAAGGGGTGAAGCTTGTTTCGGAGGCAATACTGCGCTCAAAAGCGGGAATAAAAGATCCCGGCAAGCCGATAGGCTCGTTTCTTTTCTTAGGCCCTACGGGAGTAGGCAAGACAGAACTTGCGAAAACGCTCGCGGCCAGCCTTTTTGACGATGAGAACAACATGGTGAGGATTGACATGAGCGAATACATGGAAAAATATTCAGTGTCAAGGCTCATAGGGGCGCCTCCGGGATATGTCGGATACGAGGAGGGCGGCCAGCTTACGGAGGCGGTCAGAAGAAAGCCTTATTCCGTCGTTCTTTTCGACGAGATAGAAAAAGCCCATCCGGATGTTTTCAACGTGCTTTTGCAGGTGCTTGACGACGGGCGAATAACAGATTCGCAGGGAAGGACTGTAGACTTTAAAAATACCATTCTCATATTGACGTCCAATATAGGGTCGTCCTATCTTCTTGACGGCATAGACGAGGACGGAAACATTAGCAGCGAAGCGGCCGACATGGCGATGAACGACTTGCGGAAGGGATTTAGGCCGGAGTTTTTAAACCGCCTTGACGAGATAGTAATGTTTAAGCCGCTTACGAAGGAAAATATAAGCGGAATAATAATGCTTCTCATGGATGAGCTTAATAAGCGGCTGGCGGACAAGGAGATAAAGGCAAGTCTTACAGACGAGGCAGTACGCCTTGTTGCGGACGAGGCGTACGACCCAAGTTTTGGCGCGAGGCCGCTTAAGCGCTATTTGCAAAAGAACGTTGAAACGCTGATCGCGAAGGAAATATTGTCCGGCAGGGCGGCTGCGGGCGATACGGTAGTCATAGACGACGTTGGCGGCAGGCTGGGCATAAAGGGAAGGGATGGAGATTGACTCATGCGGGGATGAAGGAAAAGTTTCCTCTTTCTTGGCGTACATCCTAATACAATCAATTTTCGAAAGATATTTGGATGGGAAAAAGCGCTTGCAATAAATTTTACATTATGATAACATATCTTTTGTCGCTGACCGGCGCCTCGGATGCGGGAACGCTTCATCCTTACGGCCCCATGGTCAAGTGGTTAAGACATCGCCCTTTCACGGCGGTAACACGGGTTCAAATCCCGTTGGGGTCATTTGTGTTTTATGGCGACTTAGCCAAGTGGTAAGGCAAGGGACTGCAACTCCCTGATCACCGGTTCAAATCCGATAGTCGCCTCTTTTGCCGCAGCGTCATCAGAAACTGTAATGATATCGTTTCATTGCAGTTTCTTTATTTTTGCGCGCAAAGGCGGCTGGCCTGGGCGCGGCACGAATGAAAGGAGAGGATGCATTGGGCGGAAAGTCCGTTGGAAACGGCGATTTTTTTGGGGATGTTCAGAGATATTTTGGAAGAAGTCGGATGTCGCCGGAACAGTATTCAGCGTTGGCGCTCGCATATATAGGAGACGCGGTTTTTGAGCTGGTAGTACGCACGGCTGTCATAGATTTGGGAAACGGCAGGGTGAAGGACTTTGACAGGATGGCGAGCGGCATTTCGAGGGCGTCCTCGCAGGCAAAGATCGCCCGAACGCTTATGGACGAGCTGACTGACGAGGAAAGGATGATTTACAGGCATGGCAGGAATGCGAAATCCGCCACTACGCCGAAAAACGCGACTGTAGCCGAATATAGAATGGCTACCGGGTTTGAGGCTCTGGTAGGATATCTCTATTTATGCCACAAAATGGACAGGGCGCTGGAACTTATAAAAAAGGGCATGGAAAAGACGGAGCTTATTCCCGCGCGTACGGGAAAGGAGGACGCGAAGTGATGCATGACGAGGCGGCAATAGAGGGAAGAAATCCGGTCATGGAGGCATTTAGGGCCGGCAGGAACATAGACAGGCTTTTTGTCTTGGAAGGGTGCGCGGACGCGCCGGTGCAGGCGATACTTGGCGAAGCGAAAAAAGCAGGATGTCGTGTTTTTTTTGTAAAAAAGGAGCGTCTTGACGAGATGTCGGAAACGGGCCGTCATCAGGGAGTGGTGGCATATGCCGACGCCTACGTATATAGTTCTGCCGACGATATGATCAAAGCGGCAAAAGACAGGGGCGAGCCGCCTTTTTTAATATTGCTTGACGGTGTAGAAGATCCGCAAAATCTCGGGTCTATCGTTAGGACGGCCAATCAGGCCGGGGCGCACGGCGTTGTTATACCAAAACGGCGCGCGGCGGGATTGACGGCCGCTGTGGCACGCGCGTCAGCGGGGGCGATAAATTATACTCCGGTTGCAAGGGTAGTAAATATGGCAAGAACTTTGGAATCGCTAAAAGAGAAGGGCTTGTGGCTGGCATGCGGCGACGTGAATGGGGACGATATGTACGATCTCGATCTGACAGGGCCTATAGGCCTTGTTATAGGAGGCGAGGGAGCGGGCGTTAGCAGGCTTGTAAGGGAGAAGTGCGATTTTTATGCAAGGATTCCCATGTATGGAAACATAGATTCATTAAATGCATCCGTCGCGGCGGGAGTGCTGTCGTATGAGATAGTGCGTCAGCGCACTCGGGCAAAAGCCAAGGGGACATCACGATAATAAACTAATATAATAATTAGTTATTTTTTGAAAAAAGTCACTTGAAATGCCACGCAAAGCATTGTATAATACAATCTGTTTGATGCTGTCTTGGCTCAGTTGGCAGAGCGTCGCCTTGGTAAGGCGGAGGTCGGGGGTTCAAGTCCCCTAGACAGCTTTATGGCCGCGCCGGCGTACGGCGCGGCCGTTTTTTTCATCGCGTTCCGGACGCGGCGTTTTTTCTATATTGCGATGGCGTTATTCCCTCGACGCGTTTGAACCGGTCGATGAAGTGGCTGCAGGATGAAAAACCCAAAAACGAGCTGATTTCAGTGCACGACGCCCCGCTGTTTTCAAGCAGGCATTTGGCGGCTTCGCACTTTTCATGGAGTATGTATTGAGACAGCGTCAGACCAGTTTCTTTTTTGAAGAGTTTGGTCAAATAGTCGGCGTTTACCCCTATTTTTTCAGCCATTTTCGCTATGTCCACAGGCTCCGAGAGGTGCTGCCTTACGTACTTTTCCGCTTTAGACACATGCGGCGACTGCGTGCCGCGGGTTATGAAGTTATGCATGAACAGGGTGTAGTTTGTGACGGCCGTTTTTTTGATTTTTAAAAGCGTGTCTTCATCATTCGCGACGTCGATTTGCCGCACGAACATGCCATTCATCGCGTAGGCTATGTCCGCGTCCAGTCCACCTTCTATGCAGAAGCGGGCAATCATTGAAATCATGATGATTAGGCGGTATTTTAGGTTTCTTAGGCTGTCGTCGGACAGGACGCCCATTCCGGACGCCGGGGCGTCGTCTATTTCGTTTAGCAGCACGTTTAGGTTGCCGGACTGTATGTCTTTGTAGAAGCTGTATTCGTCTTCTATCGATTTATGGCTGGCAGGCTTTTCGTCCTGCATGCGCAAGATGCCCTCAAGTTCGTTGTCAGTGTCGCCCATTGAAATTCTCCTTTTATCTTTTTGTGAAAAGTGTAATTAAAACGTTATCGGATTTATTATATAAACAACAGATTTATTGTATCACATTTATTTAATTTTTTCTATGGCCGCCTCCGGCCAAAATCTGAGATAAAAAAATTTTGAACAGATTGCGGCTGATCGGGCATTTTTTAGCTATATTGCGCAAGAATCATTTATTTTATACAATATTGCTTATAATTTCGCCTTTTTATTGACATTTATCGGTAAAATGGTACAATGGAATGACGGTGTTGTGTGAAATTTAATATGCAACAAAAAATAATATAGAAAGGGGAAACGGAATGAGTAAACCAACGTTTCGCGGGGGCGTGCATCCCTACGAGGGGAAGGATCTGTCAAAGGATCTTCCGATAAAGACCGTGATGCCGAAGGGCGAAATGGCATTTTCAATGTCCCAGCACATCGGGGCGCCCGCCAAGCCCATAGTGCAGAAAGGCGACAAGGTTTTGGCAGGACAAAAAATCGGCGAAGCCGGAGGGTTTATTTCCGCCAATATCTGCAGTTCGGTTTCCGGGACTGTCAAAGCGGTGGAGCCTAGGATGATGCTCAACGGCTCATATTCCACGTGCGTCGTAGTAGACAACGACGGAGAGTATAAGGGCGTGGAGGGTCTTGGCGAGGAACGCGACTACAAGAAGCTTTCAAATGACGAAATCAGGGAGATAGTAAAGGAAGCGGGCATAGTGGGCATGGGAGGCGCAGGTTTTCCTACAAATGTCAAACTTACCCCAAAAGATCCTGGCAAAATCGACTACGTTTTGGTCAACGGGGCCGAGTGCGAGCCGTATCTTACGTCGGATTACAGACAGATGCTTGAATGTCCCGAGGAAATAGTGGGAGGGCTTAAGGTAATGCTTAAGCTTTTCGACAAGGCCAAGGGAATTATATGCATTGAGGACAATAAGCCCGACGCCATAGCTAAAATGCAGGAGGCTGCAAGGGGCGAGTCCCGAATAGAGGTTAGGGAGCTTCTTACGAAATATCCGCAGGGCGGCGAGCGCACGCTCATTTCAGCCGTTACCGGAAGAAAGATATATTCCGCAAAGCTTCCGGCGGACGCGGGATGCATAGTAGACAATGTTTCTACGGTCATTTCGATATACAGGGCCGTGTGCAGAAGAACGCCGCTGATTACGCGCGTCATGACGCTTACGGGGGACGCGTTTGAAGCGCCGGTTAATGTAAACGTTAGGCTTGGTTCGATGCATAACGAGCTTGTTGAGGAAGGCGGAGGCTTTAAGACCGAGCCCGCAAAGATTATATCAGGCGGCCCTATGATGGGATTTGCGATGTTCGATTTAAACGTGCCTATTACCAAGACGTCCTCGTCGCTTCTTGCGCTTACGAAGGACGAGGTGGCCGCGGTCGAGCCGTCGCCATGCATACGCTGCGGCCGCTGCGTGCAGGCATGCCCTAGCGGCCTTGTGCCGCAGAAGATGGCTCTCGCTGCCATGAACAACGATTATGACGCATTTGTTAAATTAAACGGCATGGAGTGCTATGAGTGCGGAAGCTGTACGTTCGTATGTCCTGCTAAACGCCCTCTCACGCAGTCATTTAAGCAGGCGCGCCAGTATGTGGCTGCACAGAGAAAAAAGAAATAGGAGGGATAAAAAGTGAGTAATTTGTTGAATATTTCATCATCTCCACATGTGCGTGACAAGTCCTCGACGCAGTCAATCATGTGGTGCGTAGTTCTCGCTCTTATGCCTGCCACCATTTTCGGCATTGTAAATTTTGGCTACAAGGCGGCGATACTTATAGCCGCATGTGTCGCGACATGCGTGCTTTGCGAGTTTATATGGCAGAAGGCGATGAAGCTGCCGGTTTCGATATCGGACGGAAGCGCGGTCTTGACGGGGCTTCTCCTTGCTTTGAACCTGTCGTCGACTTTTCCTGTGTGGATGGCCGTGATAGGAAGCGTATTCGCGATAATAGTCGTTAAGCAGCTCTTTGGCGGACTGGGACAAAACTTTATGAATCCGGCGCTTGGAGCAAGATGCTTTCTTATGGTTTCCTTTGCTGGAAAGATGACGTCTTTTACGTATGACGGCGTCACGGGCGCGACGCCTTTGGCCATACTTAAAAATGGGGACAAGGCGATGAGCGTTGCCGACGTGCTTGCATCCGGCGATGGACAGACCCAGATATCGACGAGCGTGCTTGATATGTTTCTTGGAAATACCGGAGGCACTATTGGCGAGACGTCGGCGCTCGCGCTTCTTATAGGCGCCTGCTTTCTGCTGGCGGCAAGGATTATAAGCTGGCGCATACCGGTCTGCTATATCGGCACTTTTGCGGTTTTTATACTGCTGTTCGGCGGACGCGGGTTTGATTTGACGTTTCTTGCCGCTCATCTTTTTGGCGGCGGACTTATGCTTGGCGCGTTTTTTATGGCGACCGATTACGTCACGAGTCCGATTACGCCGAGGGGGCAGATCCTTTTTGGAGTGCTTTTAGGCATACTTACGGGGGTTTTCCGAATTTTTGGCGCGTCCGCGGAGGGCGTTTCCTATGCCATTATCATAGGCAATATTTTAGTGCCGCTGATTGAAAAGATTACAATTCCCGTTCCATTCGGAAAGGAGGGGGTAAAAGATGGCAAATAACGAAAACAAGAGTACGTTAGTGCATGACGCGGCGGTGCTTTTTATAATAACGCTTGTTTCAGGAATACTTCTTGGAGCCGTTTACATGATTACTAAGGATCCTATCGCCGAGGCGGAGGAAAAAGCTACCAACGAGGCATATGAGGCGGTGTATAAGGATGCCGAATTTGCGAGCGACGACGCCCTTACAAAGGCGCTTGAGAGTTTTCAGGCTGATGTGGCGTCGGGAGCCGTCGACGACGATTCGTATTCTTACACGGACGTGGTTCTCATGGAGGCCAGAACCGCTTCGTCTGGCGGCGCGCAGACGGGCTATGTCGTAAAAGTGAGCGGAAAAGGATATGGCGGAGCGGTCACAATCGCGCTTGGCATCACGAATGAAGGCGAAATTCTTGGAATCAAGGTGCTTGACGCAAGCGACGAGACGCCCGGGCTTGGACAAAATTCCACAAAGGAGGACTGGAATGGCCAGTACGTTGGAATGACTGCCGACAAGACGCTTTCTGTCGTAAAGGATGGAAGCGGGAGCGCGCAGAACGCAACGATCAATTCCATTTCCGGCGCCACCATCACGAGCAACGCGGTCACAAGAGCCGTAAATGTGGCACTGAAATTTGTGGCAGGTCAGCAATAAGGAGGTAAATGCATGAATACTTGTGTTGAACGTTTAAAGAACGGCATTATCACCGAGAATCCGACTTTCGTCATGATGCTCGGCATGTGCCCTACCCTCGCCGTAACGTCGTCCGCGATAAACGGTCTGGGCATGGGGCTTACGACAACGGCTGTACTTATCCTTTCGAACGCGTTCATATCATTGCTTCGCAAGGTAATACCTGACAAGGTACGAATTCCAGCGTTCATTGTGGTCGTTGCTTCATTCGTTACAATAATTCAGCTGCTTTTGCAGGCTTTCTTGCCGTCGCTAAACAGCGCGCTTGGAGTATATATTCCGCTTATCGTCGTAAACTGCATAATTCTTGGAAGGGCTGAGGCGTACGCCTCAAAAAATCCGGTAGTTCCATCGATATTTGACGGTCTTGGAATGGGTCTTGGATTTACGCTTGGACTTACTCTAATAGGCATATGCAGGGAAGTGCTTGGCAGCGGCGCGATATTTGGATTTGAATTTATTCCTGAAAACTTCCACATTACGTTTTTCGTACTTGCTCCCGGAGCGTTTCTGGTGCTTGCGTGCCTTACGGCTGTGCAGAATAAGCTCAAGCTTCCATCAGCCACCAACGTTGGGGGAGGAGACGGAGATATTGCGTGCGGAGGCAACTGCGCGGCGTGCGTAGGCGCAAGCTGCGTGGCAAACAAAGGCGTCATTGAGGCGGAGCGCGTGGCAAAAAAAGCGCAAAAAGCCCAGGCGGCGAAGGAGGCGGCGGCAAAGTCCAAGGCCGTTAAGGCTGCCGCAGCTGAAAAGAAAGGGGACTGATTTAAGTGAATTTATTTGTAATTATTATAACATCCATGCTGGTAAGCAATGTAGTCCTAAGTCAATTCCTTGGAATCTGCCCCTTCCTTGGAGTTTCAAAGAAAGTGGAAACGGCTGCAGGCATGGGTATCGCGGTTACATTCGTCATTACTATCGCCTCAATGATAACGTACCCTATCTACTATTTTATACTTGTGCCTCTAGGCCTCGAGTATCTGCAGACGATAGCGTTTATTCTTATAATTGCCGCGCTTGTGCAGTTTGTGGAAATGGTGCTAAAAAAATTTATGCCGCCTCTCTACGAGTCGCTGGGCGTTTACCTGCCGCTTATTACAACAAACTGCGCTGTGCTTGGCGTGGCTATAAACAATATTACAAACGAGTGCAATTTTATTGAGAGCGTCGTGACGGGATTGTTTACCGCAATCGGATTTCTTATCGCAATAGTTATACTTGCAAGCATACGTGAGCATATCGAGTTCAACGATATACCGAAATCGTTTCAGGGAACCCCTATAGTTTTGGTAACCGCAAGCTTGATGGCCATCGCGTTTTGCGGGTTTGCGGGCCTCGTATAGGAAGGGAGGGCAATCATAAGATGATACAGAGTTTATTTTTGGCTGCGGGATTTGCAGGAATAGCAGTTGCCGCCGCGGTAATAAGCGCAACGGGTCTGCTTATTGGCCTCCTTCTTGGTTTTGCGGCCAAGGCATTTGCCGTTCCCGTGGATGAAAAGGAAATAGCCGTACGCGAGCTTCTTCCCGGCAACAATTGCGGAGGCTGCGGCTTTGCGGGCTGCGATGCCCTCGCAAAGGCGATAGCGGCAGGCGAGGCGCCAGTGAACGCGTGTCCGGTCGGCGGCGCGGCCGTAGCTGAAAAAGTAGGAGCCGTCATGGGAGTAGATGGCGGCGACGCGGTAAAGATGGTCGCGTATGTGAAGTGCGCCGGCGCATGCGACAAGGCGGGCGTGAAAGCGAAATACTATGGAATATCGGACTGCAAAAACGCGGCGGCTATACCTGGCCGCGGGGACAAGGCGTGTTCTTACGGATGTCTTGGTCTTGGCTCGTGTGTTTGTGCATGCCAGTTCGACGCCATTCATATTGAACGCGGCATAGCTGTAGTAGACAAGGAAAAATGCGTGGCGTGCGCAAAATGCGCTAAGGAGTGTCCTAACGGACTTATTGAGCTTGTGCCGTACGACGCAAAATATGCGGTTTCATGCTCAAATAAGGATAAAGGGCCTAAAGTTATGGCAGTGTGCGACACGGGCTGTATTGGCTGCGGCATATGTCAGAAGCAGTGTGAATTTGGCGCGGTTGCGGTAGAGGGCAACGTAGCCCACATCGACCAGAGTAAATGTACCGGCTGCGGCAAGTGTGCTGAAAAGTGTCCTAAAAAAGTCATATTGGCACATTAGGCGCCTGGATTTTTAGTTAAAATGTAAATATTTCGCCTTGGGCGGGAATAGATTAAGGAGCATGACGCAATTAGCGCGTCATGCTCTTTTTGCGTTTATTTATAGTAAGGCGACGTTTGCCAATTTATTGTTCTTTTTTACCAAATTGTATTATACTGTTTTGTATGGCAACTCAGGTTTGCCCGGGAAAAAAGGAGGCGCGTCGTGTCGGAAATTGAGATTGACAGGCAGAACGTGAAAGCTGTTTTTAAGGCGTATACGGATAAATACGATGTCGGAGATGAAAAAATTAGGCTTAAAGTGGAACATACGTACAGAGTCGCCGACTTGTGCGAGACAATTGCAAAAAATCTTGGTATGTCCGTCCGCGATACGGATTTGGCATGGCTGATTGGAATGCTGCACGATATAGGAAGATTTGAGCAGCTTCGCGTGTTTGGAACATTTTTGGATGCCGATTCCATAGATCATGCCCACTATGGCGTGGAGATACTTTTTGACGACGGCAAAATACTGGACTACCTAAAACTTGATAACAATTCGATTTTGGAACCGGGATTTAACGACGGCTTCATGGAAATCATAAAAAAGGCGATTTGGAATCACAGCGCCTACAAGATAGAAAATGGACTTGAAGAGCGGGAGAAGCTGTTTTGCAACATAATAAGGGACGCAGATAAGATCGACATATTTAGAGTGATGGATAAGACTCCGATGGATGCAATCTACAATGTTGATGAAAAAACGCTTAGAAACGCGGAAGTGAGCGTCGAGGTTATGGATGCGTTCATGGAAAGGCACGCCGTCCTTGGAAGTCTTAGAAAGACGCCGGCAGATTACATAGTGGGACACGCGGCTCTTGCCTTTGAGCTTGTTTTTCCCATAAGCCTTGCTATTGCAAAAAAACAGGGGTATTTGGAGAAGATGATAAATTTTAAATCTGAAAATGAAGTCACGGAAAAACAATTTGAAAAAATAAGAGAAGTCATGCATGAGTACATTTCATCGAAAAAATAAGACGGGCGCGGACGGCACTTTATGGCGGACATCAGTCTCGGCATTAGAAAGGAGTGGGAGTGCATGAATAAGGAATTGATCATAGTCTTGGATTTTGGAGGCCAATACAATCAGCTTATAGCTCGACGCATAAGAGAGTGCGGCGTTTACTGCGAGGTTCATCCATATACTTTGGACATCGAAAAAATCAAGGAGATGAATCCAAAGGGGATCATTCTTACGGGAGGGCCGATGAGCGTAAACGACAGCCGGTCGCCGAAATGCAGCGAAGAATTATTCAAGATTGGAATACCAATACTTGGAATATGTTACGGCTCCCAGCTCATGGCGCATATTCTGGGAGGCGAGGTTGCGGCCGCTTCCATAAGCGAGTACGGAAAAACGGAAGTCGATGTGGATAAGGAATCGATTCTTTTTAAAAACGTTTCAAAAAGGACGACCGCGTGGATGAGCCATACGGATTATATTGCCGGAGTTCCTCAAGGCTTTCGCGTATCCGCGTCTACTTGCGCATGTCCGGTGGCTGCTATGGAAAACGCGGGTGAAAAGCTTTATGCTACTCAATTTCATCCCGAGGTTATGCATACTCTCGAGGGTAAAAAAATGCTTTGCAATTTTGCGTATGATGTATGCGGCTGTAAGGGAGGCTGGGAAATGTCGTCCTTTGTTGAGGATGCAGTCGCGGGCATACGAAAAAAGGTTGGCGGCGGAAAAGTGTTATGCGCGCTGTCAGGCGGAGTCGATTCGTCGGTGGCTGCGGCGCTTCTGTCAAAAGCAGTGGGAAAACAGCTTACCTGCGTATTTGTGGATCATGGGCTTTTGCGCAAAAACGAAGGAGACGAGGTGGAGGCCGCGTTTGGTCCTGACGGCTTTTTTGATCTTAACTTTATAAGGGTGAATTGCGGAGAGCGTTTTTATGGAAAGCTAAAAGGAGTGACCGAACCTGAGCGAAAGCGCAAAATAATAGGAGAGGAGTTTATTAGGGTATTTGAGGAAGAAGCGAGAAAAATAGGAGAAGTTGATTTTTTCGTTCAGGGAACTATATACCCGGATGTAATCGAATCGGGGCTTGGGAAGTCGGCTGTGATTAAATCGCATCATAATGTCGGGGGACTTCCTGAATGTGTTGAATTTAAAGAAATAATTGAGCCGTTAAAAATGCTGTTTAAGGATGAGGTGCGAAAGGTCGGCCTGGAGCTTGGAATACCTAAAAATCTCGTATTTCGTCAGCCTTTCCCTGGGCCGGGGCTTGGCATACGCATAATAGGCGAAGTTACGGCCGAAAAATGCAGGATCGTTCAGGATGCGGACGCGATTTATCGCGAGGAAGTGGCAAATGCCGGGCTTGACAAAAAGCTCGGACAGTATTTTGCAGCGCTTACAAATATGCGTTCAGTTGGCGTAATGGGAGACGACAGAACCTACGATTACGCCGTGGTTTTGCGCGCCGTGAATACATCAGACTTCATGACTGCCGAATCCGCGCAAATACCATGGGAAACTCTTGCAAAAACCGCGTCAAGAATAGTTAACGAGGTCAAAGGGGTAAACCGGGTTTTATACGATTGCACAGGAAAGCCGCCGGCAACAATTGAGTTCGAATAGCGGACATTCGGGCTGGAAAAAAATGTGCATAGACGCGTTTCGGCGATATGAGAACAAAAAAACTGGAATGTACATGATTCACCATAAAGTACATTCCAGTTAAATTTGCATAAAAATATGCTTTAAGTCAGTAAACACGGAGTTTGCACAAAAATACGCAAACAGCAATAGCGTCAGATATTTTTGACATAAAAGGAAGAATATTAAATTTGCACTAAATAATGCAATGATAAATAAAAGAAAAACAATGTCAACGCACGGCCGTATTTTGAAAAGGCTTTTTTTGTCTAAACAAAAGATATTTTCAGTCAAAAACTGATTATATTGTAATTTTTCAAAGCCCATCCACCACATATAGTATGATACGCTATATTTTTGATAAATACAAGTAAAATTAAGCGTTATTGCACATTTTTTTAAATTGCCGTTTAAGCAGCGCAAATAGCGTGCTTCTTGAAAATATGCTAGAATATGGTGGATTTGTTCGATTTTGCTTTTGATAAAAAAGTGTGAGAGGATAATGCAGTATGGGAGGCTTGTCTGCATATATTAAGGATTACGCGCTTGAGTGCGTTTTGGGACCTCTTTTTAAATTGCTTGAGGCCTGTTTTGATTTGGCGGTGCCTCTTATTATGACGCATGTCATAGACGTAGGCATCGCAAAAGACGACGGAGCCTACGTACTCAGATGCGGTGCGTTTCTAATTATTCTTGCCGCGGTCGGGCTGGCATGTTCCATAACGGCGCAGTACTTTGCGGCAAAGGCGGCCGCGGGATTTGGAGCAAATTTAAGGCACGCGCTCTTTGAGCATATAGGCGGCCTGTCGTTTGCCGACATAGATCAAATAGGCACATCCACAATGATTACGCGCATGACGGACGACGTCAATCAGCTGCAGTCAGGCGTCAATATGGCGCTCAGGCTTTTTTTGCGCTCGCCGTTTATAGTTGTAGGCGCGGCTGCGTTGGCTTTTGCAATCGACGCGCGCGCGGCAATGGTATTCGCGTGCGCAATACCATTGCTTGCGCTTGTAATATTTGGGGTAATGCTTGCGGCGATGCCCCTATTTAAAAAAGTTCAGGGCGCGCTTGACGGCCTGATGGGCCTTATGAGGCAAAACATCGTCGGCGCGAGGGTGATAAGGGCTTTTAACAGGCAAAAGGCGGAGGTTGAGAATTTTTCAAACGTCAATGAAAGGCTCTCTGGCCTGCAGCTTTTGGCGGGGCGGATCGCCGCGCTTACAAACCCTGTGACATATGTTATTATAAATATCTCGCTTGCGATCTTGCTTAAAATAAGCGGTGTGCGCGTAAATATCGGGAGCCTTACGCAGGGAGAGGCAATAGCGATGATCAACTATATGTCTCAAATTTTAGTGGAGCTTGTAAAGCTCGCGGATACCATATCCCTAACTGCGAAAGCTGCGGCATGCGGCTTTAGGGTGGGCGCGCTTCTAAAAACTGATTCCTCGATGCCTAAAGGCGGCTGCGGGAAAAAAAGTTCTCGTCCGTCTATGCCCGTGGTTTACGGAGAGGGTATGCATGGTGCAAGCGTAGTTTTTGATCATGTGGACATGAGATATAGAAACGCCGGCGAAAATTCGCTGTCAGACATAAGCTTTGAGGCGAAGCCGGGCTCTGTTATAGGCATAATAGGAGGAACGGGATCGGGCAAATCTACTCTGCTTGGACTGATACCCAGATTTTACGACGTGTCGGCGGGAAGCGTAAAAGTAAACGGCATAGACGTACGCGGCTATTCTTTGGAGGAGCTGCGGGCAATGATGGGAATCGCGCTGCAAAAGGCGGTTTTGTTTAGAGGGACGATACGCGAAAATGTTTTATGGGGCAATCCCGACGCAAACGACGATGAAATAAGGGATGCGCTAATCGCGGCCCAGGCATGGGAGATAGCGCAAAAGAGCGGAAAGGGGCTTGACTGCGAGATATCGCAGGGAGGTGGAAACCTTTCGGGAGGGCAGCGTCAGAGGCTTGCCATTGCAAGGGCGCTTGTCAGAAAGCCTGACGTTCTTATATTGGACGATGCGTCGTCCGCTCTTGATTTTGCGACGGACGCAAGTCTTAGGCAGGCGTTAAGCGGGCTTTCATATAAACCGACAATTTTTATCGCATCGCAGCGGATATCTTCAATCCAGCGCGCAGACGGCATACTTGTGCTCGATGACGGCAAGGTCGCCGGATTTGGAGTTCACGAACGGCTGCTTGCGGACTGCGCCGTATATGGCGAGATATGTCAATTGCAGTTAAAAACCAAAGCCCGCGGCCGGCGGGCGTAACGGGAGACGCGCATGGGAAGAAATGAACGAATTGATACGGCAAAAAAAGTCCTAAAATATATAAAAGGATATAGACGCCTTGTTGCGGCATCGCTTCTGCTTGCCGCGGCTTCGGTCTTTTTTACGTTATATATTCCGATTCTTGCGGGACGCGCGCTGGATTGCATGACGGGGCCCGGCGCCGTTGATTTTAAAGAATTGCGGGCGATCGTAGCAGAAATTGCCGTTGCCGCGTGCATGACGGGCATTGCGCAGTGGCTGATGAATATATGCAACAACAAAGCGGCCTTTTTGTCGGTAAGGGACATAAGACGGGACGCGTTTAAGAAAATAGAGGAGCTTCCCCTTAAATATTTTGATTCGCACGCGTCAGGCGACATGGCAAGCAGAGTTGTCGCGGATGCCGATCAATTTGCGGATGGGCTTTTGATGGGGTTTACACAAGCATTTACGAGCGTGCTTACAATTTTTGGAACTTTGGCGTTTATGCTTAGCATAAACGTATGGATTACGATAGTAGTTGTCTTAGCGACGCCCTTGTCTTTTTTTGTGGCGGCCTTTGTTTCGAAAAGAGCTTATAGGATGTTCCAGCTGCAGTCGGAAGCGCGGGGCGAACAGACGTCTTTTATCGATGAGATAGTGGGAAATCAAAAGACAGTGCAGGCATACGGGCGTGAGCGCGCCTCCCTTGAAAAGTTCGACAAAATGAATGAAAGGCTTAGAAAATATTCTCTTGAAGCGACGTTTTTCTCTTCGATTACGAACCCGGCGACGCGTTTTGTAAACAGCACAGTATATGCCGCCGTAGGGATAGCCGGCGCGTTTTTCGCACTGAAGGGCTCTTTGACTGTGGGCGGCCTTTCATGCTTTTTGGGCTACGCGAATCAATATACGAAGCCTTTCAATGAAATATCGGGCGTGGCGGCCGAGCTGCAAAACGCGCTTGCCTGCGCGGCGAGGATTTTTGAGCTTATAGAGGAAGAACCGCAGGAGCCGGATGATCAAAATGCCGTAAAGCTTAAGGATGCCCGCGGCGAGGTGAAGTTTGAGCACGTATACTTTTCGTACTCGCCCGAAAAAAAGCTGATAACGGACTTCAATCTTTGCGTAAAACCTGGCTGGAAAGTCGCGATAGTGGGGCCTACCGGATGCGGAAAGACTACAATAGTCAATCTGATAATGAGGTTTTACGATCCGGATCGCGGCAGCATAAAGGTGGATGGCATCGACATAAGGTCAATCACAAGGGAAAGCCTTCGCAGAAACATAGGTATGGTTCTCCAGGAAACATGGATAAAGGACGGCACGGTATTTGAAAATATAGTTATGGGGCGGCCGGAGGCAAGCATGGATGAGGCGGTAGAGGCTGCCAAGGCGTCTTACGCGCACAGCTTTATAAAAAGGCTGCCAAAAGGCTACGGAACTGTTCTAAAAGAGGACGGAGCCGGCCTTTCGCAGGGGCAGAAACAGCTTCTTTGCATAGCCAGGGCAATGCTTTTAAAGCCGCCCATGCTTATTCTTGACGAGGCCACGTCTTCTATAGACGCGAGGACGGAGATAAAGGTGCAAAAAGCATTTATGAATTTAATGGAAAAAAGGACGAGCTTCATAGTTGCGCACCGACTTTCTACTATAGAGAACGCTGACTTAATACTTGTTATGAAGGATGGAGAAATAATAGAACAGGGCGTTCACCCAGATTTGGTTAAGAGAGGCGGATTCTACTCGAATTTATACAGCAGCCAGTTTATGTAGGGGGGGCGTTTATAAGTCTGTCTGAATATATTTTCAAATGCCGCCGCAAACAGGTGAAAAAAAATCAACATAAAAATGAAAAAAATTGCTCAAATCCTATTTACATTTCAATAATTCAGATTATAATGTCATATTGTGAAGCGGAGGAAGATAAACAATTACGCATTATATTGTGAGGAGACTTTGGGTTATGAACAATGGAATTGAAATTAGATGGCATGGACGCGGGGGACAGGGAGCAAAGACGGCGGCTCTTCTTCTCGCGGACGCCGCTTTTAAGACGGGAAAGTATGTGCAGGGTTTTCCAGAGTATGGGCCGGAGCGCATGGGCGCGCCTATTACGGCATATAACAGGATTAGTTCTGACCGGATTCGCGTACATTCAAATATATATTTTCCGGACTATGTGGCCGTTGTGGACGAAACGCTTTTGGAGTCTGTAGACGTTACGGCCGGGCTTAAAAAGAGCGGGGCCATCGTCATAAATACGACAAAGTCCAAGGATGAGATCGCAAATGGCCTCAACGGCTACGAGGGACGGGTATTTACGGTCGACGCGAGAAGGATCTCGGTCGAGGCCATGGGGGTAAATTTTCCGAATACGCCTATGCTTGCCGCGATCGCGGCAGTCAGCTCCGTTATGGAAAAGCACGAGTTCATTGGAGAAATGGAAAAGCTGTACCGGCATAAATTCGCAAAAAAGCCGGAAGTTGTGGAAGGCAACATAAGGGCGCTTGAAATGGCCTACGAAATAGTCGAGGCCGCCATGGAAGGCGACAGGCTGGGGCTTAGCGCTTAAAATTTTTTATATGTCTTATGGATTTGCCTTATGGCGCGGGGCGGGCTCCGCGCCATAAGGCAAAATATTTTTAATAAGTTTGGCTTAGGCGCCTTTTGATTGGAGAAATTTGATATGAGGACGGATGTTACGGAAATTGATGAGAATACGCCGCACGAAAAGCTTACGGAAGGGCTTATGATATTCGCGGGCGGCACGTCGAGGCATTTTAAGACCGGAGAATGGAGAACAGCCTCGCCGGTTTTTTATGAGGACAGGTGCAGGCAGTGCCTTTTATGCGCGCCGGTCTGCCCCGACAGCAGCATTCCTGTAAAGGACGGCAGGCGGACGGATTTTGATTTCGACCATTGCAAGGGCTGCGGAATTTGCGAAAAGGCGTGCCCGTTTGGCGCAATCGAGATGAGGGAGGGCATTTAAGATATGACGATTAAGGAAAGGATGTCCGGCAATGAAGCCGTTTCGTACGCGATTCGTCAGATAAATCCGGATGTCATGCCGGCGTTCCCAATTACGCCGTCCACTGAGATACCGCAGATGGTTTCTTCATATATAGCTAACGGCGAGATGGATACGGAGTTTATACCCGTCGAGAGCGAACATTCTTCAATGAGCGCCGCGATAGGCGCGGAGGCGGCGGGAGCCAGAAGCCTTACGGCGACTTCGTCGGCGGGGCTCGCGTTGATGTGGGAGGAGCTGTTGCTTGCCGCGTCCAACAGGCTTCCAATCGTTCTGGCGCTTGTAAACCGTACGCTGTCAGGACCTATAAACATCAACTGCGACCATTCGGACGGCATGGGCGCCAGGGATACCGGATGGATACAGATTTACGCCGAAAACAATCAGGAGGCGTATGACAATTTCATTCAGGCGTATCCTATTGCGGAGCATGAAGGAGTTCATCTTCCGGTAATGATATGCCAGGACGGTTTTATTACGAGCCATGCCGTTGAAAACATAGAGCTGTTGGGAGACGGGGAGGTCAAAGAATTTGTAGGGGAATATAGTCCTGAGGAATTTCTTTTGAATCCGGGGCGTCCAATCGCCGTAGGCCCCTATTCCGTGAGCGCTTATGCCATGGAGGCAAAGAAAAATCAAGAATTGGCGCTTGAGGCTTCAAAGGATGCGATCTTGGAAGTGGCGGAGAAATTTAAAAAGCTGTCGGGCAGGGAATACGGCCTTTTTGAGGAATATAGGACGAGCGACGCCGATTATGTCATGCTGATAATGGGCTCCGCCGCCGGCACTGCAAAGCAGGCGGTCGACGAGCTTAGGGCATGTGGAAAAAAGGTCGGGCTTCTTAAGCTTAGGGTGTTTCGTCCATTTCCCGCCGAGGAGATTGCCGACGCCCTAAAGGGATGCAGGGCGGCCGCCGTCATGGACAGGTGCGAGAGCTACAACGGAAATTCAGGCCCGCTCGCGGGAGAAGTAGCGGCCGCGCTTTTTAATAGCAAGGTTATGATAGAAGCCGCCGGCTACGTCTACGGGCTTGCCGGACGCGATTTTACCGTGGACGACGCAAAAGGGGTTTTTGCCCGGCTTGAGGACGCGGCTGAAAACGGCGGCGGGACGGAACGGCATAAGTATATAGGTTTGCGCTAGATGGGAGGCACATGATGAGCGAGTACGATTTAAAGACGGTGATGAGCCGCCCGGAGCGCCTGGCGCCTGGGCACCGTATGTGCGCAGGCTGCGGTTCCACGATTGCCGTAAGGGCGGTACTTCGGGCACTTAGAGAGGATGACGGCGCGGTAGTCTGCAACGCCACGGGCTGCCTGGAGGTCTCTTCCTTTATGTATCCGTATACGGCGTGGGAGGACAGCTACATACACAATGCCTTTGAAAACGCGGGCGCCACGTTAAGCGGCGTCGAGACCGCCTACAGGGCGCTGAAAAAAAGAGGACGTTTGCCTAAAGATAAAACTTTTAAGTTCATTGCCTTTGGCGGCGACGGCGGCACATATGACATAGGCCTTCAGTCGCTTTCGGGCGCGGTGGAGAGAAATCACGACCTTACATATGTCTGTTACGACAACGGTGCTTATATGAATACCGGCATTCAGCGTTCGTCGGCTACTCCCATGTTTGCGGATACCACGACTACGCCGGCGGGAAAGGCGTCAAACGGCAAGATGCAGCCCAGAAAAGACCTTACAAGCATAATTGCCGACCATGGCGCGCCGTATGTGGCGCAGACTACGTTTACGAGGGATTTTAAGGATATTCACGAAAAAGCCGAGAGGGCCATATATACCGAAGGGGCTTCGTTTTTAAATGTAATGGCTCCATGTCCAAGAGGCTGGAGATATGAGGCGTCCGACGTCATGAAGATATGCAGGCTTGCCGTGGAAACCTGCTACTGGCCGCTTTTTGAGGTTGATCACGGAAAGTGGACGCTTTCGTACGAGCCCAAGAAAAAGCTGCCTATCGAAGATTTCTTAAAGGAACAGGGGCGTTTTAGGCATTTATTTAAAAAGGGCAACGAGGGCCTGATAGAGCAGTTCCAGACAGAAGTTGACAGGCGGTGGGAAGAGCTTTTGCGCAAATGCGGGCGAATTTAAAAAAAGCCGCGATATTGCATGAGAAGGCAGATTATCTTGAAGCCGCGAGGCGATGCAGGAGAATCTGCCTTCTCACGCATAAAATTAAAAAAGAGGTGAGACGGCGCGATGACGCTGCTTACATATCAGATTTTTAAAACGGCCGCGGAGCAGGGAAGCTACAGAAAAGCCGCCGACATATTGGGGCTTACGCCGTCCGCAATCAGCCATGCGGTTTCTTCCATGGAAAAGGAGCTTGGCTTTTCAGTCTTAAACAGGAGCAAGAGCGGCGTCAAGCTCACAAATTATGGGGAGCGTCTGCTTCCATACGTGAACGCGGTGTTAAACAGCGATGAAAGCCTTCGCCAGGCTATAGCGGAGTTTAACGGCCTAAAGAGGGGCAAGGTAAAGGTAGGATGTTTTTCAAGCGTCTGTACTAACTGGATGCCCGACATAATGAATTCATTTAAAAAAGAATATCCGGACGTAACTATAGAAGTTTTTCAAGGTACGTACGACGATGTTTCATATTGGATTAAAAACGGCATAGTCGATTTGGGATTTTTATCGGTTTCAAGCGCGGACGACATACCCATAAGGCCGTTTTATAAAGACAGGCTCCTGTGCGTGGTGCCAAAGGGGATGAAAAGGGAGGCGCCCGGAAAAGAGATGGGCATAGACGAAATGAGGAGCCACCAATTCGTCACGCAGAGGGAGTCGACCGACGCGGACATACAAAATTTTTTAAAGGAAAATTCGTTAAGAATACAGTCCAATTATCACGTTGTTGACGATTTGTCGACGATAGCCATGGTGGCAAACGGTTTTGGCATATGTTTGATGCCCGAAATGGTCATGAGCGACATACCTTACGAGGTCGACTGTTATCCGGTAAGTCCCGCGGCGTACAGGATAATAGGCATAGCCGCCCTCAATCCAGAATTTATGGCGCCCGCCGCGAGAACGCTGTATAATCTTATTTTGAAGATGTATAGGCAGAAGGATTTTGAATAAACAACAATATTTTTGATAAACTGGAGAACTGCGAATGATTAAAAAAATTGACCTGTCAGGAACATGGAAATTTGCCATGGACGCCGATAAAAAGGGAATTGAGGAGCGTTATTTTGATAAGGAGCTTGATGATTCAATTAGGCTGCCGGGCACTACATCCATCGCTAAGAAGGGCTCCCCTTCCGCCCGCAGGGAAATAGGATGCCTTACGGATCCGTACCTTTTTGAGGGATATGCATGGTATTCAAGGGAAGTAGCCATAGATCCCGCGTATTTGGGGAAAAACATCTTTCTAAACCTTGAAAGGACAAGGCTTTCAAAGGTATGGGTTGACGCGGAGCCCGCTGGCTCTTTTGACAGTCTGACCACGCCTCACCGCTACGACCTTACAAACGTGATAAAAAGTTCGAAATTTAAGCTGACAATCCTTGTGTCAAATGTCGGATATCCCACCGGAGGAGGCCATTTGACGTCTCCGGACACGCAGACCAACTGGAACGGCATAATAGGAGACATTTCTTTAAACATATACGAGAAGCAGTATATTTCCGAAATAAAAACGTACCCGGACATTGAAAAAAAATCGGTTAAATTACGAATGAAGCTTGTAAATTCGGATTCTGGCGACATCTGCCTAAGCCTTAGGGTAAAAGCCGTTTTGGCCGATGCCGGCGGCATTTTGGCGTCGGTGCCTGAAGCGGCCGTAAAAGCCCGGTTTCCGGCAGGGGAGAGTTTTTTTGAATATGAATATCCTCTTGGAGAAGACGCCGTTTTTTGGAGCGAATATTCGCCCGCGATATACCGTCTTTCGATTTTTTTAGGCGAAAACGAAGAAATGGCAAATACCTCGTTTGGCCTTAGAAAAATTGAGGCCGATAAAACGCGTTTTTTTGTAAACGGGACTCCCATTTTTTTGCGCGGCAAGCATGACGGCCTCATATTTCCGCTCACCGGCGCGTTTCCTACGGATTTGGACGAGTGGATGCGCGTCATGGGCATCGCGAAATCATATGGCATAAACCATTATCGCTATCATACGTGCTGTCCTCCGGACGCGGCGTTTGAAGCGGCGGATCTGCTCGGCATATATATGGAACCGCAGCTTCCTTTTTGGGGAACTTTGACGGCTCCGGAGGACGAGGGGCACAATGAGGAGGAACAGCGCTATTTAATTAAGGAAGGGTTTCGTATGCTGGATGCCTATGGAAACCATGCCTCATACTGCCTGATGTCGCTTGGAAACGAGCTTTGGGGCAGCAAGGAGCGCATGAGTCAAATCCTGGCCGGGTACCGTTTTGCGGACGGACGCCATTTGTACACGCAGGGTTCAAATAATTTTCAGCATGCTCCCGTAATTCTTCCGGAGGACGATTTTTTTGTCGGCGTGCGTTTTAGCAAAAACCGGCTGATAAGAGGTTCCTACGGTATGTGCGATGCGCCGCTTGGCCATGTGCAGGCTAAAGAGCCTTCTGCGTCCCACAATTACGATGAGGCGATACGTCCGACGGCAAAGGAGCGGGATGGAGACGGCACTGCAGACGGCGAAATAGAGATACAGTACGGAACGGGCGTAAAAAAGGTTAAGGCGGATGCCGCCGAGGCGGGCCTTGTTCCAAATATACCTGTTGTGTCACACGAGATAGGACAATACTGCGTATACCCCAATTTTAAGGAAATCGGCAAATATTCGGGCGTGCTAAAGCCATATAATCTTGAAACGTTTAGGAGCAGGCTTGAGGAGAGGGGAATGCTTGGACAGGCGGACAGCTTTTTTGAGGCGAGCGGTCGACTGGCCGTCCAGTGCTATAAGGAAGAGCTTGAAGCGGCGGCAAGAAGCTCCCTTTTGGCGGGGTACCAGATTTTGGACATACAGGACTTTACCGGCCAGGGAACGGCTCTTGTAGGGATACTCGATGCTTTTATGGATTCAAAGGGCCTGGTTTCAAAAGAGGAGTGGTCGGGATTTTGCTCGGATGCCATTCTTTTGGCGGAATTTGACAAATATATATATTCATCCGGAGAGCCGTTAGATATAAGGCTTGCGCTGCGCTATTACAATCCGAAAAAGATCGTTAAAAAATCTCTCCACGTGGAGCTGATAAGGCAGGCCGGACGCGAGACCGTCGAATCGCGCGATGTTGAAATTCCAGACGGCGCGTTTGACTTGACCGAGCTTGGCCATATACTAATGACGATTCCGCAGCTTGACGCGCCGGAGATGTTTGCGCTTGAGCTTACGGTGCCAGGAACACGCATGAAAAACGGATATGAGCTCTACTGCTACCCAAAAATCGAAAAATCAGGCGGACCGGAGGAGCTGCTTGCGCCTGAAATGGAGGATGAAATAAAAATAACCGGCGATTTTTATGAGGCGGAAGAATTTCTTGAGCGCGGAAAGCGCGTACTGTATATGCCGAACGAGGTAAAAGAGGGCATCGATGGATTTTATTGCACCGATTTTTGGTGCTATCCGATGTTTCGCGACATATGCGTTTCGATGAATAAGCCTGTCGCCATCGGAACCATGGGACTTTTGATTGACGACAGGCACGCCGCGCTGTCGCGATTTCCGTCGCATATGTACGCTACTCCTCAGTGGTACGGCATTGTTTCAAACAGCAGATGCGCCATACTTGACGACGCTGTGGACGAAGGCTTTAGGCCTATTGTACAGATGATTGACAATTTTGAGAGAAATCATAAGCTTGGCGTGCTCTTTGAGGGAATGGCGGGCAGCGGCAGGCTCATGGTATGTACCAGCAGGCTTGGAGAATGCCTTGACAGGCCGGAGGCGCTGCAGTTTTTAAAATCTATTTTGGAATATATGGCGTCGGACGATTTTGCGCCCGCGGCAAAGCTTGATTTAAATAGGCTAAGGAGCGTGTTTGTTTAGCGAATATGCGGTTTTAAGCGCTTTTGCCATACATCCTGCCGCATCGCCAAAGTTGCATATAAACGCGACATATTGTATACTTGCAGGGTGTGTCGGATTTACGGATGGAGTGAGAGGATACGGATTTATTACATATGAAAGAAATTATCGTGGCGACGGGCAACGAGGAAAAAATGAAGGAGATAAGGCAGATACTTGCGGGAGACGGCGTGGAGTACATATCTTTAAAAGACGCGGGATTTGACGGCGTCGAAATCGTCGAGGACGGGAAAACATTTGAGGAGAACGCCCTTATAAAGGCGAGGACGATATCAAAGCTCGCGGGACGTATGGCGATTGCGGACGACTCGGGGCTTGAGGTGGACTATCTTGACGGCGCCCCGGGGATATATTCCGCGAGGTTTCTGGGCGAGGACACGCCGTATTCCGTAAAGAATAAATATATATTAGACCGGCTTGACGGCGTTGAGGACGAAAAGAGGGGCGCAAGATTTGTGTGCGCCGTGGCGTGCGTGTTTCCCGACGGCGATTTCATGACGCGCACGGGGATAGTAAAAGGACGCATAGGATATGAAGAAAAGGGAGAAAACGGGTTTGGCTACGATCCAATATTTTACCTTCCCGACAGGGGATGTACCACGGCCGAACTTTTGCCGGAGGAAAAAAATAAAATAAGCCACAGGGGGAAAGCTCTTGCGGCTATGCATGAGGAACTCGCGCGCAGGGGGATTGTCTAGATGCCGACGAAGATATTGATAGTGGGCGATACGCATGGCGTCAACGCCAATTTAAGAAAAGTGGCGGAAAAAATCGGCAGCCACATTGATTTGATGGTGCATTTGGGCGATTTTATGTGCGATCCCAAGGTTATAGAAGGGCTTGTCGACTGCCCTGTGGAAATAGTACGCGGAAATTGCGATTCGGATTTAAGCGTTCCTAGGACAAAGGTTATACAGATAGCGGGGCATAAGGCGTTTATTACGCATGGACACGACTACGGAGCAGGGCTTGGAATCGACGCAATGAGGGACGCCGCCAAAAAAAACGGGGCCGACGTGGTAATGTTTGGACATACGCATGAGCCGCTTATCGATTTAAGCTCGGATGTTGCCGTTGTAAATCCCGGAAGCCTTACAAAGCCTAGGCAGGACGGGCGCGTGCCTACATACGCGGTCATGACGGTAGACGACCGCCGGAATATGGATTTTTCCATAGTGGCGCTTAAATAGAGCCTTGATTCCGCGAAAAGGAGGGATCCTTTAGAAAGATGGAGCTGACGGACAGGGAATTTGCATGGATATCATCGTACGTGCATGAAAGATATGGAATTGATTTATCCCAAAAAAGGGTTTTGATAGCCGGAAGGCTCGAAAATTATCTGTTAAGGAACGGGTATCAAAGCTACAGCGAGTACATAGCAAAGATAGAGCAGTCTCCATCCGGGGCCGAGGCGGCGAACATGATAAACGTGCTTACTACCAACCATACTTTTTTTATGAGGGAGTTTTTGCATTTCGAATATATGCAGAGTACGGCGCTGCCATGGATAAAACGGCACGCGGGAGAAAAAAAGGACGTAAGGATTTGGTCGGCCGCGGCGTCCACGGGCGAGGAGCCATATACCATAGTGATGACTCTTAAGGATTTCTTCGGATTTGATTCAAGCTGGGACACTCAGATACTTGCGACGGACGTATCCACCAGGGCGCTGAAAAAGGCCGCCGAAGGGAAGTACCTTGGAGAGCAGATAGCTCCGCTTCCCGAAAGATGGAAAAGGGCGAATTTTGACCGCGTTTCGCAGGAGGAATACCGGGTAAAGAAAGAAATAAGAA
>CAZTVO010000015.1:0-26234 GCA_964617075.1 uncultured Jutongia sp.
TGCGCGCAAGCTGGCCGATAGGAATAACGACGGCGTTGGGAAACCTTATTATCGCCCTTTCATGCGGCTCCCTTACGTCTACTAAAGTCATTTGTTCGCCGCGGGCAATCCTGTTTGCGAGCTCCTTCGGCTCGATTCCCACTATCTCCTCTTCCTCATCGTCTTTCTTTATTCCGCAAAGTTCCTGATAATCTATTTCCTCAACGGAAAAAATGGACGGATGGCTGCCGCAGATCGGACACCTTTCATTCCGCTTTACGGGAACAAAAAAGCTTCTCGCGTTCCACGAGTCGTATACCGCCATCCGACCCAAAAGCGGCCGGCCCCTTCCAATCAAAAGCTTTAGCGCCTCGGCCGCCTGCATGCTTCCTATTATTCCCGCGAGCGGAGAAAACACGCCATTCTCCGCGCATGACGGCGTAAGCCCCTCCGGCGGAGGAGACGGATACTGACACCGCAGGCACGGGCCGGACTCCATGCCATAGACCGAGACCACGCCCTCAAACTGGTAAAACGCCCCGTAAACAAGGGGCTTTTTTTTAAGAACGCAGGCATCGTTAATCAAATATCTCGTGGGATAGTTGTCTGTCGCGTCCACCACGACGTCATAATCCTCAACCAAATCCATTATATTCCCGGCCGTCGCCCTTATATTCATCTCGCTTACTTTTATCTCGCGGTTGATTCGCCGTATGGCGTCTCTGGCGGCATACGACTTTGGCCTGTCGATATCTTTTTTTCCGAACATGATCTGGCTTTGAAGATTTTTTAACGCCACCATGTCCGAATCGACTACGCCGATCTCGCCGACTCCGGCGGCCGCAAGGTACAGAATAGCCGCCGACCCTAAACTGCCCGCGCCAATCACAAGCACGCGCCCGGCCTTAATCCTTTTTTGTCCCTTTACGCCTATATCCTTTAAAAGAAGGTGTTTTTCATATCTTTCAATGTCCGATTCGGAAAGCTTTACCTCTTTGCGCCTCTCCTCCGGAACAACGCTAAAATCTTTCGGCCTAGAGTCAAGAGATCCTCCGGCGATGACGGGCAGAATAAAGACTTGATCTCCATCCTTTAGCCCGGTATCCAGCAAATCCAGATCGGCAATGTCCGTCCGGTTGACAAAAATATGCAGCCACGGGCTTATATCCCCATTCTCATTTAAAACAACACCCTTTAAGTCCGGATTTTTTTCCGCGGCCGCCGATATCAAATCATTTACGGACGCGCCGTCCGCGTCAAATTCAAAAACGCCGTCCCAGTCCGCAAAAACGTGCATGGCCGCCGCCGCGATTAAATCTACTTTCATAAACACCACCCTTTATTAAATAGAGGCGTAGACAAATACCTGTCGCCCGAATCCGGCAAAAGCGCGACAATAGAGGCGCCGGCGGCGTCCGGCCTTTTTGCGATCATAGCGGCAGCATAAAGGGCGGCTCCGCTCGATATGCCTACAAGTATCCCCTCCGACTCGGCAAACGATCTGCTCTCCCTAAAAGCGTCTTCATTTGAAACGGCAATTATCTCGTCGTATATCTCCGTATTCAAAACGTCCGGCACAAATCCCGCGCCTATGCCCTGAATCATATGCGCTCCCGCCTTGCCCGTCGAAAGCACCGCGCTGTCCTTTGGCTCCACGGCGACGACCTGAATGGACGAATCGACTTTTTTTAAATATTCCCCGACGCCCGTCAAAGTGCCTCCCGTTCCCACTCCCGCGACAAAATAGTCCACATTGCCGCCCGACTGCTCCCATATCTCTGGTCCGGTCGTTTCAAAATGTTTGCGAGGGTTCGCGGGATTTGAAAACTGTCCAAGTATAATTGAGCCCGGAGTCTTTTCATGTATCTGCTCCGCCTTTTGGATGGCGCCTTTCATGCCCAGATACCCGGGCGTGAGCTCAAGCTTTGCCCCGTATATCTCAAGCATCCTGCGCCTCTCCGTAGACATGGTCTCAGGAAGCGTAAAAATCGCCTCATATCCTTTCGCCGCCGCTATGGCGGCAATTCCTATTCCCGTATTTCCGGACGTGGGCTCTATAATCGTCCCGCCCTTTTTCAGCCTTCCAGCCGCCTCCGCGTCTTCAATCATCGCGAGCGCGATGCGGTCCTTTACGCTGCCGGCAGGATTTAAATACTCCAGCTTCGCCAAAATAGCGGCGCCGGCCCCAACCCTCGCCGAATACCTGCGTGCCTTAAGAAGTGGCGTATTGCCAACGAGATCCGCTACGCTTTCGACCATTCTCCCGTACCGCTCCCTTCCTAGAATAATCCCGCATAAGCTACGGGCACACTGCGTCCTCTTTCTTTTTTTCTTATGGGTAAGTATTATAATCCCAAACTTCCCAGACAATCAACAAAAAAAAATGAAAACGAAATCAAAAAAGACCGCCAAAAACAATGGGCAGGCTTAAAAAACCCGCCCTGAGAGGAAAAACGCGCTTTATTTGAAACAAATTTAGAAAACGTTATCTTATAAATTCGAAGGGTGCCGTCAAACGGAATTTAAAAACTTTACAAATTCTTCTTCCCGAAGCGGCTTTGAAAAATAATATCCCTGAAGATAGTCCACTCCCTTTGCCGACAGATCGGCCACCATTTCCTTCGTTTCCACCCCTTCCGCCACTATCTTTAAATTGAGATCGTTTATAAGCTCTATCACCTTCGTAAGAACGGCGATTGACTTTAGAATCGATTTTTCCCGCTGTTTTGGCGATTCATCCTGCATAAGCTTCTTCCTCTGTTCGGGATAGCAATGCCATATAAGGCTCTTGTCAAGCTTTATTATCTCGTACTGCACGTCCGCCATCTGGGCAAGGTTCGAATATCCGGTTCCAAAATCGTCCATCGAAAACGAAGCCCCCATGTTGCGTATAATTTCGACGTTTCTGTTCAGCATGTTTCCGGATGAAACGGCTACGGTTTCGGTAATCTCAAGATTTAGAAAATTCCATGGCAGGTCGTATTTAATTATAGTGTTTTTAATCTGATTCGAAAGTCCCTGGTCTATGCACTGTATTGCCGAGAGATTTACCTCAAGGTATTTTATTCCGTTTCCGATAAGGTTAGCCCTCTTTGAAAACTCACATACCTTTGTGAGCACTATCTCCCCTATCTTCATGATAAGCCCTTCCTTTTCAGCGATAGGTATGAATTCTTCGGGCGAAATAAATCCCAGGCTTCTGTCGTCTTTTAACCTTATAAGGGCCTCGGCTGAATGAAACGTATCATCCTTGACAGAGTATATAGGCTGATATACCATATAAAATCCGTCGTTTGCTATAGCCTTTTCCAAAATGCGCACAATATCGGAATAGCGCTGCCTCTCTCCAAAAATGTCCTTGTCATATTCATGAAACTTTTCCGCGGAACTTTTGTGGCTGCGCATAAAGGCGAAAATATTTTCCAGCTCCGCCGCGCTCTCCGCCTCCTCCGGGCAGCGCACCAGAAACGCGGCCCCCGTTATATGTATAGAGCTTTCGTTCGTTTCGTAGTCGAATTCGATGGCGTTTACCATATCCGTCATTTTTTGCGGAGTATATTTTTCCGAGTCGACAATGGAGCCGACCATCTCCTCTTCTATCGCGTACGCGGTCGAGCCAAGTTCCCTCTCGACTATGTCGACTATGTTTTTTACTATCTGCTGGCACACGTCATGTCCATATTTGCCGTGGATCATCTGAAACTCATTGAAGCTCGCCTGCACGACGTAAAATTTTTTACCCTCGCTGAAATACTTGTTAAGCGCCCTCCTGTACGCCATATTGTTTAAGCATCCGTTCTCATAATTTATATAGGCCTTTGAATCCTCAAAATTAAAGTATCCCATAAGCATGAGAAATATCAATCCGGTGCTTGAAAGAAGGACGGCGGGGTAGGCTATCTGAACGGCCTCAAACACCGCGAATATGCAAAGGCCGACGGCCAGGTTGGCCATCTTCTTCCTTGTTATCTTTACGCGGCCCGCGATCATGTAATATATGTCCATGAAAAAATACGCGCCCATTACGATATACGCGATATTGTCCGCCGTCCCAAAAAAATACCGTCCGTCCTCCCCGATGTGGACGCTTGCCGGCGCGCCTATAAATCCCCCGGCCGCGACGGCCATGGGCAGCAGGCTTATAATATTTTTGGCCGTGTCGTCCTTCCTGTACTTTCCCCCCATCGAACGCACATGCATATGGAAAAAGTACATGGACACGCACATCGCAAGCGTGGACGCCTTGTGCCACAGACGGCCCAAAACGCCGCGCGTTCCCTCAAAATGATACAGTCCGTACGCGGACGCGTCGTCGCACAGGACGTTTATGACAATGAATATAAGCGCAAGCTCAAAAAACCTCGTCTTTTCAAACGGGAGCTTTTTGTTTCTATAATATAAAATGAGCAATATAATCAAAAGCAATACGTCTATCGCCTTTAATTGCAGATAAAGCATATAAATCGTCCGCGAAGCCTCACCCATTCGCAAATACCGCCCTCTCCACAAAGCTATTAAAAACAAACAAAAGAGCCTCAAGAATATTTTTAGCCGCTCCCGGCCAAATATCCTTTGACGCCTACTATAATGATAAACAAACGCCGCGTTTCCCACAATACGCCAATCGGCGTTAATAAAGCTTTTTTCGCATTAAATAACGGCCTTAAAATCCGCCCTCTATAATTTCATTTATGCGTCTTGAGGCAGCGGCCAGCTCCTCCTTAAACTCGCGCGCCGACATTCTTCTCGCGCCGTCGCCTGCCACTATAATCTGCTCGAGCGAATCGGAAGTCGCCACGGTGACGTCGTGCTTCCCGCCTATCTCGCGCGTCGCCTTTTCAATATACATGTCGGCCGTTTCGGCCTCTTTTGTGTATATGACGTATATATTGTGGTATTTTACGACCTCGCCGGGATTTCCCTTTACCTTGTAGGCGTCAAATACAAGTATGAGCACGCACTGGGCATATCCCTGATAGTTGCACAGCATATCCATAAGCCTTCCCCTGGCGGCGTCAAGACTTGACTTGGCGAGCATGCTTAGCTCTTCCCATGAAAATATTATATTATAACCGTCCACCAAAAGATACCGCTTTCTTTGCGCATAGGACTTTTTTTTATTTTTTTTTCCGTATTCGCCCGTCCGGGCGCCCTCCCTCTTTTTCTTTTCGCCCGCTTCGTATCCAAGATTTCCGGCCGTCTCGCTGTTTAGCCTCCTAGCGATAGGCCCAAACGTCCTCTCAAAAATCTCTTCAAGCTCCTTGTCGTCGTACTCCGCGTTTTTTTGACCGCCGCGCGCCTCCATTCGAGGCTCTTTGTTTTCCCCTGACGGCTCCTTTACCCTTATGCCGTCCAAGTGCATATATTTTTTTACGTCGCGCCAATCCACATAAAAGCCCGCGCCATGCGCGCAAAATATCGAACCCGACGGATTAAGGACGTCCTTGTCGGGGTCGTATCCTACGCTTTTTATAACCTCCTCGGCGCCGCCGCACGGCCGGTACCCCTTAAAAGCGCATGAAAGCTTCCCACGCCCTCCCGTATATGAATTCAGTTCCATGACATACCCCGCCATTTTCGATACCGGCGCTTCCCCGACTAAAACAGACTCCGCGCCGCCGGCGGCCGGCTCGCCAAAACTTCCGCCCATCTTTTGGATGTCCGACATGGCGCGCCCTATGCACTCCGTAGGAGCCTCAAGCCTAAAACCGTAGTATGGCTCCAAAAGCACGCACCTCGCCTGCATAAGTCCCTGCCTGACCGCCCTGTATGTCGCCTGTCTAAAATCCCCTCCCTCCGTATGCTTTGGGTGTGCCTTTCCCGCTATCAAAGTGATCTTCATATCGGTAATGGCGGATCCGGTAAGAACGCCCGCGTGCTCCTTTTCGCCAAGGTGCGTCAATATAAGCCTTTGCCAATTTCTATCAAGCTCGTCTTCCGACACGTCCGACGCGAAAACAAGCCCGCTGTCGGGCTCCCCGGGCTCCAAAAGCAGATGCACCTCCGCGTAGTGCCTAAGCGGCTCGTAGTGCCCGACGCCCTCCACGGCATCGGCTATGGTTTCTTTATATACTATGCCTCCGGCTTCAAACTCCACTTTCGTGTCAAATCTGTCGTAAATAATTCTTTTAAGAACGTCTATCTGCACGTCGCCCATAAGCCGCAGATTCAGCTCCCGGCTGTCCTCGTTCCATGAAACGCAAAGCTGCGGATCTTCCTCCTCAAGCTGCTTTAAATTTTTCATAAGGACGTGCATGTCGGCGTCAGGTTCCGCTAAAATTTTATACGTCATAAGGGGCTTAAGGACGGAAACGCCTACGGATTTATCCGCGCCAAGCCCCTGCCCTGGATAAGTCTTTTCCGGCCCCGCCACGGCGCATACGGCTCCCGCCTCGGCAATATCGGCCGTTTCGTATTTTGCTCCCGAATAAAACCTTATCTGTTCAATTTTTTCGCTTTCGCCGCCCTCGTCAAGCATCCCCTTCACTTTTATGCATCCGCCCAAAATCTTAATATAGCTTAAGCGGACCCCCTTGTCGTCCCTGGCTACTTTATACACTCTTGCCGCAAACTCGCCGCCATATTTTTTGACCTTTATATAGTCGCAAAAGCCGTCCATAAATTCTTTGACGCCGCGAAGCTTAAGCGCGGAGCCGAAAAAACACGGAAACACCTTTCTTTCAAAAATAAGCTCTCTTATATCGTCCTCCGATATCCGCCCGCGCGCCAGATACAAATCGAGCGCCTTTTCGTCCGTCATCGCGACGTCTTCATAAAACTTCCCCGACTTTTCCGAAAAATCCACGCATCCGCCGTCAAGTTCGCTGTCAAGCATTTCCATAATCTCACGCCTGCCCCGCGGCGCGACGTCCATCTTGTTTACAAATATAAAAACGGGCACTTCATACCTTTTTAAAAGGTTCCACAGCGTAACGGCGTGTCCCTGCACCCCGTCCGTCCCGCTTATCACCAGCATTGCGTAGTCAAGCGCCTGGATGGTTCTTTCCGTTTCCGCGGAAAAATCCACATGGCCCGGAGTGTCTAGGAGAGTAATCTCAACATCCCTCCAATTCAATATTGCCTGTTTTGAAAAGATGGTTATTCCCCTCTCCCTTTCCAAATCGAAATTATCCAAAAAAGCGTCTCCGTGGTCTACGCGGCCCTGCTTTTTAATGGCTCCCGAAATGTAGAGCATGGCCTCCGAAAGCGTCGTTTTGCCGGCGTCGACGTGCGCCAATATTCCCGCCGTAATCCTCTTCACTTTAAGACAGCACCTCCGAATGGGAATTTTTAAGCGCGTCTTTGGCGAGCGCGTCGGCCATGTCGTTGTACTTGTCGTTTGAGTGGGCTTTTACCTTTATGAATTTTACCTTCACCTTATCGCGAATGCCGTCGTAAAACCTTTTATACTCCATCGTTCCCCTTTTTTCCGCCTTCCATTCGCCAAGACACCACTTCGAAATGCCCGCGTAGTCGTGGCATATGGCTATTTCATCAAGACCCTCGTCGAGCGCGTACTGCATGGCCGCCTGCGCGCCCTTTATCTCTCCCGCCACATTGCGCATGGCCGCAAGCTCCTTGTCGTCAAACTTTTCAGAAAAGCATATTTCCTTCCCATCCCGCAATACGACCATCCCGTATGAAAATTCGCCCGTTTCCGCGCGAAAGCTCCCGTCTACGTAGGCGCACGCCTCGTATTTTTTCGGACTGACAAAAGCCGCGCTCTCCGTATCGGACAAATACGCCTCCGCCTCTTCCCTAGTTGCAAAGCTCTTATACTGCGCTCCCTTAAATCCATCCACCAAAGACCTGCACTCGTCCCATGTTTTATATATTCCGCTTTTCCTTCCCTTTCGGACAGCGTAAAATTTTTCCGCCATGTATTCCTATCCTCCGGCGCTTCGCGCCAATTTAGACGCCCTCGGCCGAGCGGCCGCGCTCCAGCATGGCGTCGTAGCTTTTTTTCTCTTCAATAAGGCCCCCATACATATCCATAAGCCCTTCCGTCACGCCTCCGCGCAAAAGCTCCACCATTTGGACTATTATGTCATGCATGGAGGATATTCCCATATTTGACAAAAGCCCCTTTAGCATATGCGCGCAGTCAAAAGCCCTGTCCACGTCGCGCTCCCTGATGTAGTCCCCCAGCAGCAAAAAATTCTCGTCAGCCAAAACATCATAAAAACACTCCATGTAAAATTCCTCGTCATGCATAAAACGCTCCATGGCCCCGTCAACATCGCATCCTCTCGCCTCAAGCATATCAATGATTTCTCCCATAAACAGTTAAATCCCCCTAAAAGCACACCTCTTTCGTTCCTCCATTAACGCACTGTTTGGATAAAACGTCATAAAGCACGCCAACGTCTATTGGCTTGGAGATATGCGCCGTCATGCCGGCCGCGAAAGACTTTTCCATGTCTTCGTCGTACGCGTTCGCGGTCATCGCGATTATCGGCACCGCCGCGGCATCCTTTCTGTCAAGCTCCCTTATGCGTCTCGCGGCCTCGATGCCGTCCATTACGGGCATCCTTATGTCCATAAGTATGGCATCGTATTCTCCATCATATGAATTTTTAAATTTGTCTATTCCCTCCATGCCGTTTTTCGCGCATTCAACTTCCATGCCCGCTTTTTTCAATATGCGCGTAACAATCTCCAAATTTATGTCGTGATCCTCGCACAGCAGCACCTTCTTGCCCGACAGCCCGTCGGCTCCGCGCGCGCGGCTTTTTTCTAAAACGTCGTCTCCCGCGCCGTCCTGCATTTTTATCGGGAGATAGACTCTAAATTCCGTTCCTTCATTTTTCAGGCTTTTAAGCTCAATATGGCCTCCCATCATTTCCACAAGTTCTTTGACTATGGAAAGGCCCAGGCCCGTGCCTGTCGCGCCCTCTTCGGCTCCGCGCGCGTCCTGCTCGTACGGCTCAAAAGCCTTTTCTACAAATTCGGGGCTCATCCCCTTGCCGTTGTCCCTTATCACGGCTCTGCAGTTGCATCCGTCTTTCGCTTCCTTAAGCTCTTCAATAATAAATTCCACTTTGCCGCCCGAAGGGGTAAACTTCATCGCGTTTGACAAAAGATTTAAAAAAATCTGCTTTAGCCTCAAGGCATCGACATAAACCTTGCCCTTAAAATTCCACTTTGACTTGTCAATCACAAGATTGATATTCTTTTCGTCAGCCTCAATTTGAACGGAATCGACTATTCCTGAAAATATGTCGTCCCATTCCGTCGCCCGACAATGCATCGTCATCTTGTTGCTCTCGATTTTGCTCAAGTCAAGCGTCGCGTTTATTAGCTGAACTAAAAACTCGGCCGAAGCCTTTATCTTTTTTAAATATTTGTCCTTATCCTCGATGGAATCGGACTCTATCGCAAGTTCCGTATATCCTACGACGCCATTGAGCGGAGTCCTCATGTCATGGCTTATATTTGAGAGAAACGACGTCTTGGCCTCATTTGCCTTTTCCGCGGCCTCAAGCGCGCCTAGGAGCTGCTTTTCCTTCTTCTGCTCCTCAATCACGGCGTCGGTGACGTCCTTTTTCGTAATGGTTACAAGATTATGGGACTTGTCGATCCACCTTACGCTCACCTCGTAGCGCCTGTCGATGCCGTCACGCGACTCGCCGTAATGGAACGAGTATTCAAATTCGTCCGTTAGCCGCTTCTTTATATTTTTAACGTCAAGCAGCTTTAGGCATCTTTGTTTTTCCTCTTTTGAAATGCCTGGCATTGCGCCAAATATCTTTTTCATGACTTTGCCGTACTCGCCGTTTTGTCCATATTTGCCGTCGGAGGCGTAAGAGGACATATCCTTCGCGCAGCAGCAAAAGTATCTGTCCTTTTCCACATCCACGCATAAAATCGTGTCAAACTCGGTCGTAGCGGCGCTGTCGTAGGCCACCCTCGTCAACGTCTCCTTTGTTATGTCGTTTTCTATCGCGTAAGCGATTATGTCGTTTGAATGCGCGTTTTTTCTGATGCTTACGTTAAATCTTATCCATAAAGTCCCCATTTCGCCGCTGACGTTTAATGGAAGATCCACCACAAACGCCCTTGTGCCGGAATAATACATTTCAATGAGCTTGTCCCTGTCGAATATATTGTAAAACTTTTCCTTTTTTTCCTCTTTGTCGTACAGCTCCTCTATCCGGTCGCGGCATTCGTCAAGAGTCATATCCGTCCTTATGCAACCGGAAAGCATTTCCCCGCTCATGTATTCAATACAGTTTCTTGTGATATTGCAGCGAAGGGCGCATATGCCCTCGCCGTCAAAACCGTATTCATATGACGAGTCCCTTTCGTAGATATCGCTCATCCCCATACGCGGTCCTCCCAATGACATTTCCCGCCGAAAAAAATACCGCTTCCCCAATCACAATACTACAATAAATCCAGTAAAAATGCCATTCCCGGTTTCGCCATTAAAACCGCGGCGCGGGCAAAAAAAATGACGCGGCGGCCAAAAAAAGGCCGCTGCGTCATCCGCCCCTGTGGGCAGCCGACGGTCATCTAAAAAATATACGTCAACAAAGATCACGCGCCGGAGCATGCTCCCTGTGCATGGAAAATGAATCCAAATCGTAATTTTTAAGGTTTTCAACAATGCTTCTGTCGTCAGCCGACTCTATCATCTCATCCCTGCTCTTCTTAAAAGCGGGATATGTGCCGTATGAACTTGGTCCGCCCACGCATCCGCCCTCGCACGCCATTCCTTCTATGAACTCTTCCTTAAGCTTGCCGGCCTTCTGCATAAGAAGAACCTTGCGGCACTCCGCCGTTCCGCTGGCTCCGCAAATCGTCATTCCGGACGGGTCGCGCCCGGTTTCCTTCAAATACTCGACAACAGACGCCGAAACTCCCCCTGCGTTGCCGTATCTTTTGCCAAATTTGCTTGCCTCCTGGTACCCGTCTACGTCGTCGAAATGCTCCGTATCTACCGCAAGCATTATAGCGTGAAGCTCGCTGAAAGTAAGAACCGCGTCCGCGTTTCCCTCAATCTTTTGATCAAGAACTTCGGATTTTTTGGCGATACATGGACCGATAAATACCGTATACGCGTCCGGCTCCCTTGCCTTTATAAGCCTTGATACCGCGCACATCGGCGAAACAGTGGTGGAAATCTTGTCGGCCATTTCCGGAAAATGAGCCCTTATCATGTTTACAAAAGCCGGACAGCACGAGGTAGTCCTCTTTTCGCCGTTTTGATACGCCTCCCACCATTCCTCGGCCTCGCTCATGGTAGTCAGGTCGCCGCCAAGGCCAACCTCCACCATATCCGTAAATCCCGTCGCCTTAAGCGCCTTGCGCCAGCTAGCCATTGTAACGCCGCCTTCAAACTGCCCCTCTATGGCGGGAGCGGTAAGCGCGTATACAGGCCTGTCGGACTTTATCGCGTTAATCACGTCCACAATAAACGTCTTGGAGCCTATCGCGCCAAACGGGCATTTATGTATGCACTGTCCGCATTTTATGCACTTGTCGTTGTCTATGACCGACAGCCCGTATTCGTCGTAGTGTATCGCGTCCACAGGGCAGCTGAACTTGCACGGCCGCTTCAAATGCACGATTACATGGAATGGGCAGCTCTTCGCGCACATTCCGCATTCGCGGCATTTGTTGGAGTCGATCGTCGGATGCTTCTCGCCCATTTTGACCGCTCCGAATTTACATGAATTTATGCATGACTTGCCTATGCAGTTTTGGCAGTTGTCGGTTATTATATAGCTTGCGATCGGGCAGTCGGCGCATGCCGACGGAATTACCTGTATGACGTTGCCGTCGTCCTCGTCAGTGGGCGCCTTTCCCTCCGCGAGCCTGACCCTTTGCCTGATAATCTCGCGTTCCTTGTATATGCAGCACCTAAATTCCGGCTTAGGCCCCTTTATGATTTTATAGGGAATATTGTCCCTTTCCTCGTCTAGCCTGCCGGCAAATGCGAGCCTCGCAACCTCGTTTAGCACCTCGTGCTTTAATAAAATAATGCCCTCGTCCGCGAACATGACCCACGTCTCCTTTCAATTTCCAGAGCCTGCTGCCGTTTTTCTTTTCCTATGAGGCTTAATTTTCGCGCCGCGCGCCTATGTCCCGCGTCCATGGAAAGCCTAAGCGTCAACGCGCCTGCGCCGCAACTTCCGCCGCGAAGTCTTCCTGCTTTTTTTCTATCCCTTCGCCGGTTTCAAAGCGCACGAACCTCTTTATGTTTATTTGAGTGCCTTCGGCTTTTGCCACGCTTTTAACGTACGTTTCCACGTTTTCCTTATTTTCGGCCTTTACGTACTCCTGCTCCAAAAGACAAATTTCCCTAAACTCTTTGTCCAGGCGTCCGTTTATCATCTTTTCAATGATTTGATCGGGCTTGTTCGCGTTTTTTGGATCGTTTTTTGCCTGAGCTAAAAGGATTTCCCTTTCATGCTCCCTGTACTCGGCGTCCACGCTGTCCGACGACAGATACTTTGGACTTAGCGCGGCGATCTGCATGGCGACGTTTTTTAAGCATTCCTTTACGCCGTCGCTTTCCGCGCCGGCTTCCGCCTCCACTAAAACCCCGATCTTTCCGCCCGCGTGTATGTAGGGAACAATGATGCCGTCGGTACAGATCCTCTCGAACCTCCGAATTTTCATGTTTTCCCCTATGACCGCAATCATAGACTTGAGCTTTTCATTTACAGTCATGCCCGCGTCCTGCGCCCATGGCTCCTCAAGAAACGCGTCTATGTCCGTCGCGGACGAATTTTTTACCTGCGCGGCGACTTCGGCGACATAACTCTGAAATTTTTCGTTCTTTGCGACAAAATCAGTCTCGCTGTTTACCTCGACAATGGAGGCCTTCTTTCCATCGGCATCGACGTCTACCGCCACTATGCCCTCCGCGGCAATGCGCCCGGACTTTTTCGCCGCCTTCGCCAGCCCGTTTTCCCGCAGCCATTCAATGGCCTTGTCCTTGTCGCCGTCCGTATTCAAAAGCGCCTTTTTGCAATCCATCATGCCCGCGCCCGAAATTTCCCTAAGTTCCTTGACCTGTGAAGCTGTAATCGCCATTTTATATATCCTCCAAATTTTAAAATCGCACCAAAGTCAGGCGTCGGCGGTCTGCGCGTCGTCATCCGCCTCGTCCGCCATAGACATGCCCTGATTGGCCTCGATGACCGCGTCCGCCATTTTTGACGCGATAAGCTTGACCGCCCTTATTGCGTCGTCGTTTCCGGGAATCACGTAATCAAGCTCCTCCGGATCGCAGTTCGTGTCAGCTATGCCTATAAGCGGAATGCCAAGTATATGCGCCTCCTGAATGCAGATCCTCTCCTTCTTTGGATCGACTACAAATATGGCGTCCACTCCTTTTTTAGGAGGAGCACTTCCTTTTTAGGTAGGACGTCGAAAGTGCCGTCCTGCGACATAGTCTCTATTTCCTTCAATCTCTTGACGCGCGTCTGAATCGTCTTAAAGTTGGTGAGCATGCCGCCAAGCCAGCGCTCGTTTACATAATACATGCCGCAGCGCTCCGCTTCCGCCCTTATGGAATCCTGCGCCTGCTTCTTTGTGCCGACGAAAAGTATGGAGCCCCCGTTGGCGACGATTTCCTTGACCGCGTTGTACGCCTCGTCCACTTTTCCTACCGACTTTTGCAAATCGATTATGTAGATGCCGTTACGCTCCGTGTAGATGTACTCCGCCATCTTTGGATTCCATCTTCTTGTCTGATGTCCAAAATGGACGCCCGCCTCAAGCAGCTGCTTCATTGAAATAACGCTCATAAAAATACCTCCGGTTTCTTTCCTTCCATATGCTTCCAAACGCGCAGCCAAAGGCGCGGGCCCACCCGCCCGTTTGGCAACCCGGCGCGAAATCCGCATATGTGATTTATTGTCTGTCTCCGCGTCTTTTTTTGGCGCGGCAGCCGCCCCAAAAAAAGACGCTCCCTTAATCTAACACATAATCGGGGCATTTGCAAGTTTTGTTCCCCGTTTTATTGCATTATCGGCGCATTGATGATAATATATCCGCAGCATCGAACGCCCGGAGGTAGATATGCTATGAAAAACAGGCTGATGAAATTTATGCAGGGCAGATATGGCGCGGACCAGTTCGGCAACTTCCTGATTCTGGCCGCCGTCGCCGTCCTTTTTTTAGGGATGCTTTGCGATTCCCCGACCATACGCTCCCTGTTTGCCGTAATGGCGGCTCTGACGGTTTTTTACGCGTATTTTCGCATATTGTCGCGCAACTGCCAAAAAAGGTACTCCGAAAACATGAGGTACCTAAAATGCGTCAACTCAATCAAACTTTTCTTTACACGCAAGATAAGCCATATGAAACAGAGGAGAACGCACCACATATACAAATGTCCCCAATGCGGACAAAGCATACGCGTTCCCAAGGGGAAGGGGCGCATCGCGATTACGTGCCCCAAATGCCAAAACGAATTCATTAAAAAAAGCTGACGCCGGCGCGTGGCCAGGAGGGCTGTTATGATCAAATTTGAAAAAACGTCCGTCATGAATTTTGAAAATGCCATGCGCGGCGCGAGAAATCCGATGTGCAGCTGGGATAAAGCGGACAGCCGCGCAGACGCGGACGGCAGCTTCGTATTCGGGGAAAACGACTTAAAGCTTGCCCGAAAGCTTTGCGACGCGGGAAGCGACCATAGAAAATTTGCGCGCCAGATTTTTGTGGCTGTAGACATAACGGCGCCGATTTACTGGTGGAAGGAATACGACACCTACAAAGTCGGCACCGTGGCAAATTCCACCAGCACCATGCACAAACTCCACAGCAGGCCGTTTTCAATCGACGACTTCAGCACGGATCAAATGACAGACGCGGCAATGGCGCATATGGAGCGGCTGGTGGACGCGCTCGAAAATATGCGCGCCGAATACGTTAAGACAAAAGACAAGGCCATGTGGTACAGCATGATACAGCTTCTTCCCGAAAGCTACAATCAAATGAGGACGTGTACGCTTTCATACGAGAACGCGGCCGCGATGCATAACGCGAGACTTAACCACAAGCTTGAGGAGTGGCGCTCGTTTTGCGAATGGGCGGAGAGCCTGCCCTACTTTAAGGAACTGTTTCTATGAAAAATGTCTGTTAGATGTTAAAAAAAGGAGGCTTTTATGCTGGAAGTTGGAATCAAAGGTCGGGAGGAGCTTGTTGTGACTAAGGAACTTACGGCAAAAAGCATGGGAAGCGGAATAATGGACGTATTCGCCACTCCCGCCATGCTTGCGCTTATGGAAAAAACCGCGTATTCAAGCGTAATGCCTTATCTAAACGAAGGATGCGGCAGCGTGGGCACAAAGGCTGAAATCGAACACGTATCGCCCTCGCCCGTAGGCATGAAGATCGTATGCGAAAGCGAGCTTGTTGGAATCGAGGGAAGAAAGCTCATCTTTAAAGTAGACGCCTTTGACGACAAGGGCCGCATAGGCGGCGGAACGCACGAACGCGTCATAGTCGAGTGCGAAAGATTCCAGCAAAAGACCGACAAAAAGCTGTCATAGTTTTTTTAGCTTCGCAAACGACGCGACCATCTTTCTTGTAATTCCGCTGTCAAAGTCCACGCAAACCTCGTAGTCTCCCGACCTTTCGCTAAGGGCTTTTACGACCCCTTCGCCAAATTTGACGTGAACCACCCTGTCACCTTCGACGTAATCGATTTTTGCGTTTGGCTTTCCCTTTTGTATATACGGGCTGGCCGTAAGCAGCTCTTTGCCCGTCACGCGCGGCCTGACTAGACCTGCGCTGACTTCCGCGCGCTCGGGCGCCGTATAGGATTTGTCCACGCGCGCTATCAGGCTTTGCGGCATCTCATCCAAAAAGCGCGACGGCGCGCCGCGCTTCTGCTCTCCATTGTGAAAGCGGCTGGCGGCGCAGCTTAAAGAAAGCTTTTTCTTGGCCCTGGTAATCCCTACGTAGCAAAGTCTTCTTTCCTCTTCCATTTCCTCAAAATCGCCGCTGGCGATCGCCCCGTATATCGGGAATATCCCCTCCTCCATGCCGACCATATACACGTACGGAAATTCAAGACCCTTCGCGCTGTGAAGCGTCATAAGAAGCGTCGCGTCGTTCTCCTCGTCCACGCCGTCTATGTCGGCCACGAGCGCCACTTCTTCAAGAAAACCTCCAAGCGTCGGCTCATCCGCGTCCTTATCGTAGGCGGCCGCCTTGCTTATAAGCTCCTCAATGTTTTCAATCCTTTCAGACGCGGCGTCGCCCTCCTCCTCCAAAAGCTTGGCGGCATATCCAGTTTCGTCAAGAATGTTTCTTATAAGCTCCTCCACGCCGCATTCGCGCAGACGCGCCTTTTTTTTCAAAGATTCCACAAGGCCCGCGAACGACTCAAGTTTTACGGCGGCGCGCCCTATCCCCTCTATGCGCCCGCATTCCAAAACGGCCTCGTAAAAGCTTATTCCCATAAGCGACGCGTATCCGTCCAGCTTGTCTATAGTCGTAAGCCCTATGCCCCTCTTTGGCACGTTTATAATTCTTTTTACGCAAAGGTCGTCAAGACCATTTTCGATAACGCGCAGATACGCGAGCATGTCCTTTATCTCCCTGCGCTGGTAGAAATTGACGGCGCCCACGATCTTGTACGGAATGTTTTTTTCAATGAGCTTTTCCTCAAATACGCGCGACTGCGCGTTCGTGCGGTACAGTATCGCGAAATCCCCATATTCCGCTTCTTTTGACGAAACGGCGTTTGAAATGTCGTTCGCGACGGAATAAGCCTCGTCATATTCGTTCGCGAAACAGCTGACGCGTATTAAGTCGCCTCTTTCTTTTTTTGTGCGCAGCGCCTTGGGCTTTCTTTCTGAATTGTTGCTTATGACCGAATTTGCCGCGTCCAAGATGTTTTTAGTCGAGCGGTAGTTTTCTTCGAGCTTTATCACGCGGGCATCCGGATACGCATTTTCAAAATCGAGGATATTGTGTATGTTCGCGCCCCTAAACTTATATATCGACTGGTCGTCGTCGCCCACCACGCAAAGATTATGTTCTATCGCGCCCCCCTCGCCCCTTGTGGACGCCAAAAGGCTGATAAACTTAAACTGGGCGGCATTTGTGTCCTGATACTCGTCCACAAGTATGTATTTAAAGCGGTTCCGACAATAGTCGAGCGCCTCATCGCACTCGTTAAAAAGCTGCACAGTCTTTGCTATAAGATCGTCGAAATCAAGCGCGTTGGCGGCTTTAAGCCTTTTTTCATACTCGCGGTAGGCGCGGGCGTATGTCTGCCTGCTTAAATTATCGCGCGCCTCCTCCTCATACCTTGCGGGGGAAATGAGCTTGTCCTTAGCGGACGAGATCGCGTTTAAAAACGCGCGCTCCCTATATTTTTTTGGATCGAGGCCAAGATATTTTATAATCTCCCTCATAAGAGTCTTCTGATCCTGCGCGTCGTATATGGTAAAGCCGCGCTCGTATCCTATCGACTCAATATACCTGCGAAGAATCCGCAAGCACACGGAATGAAAAGTGCCGACCAATATGTCCTTGGAACATCCTCCGACTATGGCGTCCACACGCGAGCGCATCTCGCCCGCCGCCTTATTTGTAAAAGTAAGCGCCAGTATGTTCCAAGGATTGACCCTGTATTCGCTTATAAGATAAGCTATTCTATGCGTAATGACCTTCGTCTTGCCGGAGCCCGCGCCCGCAAGGACGAGCAGCGGCCCCTTATGGTGTTTTACAGCCTTAGCCTGTTCGAAGTTTAAGCCTTCCAGTATGTTCATCCTTTTCCCCTCTCGCGCGGCGGCTATCGCAGGCCGTCGCGGTATTCTTTCGCGGACTTGAAAAAGTCCATGAGGGCCTCGCCGTCTCCCCCCGATATGTCCTCTTTCGCCTTTCGCAGAACATCTATGTATCCGTCGAGAAAATCCACTATGCGCTCCGAATTGGCAAGGCATATGTTTTGCCATATTTCGGGCGACGAGGAGGATATGCGCGTAATGTCTTTAAGACCGCCGGCGGCGAGCCTGGCGCATCTGCCGTCCGCGTCTTTTGACGCTACCGCGTTTATAAGCGCGGCGGAAATAATATGCGGACAATGGCTTATGGCGGCCGTAACCGCGTCATGCTCCTCATAGTCCATGACCTCGCATATCGCGCCTGAAGCCTTTACGAAATTTATCATCCAATCGACGTATTCCCCGCGCACGCCCTTCGCCGGCGTCAGTATGTAATAAGCCCCTTTTAAGTAATCGGGACTTGAGTTGCCATATCCTGTCTTTTCCGAACCCGTCCCTTTACGCTTCCGACGTCGGTAAGTATGCAGTCCCCTGACAGGTAAGGCGCAAGCTTTTCTACATATTCGACGTTTTTCACGACGGGCGCGCATAAAAAAACCGCGTCGCATACGGAAAAATCCTTAAGCGACGCGCTTATGCCCGTGAGTATGCCGTCGCTTTTGGCCTTCTCAAGTTTTGGATGGGGCGCCGATACGCGATAATTGTACGCGACTACCTCGGCGTCCGGATATAAAAGTTTAAGCGACCTTGCAATGGAACCGCCTATAAGGCCAAATCCGACGAAGCCAAAACGCAGGGGCCTGTTTGAAGTATTCATGGCTTGATCCAACCTTTCATTTGGATATATCTGACGCTTATTTTAATCTAACGCGGGTTAAGCGTCAACCGCCCGCGCACGAACCAAAAGAGTTTGATTTTGCCGCGGCAATATTATATTATGGTATGAGTGGATTTTGTGCGCGGTGCCGCAAAAAAACGCCCCTTGCGACAAAAGCGGAGCAGAAATGGAGAACAATATGAAAAATAAGAAAATGAGCACTATGATTACCTTTTTCGTCCTTATAACTACCGCAGCATGCATGGTTTTGCTTTACGCGATAGCGTCAGACAGGATGGCCGGGATGATGAAGGAATCGCAGATTGAAAGCCTTAACAATTCCCTTAGCGCGCAGATAAGCGTAATTGAGGAGTATGTCGCGCACCAGGAAAATCTGCTTACAGCGTTTAGTCAGGATCAGGCGGTCCTAGATTTTTTAAAGCATCCTGACGACCAACAAAAAGGAAAGCTCGCACAGCAATATACCGAAAAATATTTTTCAAAGCTGGACAATTGGGAAGGCCTTTATGTAGGCGAGTGGAACACCCACGTAATCGCCCATTCCAATCCCGACGTCGTAGGAATGGTCACAAGGGAGGGCGAGCCGCTAAAGCAGCTTCAGGACGCGATGACGTCCGCGAACGGCCTCTATGACGCGGGCATCATAGTATCCCCGGCATCGCAAAAGCTCGTGCTGTCGATGTACTGCCCCGTATTTGACGAAGACGGAAAGACTATCGTAGGATACGTCGGCGGCGGCCCTTTCGCGGACAGCCTAAAAAAGCTACTGTCGCAAATACAGACAAAAGGCGCGAGCTATTCCATGCTAAACGTCGATACGGGGATGTATATTTTTGACGAGGACGAATCCCTCATGGCGGCCGACGTCAAAGACAAGACTTTGCTCTCCATCATGTCGGACGTAAAACAAAATGAAAAAACGGCCGGCGGATATAAAGAATATCAGGACAAAAAACTTGGAAAATCCATAGCGACATATCAGTACATCCCGGAATACAAATGGGCCGTCGTTTCGCGCGACAGCGAGAAACACATATACGCGGACGTAAACAAAAGCAAAAATATGCTCATGGCGATTTGCATTTTTTCCGAGCTGCTTATAGGAGTGCTGTCGTGGCTGCTGATCCGCCTAAGCACCGCGCCGTTAAAATACATAGAAAGATCCATAGTGCGTCTAAAGGAGCTGAATCTGCATAAGGATGACAGCCTTGCCGCGTACATAAATCGAAAAAGCGAGATAGGCCAGATCGCTACGGCAATAGATTCGCTCTACGACACGTTAAAAGAAATAGTCGAAACGCTAAACTCCTGTTCGGATTCGCTTACCGCCACCGCCGCGGGAATGTCTGATTCATCCAAGGCCCTTATTGAGCGCGTCGATGAAAACTCGTCCACGACCCAGGCATTCGCTCAGCATGCCGAATCCATCATGGATACGGTAAATATGGTAGACGAAAAGGTGAGCCAGATAGTCGACGTCGTATCGGAAGTGGATGAAAAAATTCAGGCGGGCACGCGGCAAAGCGGCAGCCTGAACGAAAAATTCGCCTTGATGAAAGAAAATATAAATTCCGCTCTTGAAACAAACAACAGACGTATTGAGGAAAACAAAGTCTCAATCAAGGACGCGATATTAGATCTTGAATCCCTCATGCGCATTGACGAAATGGCCTCGCAGATTTTGGATATCACCAGCCAGACAAATCTGCTGTCCCTAAACGCCTCCATAGAAGCGGCGAGAGCCGGCGAGGCGGGCAAAGGATTCGCCGTAGTCGCAAGCGAGATTGGAAACCTCGCGAGCAGCTCGTCCGCCACCGCGGCCGAGATTCAAAATATATGCAATGAAACAAAAGTCAGCATATCCAAAATAAAAGACTGCTTTGACAACATCGTCTCATTTATGCAAAATGACATCCAGTCCGCCTTCGAGGAATTTTCGGCGGCTACAAACGAGTATTCCCTTTCAGTCGCGGAAATACAAAAAATCATCCAAGACGTAAGCCAGTCCGCGGACATATTCGCCAATGCGGTATCCGACATAAAAAATCAAATAGAAGCTGTTCAAAACCTTCCGGGCGCGGCGACGGCAAGCAAGGAGTCGGTCATGGAAAAGGCCCTCCAGATCGAAAAAGAAACAGAAGAGATTTCCATTATCGCAAGCAGCAACCAGGACAACGCGGCTTCCATAAAAGAGATAGCGAGCCGTTTTTCATAAACGGCCGCGGGCGGGCGCCTCTTTAATATAACGCGCATCATGACGATATATCTGACAGGAGCCGCCGTCCGCGGCCGACAGGCGATCAAGGAAAAATGCGAGGGAATACGATGGAAAATCCAAAAATCAATTCATTAAATACGTCCGGAACGGGAAGCGGGCAGCAGGCCCGCAGAGAACAGGCCGCAAGAGAACAGGCCATGCGCGAATCCGCCGCCAGACAGCGCACGGGAGCAGGGTCTGGCGCGCCCTCTTCAAGGGGAGTGGGCCCGTCAAGCGACTACGGAGTGGTGCGCAGTCCAGGCGGGCTTTCCGAGGGCGATATAATACGCGGCGAAATTTCCGACCTGCGCAATAATGAAATCACAGTCACTTTAGAGGACAATACCATCCTAAAGGCGCGGGTCTCCGACCCTTCAATGCTTTCAATAGGACAGACCGCGGCGTTTAGGCTTGCCGGAACGTCAATGGGCAGCATACTTTTGGAAGCCATAAAAAACAGCTACAGCCAGACGGAGCTTACGCTTGTCAACAAGGCGCTTGACGAAGCGGGCCTGCCGGCGACGGAGCACAACCAGGATACGGTAAAGGCCCTCATGGACAACATGCTCCCTATTACAAAAGAATCAATACAGCATCTCATGCAGCAGTCGTACGACTACAAGACATCCGACATGAATACGCTCGCGCTTATGAACCGGCTGATGATGGAAATGACCCCCGAAACCGTTAACCAGTTCAGCAGCTACAGAAACGGCGCGTACCGCCTGTTGGGCCAGCTCGTCGAATTTTCTCAAAACATACCCGCGCTGCTTGGCGCGCTTGCGCAAAACGGCCCCGCCGACTCTGTCGCGCTGTTTGGAGACAGGCTTTTGTCGATAGCCCTCTATGGAAGCGGAAACGACGCGTCCCTCGTTCCGCTAGTCTCCGATCTGACGGCCGAGCAGCGGCAGGCGCTTATGGACATGCTGTCAAACACGCCACTTGCCGAGGACATTTTTTCGCAGCTTGAAAATGGGACGCTTTCCATTCGCGACGCCCTCCTGCTGATCCGCGACGCGATATCCTCCGGCACAATCAAACTTCCCGAAGGCATGAGCCAGTCGGATTTAACGTCGGCGCTTCTTCTCATAAATTCCGCTCTGGAGCCCGCGGCGGGTTCGGAAGCCATAATGCAGGAAACGGAAAACAGCATCAAAAATATGCCTGTCCTTGATGCTGAGGCAATAGGCGGCGAAAACGAAAAAAACGCGGACGACGCCATGGGCGAAGCCGCGAAGGAAGCCGCGTCGGACGGCGGCGAAGAAGGACAGAACGGCAAATTTGCCTTCGCGAACAGATTCTTAAGAACTCTTACTGAAACCGCGAGAAATTCCATCAGCAGCACCTTAAGCTTTTTGCAGCAGGCAGCCGCGGGCGGCGCCGAAAAATCGGCGGCCGGCAATACCGTCATAGACATTTTGGCCGAGATGAGCGGCAGAGCCGACAGGGAGAACGATTCCCTAAACACGTTTCTTTCGCCGGCTCAAAGAAGCGAGCTTTTAGGCAAACTGGAGACGCTTCCAGTAAGCAGGGAGCTTCTCGCAAAAATCGCGTCCGGCGAAGCCTCCGCGAAAGAAGTGATGCAGGCCGTCAAGGACGCCATGGCGCACGCGAATCCGGAAGCCGTGCAGGAGCTTTTTAAATCCCCGGCGTTCGCGAACATATTTGGCAGATTTCTTCAATCGTCGTGGACCATTTCGCCCGAAAAATTGCGCAAGGACGGCGGCATCGATTCTTTTTACAATAAAATGCACGCGCAGCTCAAGCAGTTCGAGGGCCTGATACAGACCGCGCTTTCAGGCGACGACTCCGACAGCATGGGACGCTCTGCCCGCGACATGGAAAACAACATCGAATTCATGAAGACGCTTAGCGAAACATTTTCGTACGTACAGATGCCGCTGAAGCTGCAAAACCAGGACGCGCACGCCGATTTGTACGTATACACCCAAAAGGAAAAGCTTAGGAAAAATCCCGACGACGTCCACGTGCTGCTCCACCTCTCGCTTGAGCACATGGGAGACGTAGATATTTACCTTGACAAAAGAAAAAGCGAGATAAACGCGAGGTTTTCGCTCGCCGACGAGGATTCCGTCAATCTCATAAGAACAAACGCCGACATGCTTAAGGGCGCGCTGAACCGCCAGGGGTACGCGTGCAACGTAAGGGTCGACCGCACCGAATCCGAACCCGCCACGGTGGACGATTTTATAAATACAAAAATAAACACGTCGGCAACGGCCGACATGAAGCGCTTTTCATTCGACGTCCGCGCGTAAAGCCGCGCCGATTTTGCCGCCGCCAAAGGCGGCTTTTTTTAAAGCTACCTTAGCTCCCTCCATCTGTTGGCACAGGCAAACACCTCCTGCGCCCTTGGCATGGCAAGATTGCCGGAAACGTCGCTTCCGCAAATCCCCTCAAAACCTTTTTCGCCAATCAGCGACATGACGCGCCCAACAGCCTCCGCAAGCGTCGTCTTTCCATCAAATATATGCATGCGCATATATTTCATAATCTGCGCGAGAGCCGCAAGCTGCTCCGAATCAGCGAGCTGCTCCACATATCTTAGGTCGATTGTCTCCTTGTCGATGCTTATGGCGTCCATCCCCATAGTCTTTATCTTTACGCGCCCGCCCGCGCCAAACTTTTTATTTTGACGAAAAACTCGCTCAAAAACTGGCTTTTTCGCTTCCTGCGCCAAAACGGACGGCAGCGGAAACTCCAAGGCCTCCTTCTTTGCCAAATCCGTTATTTCATACGGCTTATACTGATTCATTTGAATGACATGGTCTGAAACGTGAAAATAGCTTCCAGAGCTTCCAGCCACAAGTATCGTGGAGATGCCGAACTCGTCATACAGCTGCCTCACCCTCATGCTAAACGGCGTAATCGGCTCAAGCTCCGGATGCACCACGCGCTGCATAAGTTCGTCGCGAATCATAAAGTTGGTGGCGCTCGTATCCTCGTCGATTAGAAGCAGACGGCTGCCCGCCTCCCACGCCTCCACCACATTGGCCGCCTGAGAGGTGGAGCCGCTTGCGTCCTCCGTTTCAAAGCGGACCGTGTCCTTCTTATTCGGAAGATTATTTATAAACATCGATATGTCGGCCTGCTTAACGCTTCGGCCGTCCTCCGCGCGTATCTTTACCGCCGTATCGTCCGCAACCACAAACTCCCTTCCGTCTCCGGATATGTGGCTGTATACTCCCATTTCAAGAGCTTTTAGCAGGGTGGACTTGCCGTGGTAGCCGCCGCCGACTATCATGGTAACTCCCTTTGGTATTCCCATCCCCCTAATGGCCCCGCGATTTGGAAGATTTATCTCAACCTCCATCTCCTTCGGGGATTGAAACGGCACGGCCTGCTTCATAGGCCTTTTGCCGACTCCCGATTCCCGCGGAAGGACGGCGCCGTTTGCCACAAAAGCCACAAGACCCATTTTTTTTATCTCTTCACGCAAAAAAGCCTGATCCTGCGCCAGCTCGGCCGTCTGACGCAGCCTGCGCCCATCGAGCGACGCGCTGTAGAGGGCTTTTTTTACGCAAATCGGCATGTAGTCAAAAAAAATCTTCTCAAGCTCGCGGCTGTTGACGGTACGTCCATTGGCCGGAAAGCCGACCTCCATGCGCACGGTCACCTTGCCGCTCTTATCGTCTATCTCGCAGGCGGTCCTTTCAAGCACTTCCTGTCCGGGCGAGCTCACCGACATAAGCCCGGATTTGCCGGAACCTTTCGCCTGAAAGGAATATTCCCTTATTTTTCTAGCAAACTCTCTTAAAAGAGCGTCTGCGAGGGCGGTCTTTTTCTCGGGCGAGTCGTACAGCCACGCGTCGAACCCCGCCTGGCTGCCGGGAACCCTGATGCTTATTCTTGAGGGAGCCGCGAACGGGTCGCCCTGTACATGGTCTATGCTCAAAAAATATCCGTCAAAACGGTATTCGCCCTTTAACTGCTTATACGCGGGATAGCCTTTTCTGTCAATTTGACGCAAAAGCTGCCGCAATTCACTTTGATCCTTCATTTCATCCTCCGGCTCCGCCGCGCCTTTGCGCGAAATATTTTTCACATGCGGGCCGCTTTTACGCTTAAGGCTTTCGCGGCCCGCCCCCATATCCTACCACAAGACCTCCATAAAATGCAAACGGACGGGGAGCCAAACCCCGTCCGTTTTTGTTTAAGCAGGCGCAAAGTCAAAAACCGTCACTCTATGGCGATATATTTCTTGTTCTCCACCTTAGGCTGTTCGTCAACCTTAGGCACGGTAAGCTTTAGCGTGCCGTTTTCAAATTTTGCCTTTATATCCTCTTCCTTCACCTGATCTCCAACATAGAAGCTCCTGCTGCATGTGCCGTAATAGCGCTCCCGTCTGATATAGCTGCCGTCGGAGTTCTTATCCTCATTGTCTGAACGGTAATTTGCCTGTATCGTCATGTAGCCGTCCTTCAATTCGGCATTTACGTCCTCCTTCTTCACGCCGGGCAGATTTATTGTAATCTCATACCCGCGCGACGTATCCTTGATGTCCGTCTTCATAACCTCGCTGGCCGTGTGTCCAAAGCTTCCAAATGGTTCCTTGAAAAAATCGTCAAACAAATCTCTTCCAAAACTGCTAGGCGTCAACATAAGGCATCTCTCCTTTATATGATAAAATATTACGGAAACCCTTTTCCGTTTCCATTTCCCTGCTGCAATTATGTTATACCACGTTTATTAGCACTCGTCAATAGCGAGTGCTAATAAATATTGTGAATTTTTTGTGAACAAAAACTTGTCAATCCGCGCTCATATGGCGTCAAAAAAAGCCGCCCAAAACGGGCGGCCTAATAGGACAAAGCCATTCCTCGCTAATATTTACGCTTGCGGGCGGCTTCAGACTTCTTCTTGCGACGAACGCTGGGCTTCTCGTAATGCTCTCTTTTACGGATTTCCTGCTGAATCCCCGCTTTGGCGCAGCTTCTTTTAAAACGACGCAAAGCGTTATCCAATGTCTCGTTCTCTTTTACGACCACGTTTGACATAGACTCGCACCTAACCTCCCTCCAGCTGTAGATTATGCTTACAATACACAACTGTACAGGGTAATATTCTCACAGAAAAACAATCGCATAATAACCCCGTTCTGCTTGCACAATCAATATTGTAACACATTTTTGACAATAGTCAACCCCGATTTTCTTTTAACATTCCCGGAAATGGCATGTTATAATATATTTTGTCTTTTTGCGAGTTTACGTAGCGCGGAGGATAACACGCATAACATACAGTTGCAATAAAAGCACATTTTAAAACAATGAATAAGAGCGTTTTACATGCGCTAAGGGAGGCCATGCATTGGACGGGATGAAGACGATCCCCATCGGGATCGAGGATTTTGAGGAATTAAGGGCAGAGGATTTCTACTATG
>CAZTVO010000016.1:0-20322 GCA_964617075.1 uncultured Jutongia sp.
CGATGCCGATAAGCGCCATCAAAATCGGAACGAAGTATTTCGTGTAGGCATCCTCCTCTACGTTTCCCGCCGACACGTTATTCTCTACAATCTCCGGTATTGATCCGCCGTTCATCGTTTGGCCAATTATGCGCATTGCCACAAATTCCCTGTTAAAAACCCTTTCTGTGTCTATGTGGATTGTTTCAATGTCGTCACGCAGCTCACCGTCCTCTCTAACTAAATAAGAATCGCAAACTTCTTCCGATCCATATTTCGGGGATACATTTGCGAGAATATGCGTTCTTTCCGTCGGCAGCGTCTGCTTTGTTTCATCAACGCAGACGTAAGCAAGCGGAAAATCAATTTTATCAAAGTTATACGTAGAAAACGTCTCCTCCGGATATGACCTGACTGACGATATCTCTCCGGAGCCCTGTATCTGCATCTCTATAATGCCGACAAGCTTGAACTTTTTTTCGGCTGTATTCCCGTTGTCATCCGTATACGAAATCCCTATCTTTTGGCCAAGCTTCTCCTCATATCCTCCGCACTGCAGGGCAATGCGGTCGATGCATATCTCCCCGGACTTATTGGGGTACCTCCCCTTTATGGGATTGACGTAGAGCATCTTCTCAGTCGCCTTATCCTTTAGCGCGCCAAGCGTTATAAAATTGCCCCCGCGGCTAAAGGCGGCAGACCCCAGATCATAGACGTAGCCCAGCTGCGAGAAACGTTTGTCGCCAACAATTTCGTCCTCAAGCTCTTCCGACACATCGCCAAAGATGATGTCGCAATTTCCCGCACCATGCAGCATGACGTCGGCATCAAGCATCTTATTTGAACGAATCAAAAGAAGCGCCGCCGCCAGCGCGGCGACGCCAAATGTCAACGTGACAAACAGAAGAAGGTACGAACGCCTCATCTTTTTTAAATTTATGCGAAGCATCTTAAAAAACAAAGCAACCGCCTCCTCCCCTTAAATACAACGGACATAAATAATCAATAAGTGGCCTTAAATTGTCCGCTTAAGGAGCCGCCAGTATAAGAAACTGGCGATATAAGCGCATAATACGTCGCGCGAGCCGGAAGCTTAAATGTCGCGGTGTGCGGATTTGCTTTGGTAAACGTGCTGCTTGTAAGCGGCGTTCCAGTGGTTTGACTAGTTTCATATATGCCAACCCTTACAACATCGCTATATCCATCGGGAACCGCCGAATACGAAACCGTCACGGCATTGTTATCGTTCTCATTGTGTATCGTAACCTTCACAAGTTGAGTATCGGTGACCGAAAACGCCCTGCTTATGGTCGTTGCGCTTCCTACCTTGGCATTTGACGCAATTCCAAGCGCAATGCTTAAAACTAATAATGCCGCTACAATTTTCTTAAATTTCATGAATATCCTCCTTACTTGAAAAAAAATTTTTCACAGTTCCTCTTTTTAAAATAATAGAACCCGCCAAAACCGCCTCCCCTCGTTTATTGCCCTGCACGAATTTAAATTTGAAACTACTAATAGTATATACAGTGCCTGCCGCCACGTCAATACTATAAATTAAAATTTTTTAAATGAAATTTACAATCAACTTAAAGACACAATCCGCGACAGCAGCAGCTCAACGCCCATCCTGCCGTCCATCAACCCCCTTTTGAATCTATACTCGGTTTCAACGCATTCGTCAAGCAGCGACTTGACGCCGGCCTCGTCAAATCTTTTTGCCTGCGCGAGGTATTTTCCCACGGCAAACGGCGGTATGGAAACCTTTGACGCAATCTCGTTTTTTGGCGCGCCGTCAAGCTGCTTTATCTGTAAAATAATATTAAAATGCCTGGCGATAAGATAAAGAATTGACATGGGATTTTCGCGCAGTGTAAGCAGATCGCGGTAAAGCCTTAAGGCGTCCTCTTTTTTGCCCATAGCCGCGCAGTCGATCATCTTAAAAATTTGCCCCGAAATATGAACGCAGCAAACTTTGTCGATGTCGTCAACCGTAATTTCATCGCGGCCCCAAGTATATGAAATCAGCTTGTCCATCTCGTTTATAATGGCATAGGCAGAGCCGTCGATTTGCTGCAAAAGATATTCGACGGCTCTTTCCCTCATCTTTTTTCCATTTTCTTTTAAAATCATGCCTACAAACTTTTTTGTTTCAGAAAGGGACATCTGATTCATTTCAACGGCAATCCCCTCTTTATTGACATATTTATACAGCCTGTTTCTTTTGTCGACCTCCTTTTCGACAAACACGGCCACCGTGGTGTCAGGCATTTTAGGAAGATAATCCGCCAATTCACCGGAGGATTTAAAAAAGCCGCTTTCCTTGATCGTTATAATCCTATAATCCGAAAAAAAAGGCAGCGTATCGGCCGTGTCCCTCACCCGCGCCACATCTATGTCCTTTCCCTCAAAACAGGAATAATTCATTTTGTCGCCGTCTCCAAGGACGGCTTTTCTTAGACTGTCGCTGTACAGTTTTTTTAAATATTCTTCCTCTCCGTACAAAAGGTACGCCTTATGAAACGACCTGCTTTTTATGTCTTCTTTTAATCGGCGCATTGTGTTTAGCCCCCCTCCGCCGCTAAAAAAGTCAGCCTTTTTCTTCGTTTGGCTGTTTTGCCTCGTCAATCCTGTAATCGGTCTTACTTATATAGTCTCTTTCCACGTCATCGAAAATATAGTCAAAAACGGGCGACATTCCCACGAATTCGCAGCCATATATGGTGTAGCCCTCTTTTTGCGTCCTTCGCACTATTCTGACTACACAGTTGAGATCGTCATTTTCATTTTCAAACTGCAGACGTGAATTAAAGTAATATCCTATCGGCAACACGCTTTTTGAAATAAATCCTATGCCGTATTTTGAAATGTCTATAACCTCTATTGGAGCTTTTAGGTTTCCCACATGAACGTTATTCTGTTTGAAAACTGAAGAAATTTCAAGACGCATTTTTACGGGAATCCTTTTGCCCCTCCTAAGATCCGGCTCAAAACTGTACTCATCCATAATAACCTCTTTTCTGCGCCGTCCCGCACGCGCGGGAAAGGCGGCTGACTAATTCAAAAGCTCCTCAAGAATCTTATTCGCCGCGGCGGGATTTGCCTTTCCCCGCATCGCCTTCATCGTCTGGCCAACCAAAAAGCCTATCGCCTTTTTCTTTCCGCCGCGATAATCCTCTACCGACTTTGGATTGTCCTCAATTACCTTTTCTATGACGGCCCTTAATTCTTTGTCGTCCGATACCGTCCTAAGGCCATTGGCGTCAACGTATTTTTTCGGATCGACGTCATCGTAAAATATTTTTTCAAAAACTTCCTTGGCGACCGAGCTGTTTATCTCGCCGGATTCCGCAAGCTCTATAAGCGAGGCCAGATTTTTGGGAGAAAAACCAAGCTGCGCCGGCTCCATGCCGTTTTCTTTCATAAGTCGCATCGTTTCGCCCATAAGCCAATTCGATACTTTTTTGGGATTGCCGCATATCGCGGCCGCGGATTCGAATATGTCGGCAAGATGCTTGTCCTCGGTGATTATCAAAGCGTCATACTCCGGGATTCCATATTCTTTTTGATATCTTTTAACTTTCTCATCTCTAAATTCAGGCTGCGCGTCCTTTATTTCCTTAATCCACTCGCCGCTTATTAAAAGCGGCACAAGATCGGGCTCCGGAAAATATCTGTAATCCTGCGCGTCTTCTTTAGAACGCATCGCATATGAATATTCTTTTTCGTCGTCCCAGCGCCGCGTTTCCTGCGTAACCTCGCCGCCAGAAGCGACTATGTCAATCTGGCGCTCTTTCTCCGACTCGATCGCCCTCGCGATGGCCTTAAATGAATTTAAATTTTTCATTTCGGTGCGCGTGCCAAAGAAGGCGCTTCCCGCCTCGCGAATTGAAAGATTTACGTCGGCCCTCATGGAACCTTCCTGGAGCTTGCAGTCCGATGCCCCAAGATACTGAATTATTAAGCGAAGCTTGTCAAGATATGCCTCCACTTCTTGTGCCGACCTCATGTCGGGCTCGGACACTATTTCGATAAGAGGCACACCAGAACGGTTAAAGTCCACAAACGAGTTTTCGCCAAACTCGTCGTGAACAAGCTTGCCCGCGTCCTCCTCGAGGTGTATCTCGTGTATCCCTATCGTTTTTTTGCCGCCATCCTTTGTTTCTATATCGATGCCGCCATTGCGGCAGATGGGCGCGTAAAGCTGCGATATTTGATAATTTTGAGGATTGTCCGGATAAAAGTAGTTCTTTCTGTCGAATTTACAATTCTTTACAATCTCGCAATTTGTGGCGATTCCCACAGCCGTCGCGTATTCGACGGCTTTTTTATTTAAAACCGGAAGCGAACCAGGCATACCGGTGCAGACCGGGCATGTGTGCGAATTCGGCGCGCCGCCAAACTCCGTGGAGCACGCGCAAAATATCTTAGTTTTTGTAGCAAGCTCCACGTGCACCTCAAGCCCTATAACCGTTTCATACTGTTTCATATCGATACCTTTGCCTTTCTTAACTTGAGGCTTTACGCCATCGGACATCTTTTGTAGGCGCGCGTTCTTTCGTAAGCGTACGCGGCGCGGATTATATTTTCCTCTTTGAAACAGTCGCCTATCAGCTGCAGCCCAATCGGAAGACCTTTTTTATCTGTGCCGCACGGCAGGCTTATCGCGGGAAGCCCCGCCAAATTAACGGAAACGGTATATATATCTCCAAGATACATCTTAAGCGGATCGCTTAAGCTCTCGCCAAGCCTTGGAGCGGTAGAAGGAGCCGCGGGTCCAAGTATCACGTCGTACCTTTCAAACGCATCGTCAAACGCCTTTTTTATAAGAGCCTTTGTTTTAAGCGCCTTTAGGTAGTACGCGTCGTAATACCCCGAGCTTAAAACGAAGGAACCAAGCATTATCCTTCTTTTAGCCTCCGTGCCAAAACCTTCTGAACGTGTTTTTTTGTACATGTCGTGAAGGCCGTCGTACCGCGCGGCGCGATATCCGTACTTTACGCCGTCAAATCTGGCAAGATTGGAGCTCGCCTCGGCGCAGGCTATCACATAATATGCCGGAATGGCGTATTCAACAAGGCTTAAATCAAACTCCTCGACGCTTGCGCCGGCGTCTTTTAAGGCGCCGGCCGCCCCAAGCACGGCCTCTTTTACCTCCTCGTCAAGTCCATCGCCAAAATAGTCCCTAGGAATGCCTATTTTCATCCCGGAGACATCGTCTACAAGCGCGTCCGAAAATCTATATGATTCTCTTTTTATGGATGTGGAATCCTTTTTGTCATATGAGGCTATGACGTCCAGCGCCGCCGCGCAGTCGGCAACAGACTTTCCAATCGGGCCTATCTGGTCAAGGGAGGAGCCGTACGCGACGAGCCCGTAGCGCGATACGGATCCGTAAGTCGGCTTGATGCCCGTAACGCCGCAAAACGAACTTGGCTGGCGTATGGATCCGCCAGTATCAGAACCCAGCGCGAAGGCGCATTCCTCGGCCGCTACCGCCGCGCACGAGCCTCCTGACGATCCACCCGGCACGTACTTGATATTCCAAGGATTCTTGACCGCCCCGTACGCGGAAGTTTCCGTGGTGCTGCCCATCGCGAACTCGTCCATATTTGTCTTTCCTATGACGACCGCGCCCGCCCTTTCAAGATTTAGCACGGCCTCGGACGTAAAGGCGGGCTTGAAATTGCTTAAAATCTTTGACGCGCAGGTCGTGAGAAGCCCTTTCGTACACATATTGTCCTTTATGGCCACAGGCACTCCCGCCAGCGGGCTGTCGACTTCTCCGCGGTCAATAAGCTTTTGCACTTCTCCCGCCCTTTTTCGCGCCCCTTCCCTGTCCACGGTTATAAAGCAGTTTATCATGCCATCCTTTTCATCGATGGCGGCAAGAGCGGCGTCGACGGCTTCTTCAACTCCCACTTCCCTTTTTTTTATCTTTTTTCCAAGCTCAATGGCCGTCAAATTCATTAAAGACATCTTATTCCCTCCATGCCGTTATCCCAATATGGCCTTTGGCGCGATAAAACAGCCGTCCCGGCGCTCCGGCGCGTTCGCCAGCGCGTCCGCGCTCCCATCTCCATTTTCAACGACGTCATCACGAAATACATTGCATATGTCAAATACGTGCGACATGGGCTCCACTCCGTCCGTGTCAAGCTCGTTGAGCTTGTCGATATAATCAAGCATCTCTTCCATGTCCTTTTTTGCCCGTTCTTTTTCCTCGCCGCTTAGTTCAAGCTTTGCCAAAATCCCCACGTATTCGATAGTTTCGTCTGAAATAACATTCGCCATATCTCTTCCTCCAAATCAAACCGCACAAGAGCGCTCCATCTGTACGCGAGCTCTAAAAAATCATCCAAAAAGGCCCTTGAAGAAATCTTTTATCGCGCCGAAAATATTGGCGAAAAAGTCGCCCACTTTCTGCGCCAAGCCCTTCGTGTCGACGTTTCCCAAATCAATCCCCGCGTCCTTAAGCTTTTCGTACAGCTCCGACGCCTGTTCCTTTATTGCGTCGGCGTCGACGTCGACCTCGGAAACCTTCATAAGCATGTCGGTAAGCTTGTCGACGTCCTCATCGGAAAGATCTATATTCAACGCGTCGGCGGACGCCGTTATGGCGTCCCTTATATCCTGCTGCGTCGAAAGCTCCTCTTCGAATATGCGCTGTTTGGCCGCCGCCACAAGCTGTACGACTTTGTCCGTATCGCCCACATCCTCGGCGACCTGCGCCGTGGTTACAAGCTCATCGGTGGCGGTATCCATGGTTTCCTCGGAAATGTCCTGCCCGGTCATTACCGAATACGCCTTCATCGCGCCAACGAGAGCGGAGGTTCCTGAGATGGGAAACGGCGCGGCAACAGTCACCGCGACGTCGCTTAACCCCGCCGTAATCAAAGCGTTGCAGTACATCCCGGTAGTGCAGTAGTTTATATTGTTTTCAGATACGGATATTCCGCTTCCATCCTCAGTCTTAACTATCTTTACGGAAGAAAGCGCGCGCGTTCCTATTACGGACGCGTCCAGGTAATCGCCAAGGTAATTGTGCTCGTCCTCATTCGTAATTTCTATCACCTGATAATCGGCAAGATCCGCCTCCGACAGGCCAAAAATTCCCATGATTTTGCTTTTCTCCTCCGGGCTAAGATCCGCCCCAAAGGCTATGTACTTGTCATACTTTTCGTCAGCGTTTTCCACATCCGGCGCGGACGAAGCCTCTGCGTCGGACGCGGCTTCATCGGGAGCGGAAGCGGCCAGCGCGCGGCATCCGTCTCCAAATGAAAATCCGGCCGTCAAAACAAGCGCGCAAAGAAAGGCGCCAAGCATTCTCCCTATATTTTTCATACTATCAATCTCCTTTCGACCGACTAAGAGACTTTATGCGTTCCATCGCCCTTTGCGTATTCTCAAGGCTGCCAAACGCGGTAAGCCTAAAATACCCCTCGCCGCCGGGGCCAAATCCGGAGCCTGGCGTTCCTACAATTCCAAGGTTTTCAAGAAGATAATCAAAAAACTCCCATGAAGTCATTTTGCCGGGCGTCTTAAGCCATATATAAGGCGCGTCGACGCCTCCGTAGACCTCGTACCCCGCGTCTAAAAGGCCTTCCCTGATGATTTTCGCGTTGTTCATATAGTATGCAACCTGCTCGCCCGTCTGCTTTTTCCCCTCGTCCGTATAAACCGCGGCTCCGGCCGCCTGCACTATATAAGGCGCTCCGTTAAATTTGGTGCCGTGGCGGCGCGCCCAAAGGCCGTGAAGGGCCGTGCCGTCGGCCGCCTTAAGCTCCTTCGGGACGACTGTAAAGCCAAGCCTCACCCCGGTAAAGCCCGCGTTTTTTGAAAAACTCCTTATCTCGATGGCGCAGGCTTTCGCTCCTTCGCACTCATAAATTGAATGAGGCGCGCCAGGGGTCGAGATATACGCCTCGTAGGCCGCGTCGTAAATGATTACGGCTCCTACCTTCAGCGCGTAGTCTACCCACTCCTGAAGCCTGGGCTTTAAAATAGCGGTTCCTGTGGGATTGTTTGGAAAGCAAAGATATATCACGTCAGGCGTTTCTTTTGGAATTTCCGGACAAAAGCCGTTTTCTCTTGTGCACGTCATATAAATGACGTCGGACCATTTTTCCAAATCTGGATCATACGTGCCGGTGCGTCCGGACATGGCGTTGGAATCGACGTACACCGGATACACAGGGTCGCACACGGCTATTTTGTTGTCTTTGGCGAAAATGTCGCCAATATTTCCGGAATCGCTCTTCGCCCCGTCGCTTATAAAAATTTCATCCGGCTCTATGTCGCAGCCTCTGGCCTTATAGTCGTTTTCGGCAATGGCGGCGCGCAAAAATTCGTATCCGAGATCCGGCGCGTATCCTTTGAAAGTTTTTTTGTCAGCCATCTCGTCCACCGCCTCATGGAGCCTTTTAATAACGGCCGGCGCGAGCGGAAGCGTGACGTCGCCTATGCCAAGCCTTATGACGTCGTCCGCTTTCTGCGGGTTTGCCTCGCAAAAGGCAGCGACTTTTTTCGCTATAGTTGAAAAAAGATAGCTGCCGGGAAGTTTCAAATAATTGTCATTGATCTTAAACATTGCACATAACCGCCTTTCTCAAATTCACGCCATACCAAGGGTCATAAAGCGTCCGCCATTTAAAAAACCGCCTCATTCTGGCGTTTAAGATATTCTACATTAAAGACCGTTTCTTTGCAATATTTTTCACCGGCTAAATATTGACAGGAAAAATTTTTTATATTATCATTACAAAGTCAAAAAGACGGCGTGTGGCTCAGTTTGGCAGAGCGCTGCGTTCGGGACGCAGAGGCCGCAGGTTCGAATCCTGTCACGCCGACTGCGCAAGGATTTATAGCGGAGGCGTTAAAAAATCCTTGGCAGGGGCATTAAAAAAAAGAGTCGGCGCAAGGGGGTTTGTGCGCCGGCTCCTTTTGTAAGCAAAAGTTTTTTTACTGCCGCAAATATTTAATTGTCGTCCGTGACGCGCCATCTAAATAAATCGCCTCAACGCCCGCCGATTCTTTCTTTGCAGTACAAGTCGCCAAGACCGGCTCCCACGCTGTACCATTTGTTCGCGTTTTCGTAATCCCCGGATGAATAATAAATATCGGCGAGGCACGAAACAGCGCCTATGTGCCGCTGTCTTGCCGCCTTCTCAATCCAGGCCACGGCCTTGTTCATGTCGACGTCCACGCCGTCGCCAAAGCGGTACTTCATGCCGAGTATGAACTGCGCTGTCGGAAACCCGCGCTCCGCCATGGCGGCGTATATCTCAAACGCTTTTTCCTTTCCTCCAGGAAGATCTCTTGGATTTTGGTCGTAGAGCCTGCCAAGCTCAAAAAAGGCCCTTTCGTACCCGTTCTTTGCCGACATGCCGTACCACTTGGCAGCTTCGGCGCAGTCGCGATGGGCGGCTCCCTCCTCGGAATAAAAGTCTCCCATCTCGCACTGGCTCGACGCGTTTCCGTTAAGCGCCTTTTTTAAGGCCCTTTTTTCTTTCAAACTCATTAAATTATAAAACTTCGCCTCGCCGACAGGCTTTTTTTGCAGATCCTTTATTGGCGGCACCGGATCCGCGCCGTCATTTTTTAAACTTTCGCCGGCCCGCGCCTTCTTTTTTTGCTGCACGGGCTTTTTTCCCGACGGCGGCTTGTCCTGCCGCGCGTCGGGCGCGCGGGATTTTTCGGACGCTTTCTTTCTATTAGGTGCTTCTTTGATTTTTTTATCGCGCCGATTTGTTTTTTCCTCGCGCTCTTTACGCGCGCCATCCGCCTCTTTTAAATCGTTATATTTGCGTTCCAGTTTCGATTTTTCATGAAATGACGAACGTTCGGACTCTTTTACGTCCCACTTCCGCTCAATTTCAAAGCTTATGTCAAACCCAAATGCAAACATCAGGCTCTCAATCAATATGATCGACTTTTTTTCTCCCAAATCATCGACGATTACATTGATTGATTTTTCAACCAGGGCTCTTTTGCGCCAGTCAGGCTCGTTTACGCATTCAAAAAAATCGTCTATTATGCCCCTGTCGTACGCGAACTCAAGCAAAGCCATTTCATCAAAATCAATTTCGTAGCGGTCGGCATACGCGTCAAGAAACTTTTCCCTGTCTTTTAAAAGGGCCGCGTCTCCCTTAAGAAGCCTGCTTAAGTGAATGAGCAGATCGTGGGGATATGTAGGCTCAATTTTGACATATGACCCTTCATGTGAATTCATTTTTTGTTATGTCTTCTCCGCGCAAAGCCATATCGGGCGCCAAAATGAAAAAGGCGCCAAAAATAGTCTATGCCAAAAGCTGCAAAACTCCGTCGCTGCTGCTGTTCGCCTGCGCAAGCATGGACAGCCCCGCCTGCTCTAGGATGTCGGCCGTTGAAAGCTTGACCATTTCATCCGCCATATCCGTGTCGCGTATTTTAGACTCGGCGGCCTGCAGGTTTTCCTCGGTATTTCGGTCTATGGCATACGCGTGTTCAAGCCTGTTGTGCATCGCACCAAGGTACGACCTGCTCCTTGAAAGGCTCGCCATCGCTCTGTCCACGCGCAGCAAGGTATCGGGCTCATATGCGGTAAATGTCATGGCCTGACCCCCGACCATTTCGACTTCCGTATATTCATACTCCACATGCGTCATTCCAGTAAATTTCACTCCTGTCTTGCGTTCACCGTGCTCGTCAGTATATGAGTATGCCTGCGTTGTCGGCACATCTTTAGAGTATTTTTTTGTGGTGCTTTGTTCATATCCTCCAAAATTGCCATTATAGTACTTGTGATTTCCAAGATAGGTAGCTCCCAGCAATGCGGATGGATCAAACTTGCCATCCTTTGTAACGGAACAGTACCCTTCCCTGAATATGTTGTAATCCAAAAAATCAAGTGCCCAAAGCGACGTGTCCGGCAGCTCCAAAAAAACTCCCTGCGTCGAATTTGCCCCGACCTGTATATAATAGTCGTATTCGTCCGCCCTCTGCAGCACCATTGGTTTATTCTCAACCATGACTTTTCCTTTTATGTACGTGGGAGTCTCTATCGCCGCAAGTCTTTTATCGCCGCCAGATGTCCCTGGTATCGTATTCACATCCCTGAAATCATAAAAATCTATCTGATAGGGATTGCTGTCGTCCTCTACGACCCTCATGAAGTGACCGTCAAAAACCGACGCCTGCTCCGCGATATCGTCAACAATGCCCGCCGCTATTTCAGAGGCAGCCTTTCCCACGTAGTCCGCGTAGCTGGCGCCAAGAGCCTGCTGCTCGTCGGGACTTAGCGCGTTATATTCTTCCTCGCTTATTAAGCTTTTAATCTTGTCATAATATTTCTGCATATCCACTTCCACAGACTCTGAATAAGGAATATCCACTCCAGCAAATTGTATGTCATCAAGAGAAAATCCTATCATCTGGGCATATGAACAGGTACCGCACATATATCCGATGGCGGTTCCAGCCAAATCCTCCAAGTGCTTGAAAAGATCGTCCTTTGTCCTGCAATTGGCGATAGCGGAAAAATCCACCCTTGACGAATACTTGTCCTGTATTTTATCCGACCATGGCCTCTGATAATTGTGGCCGGCGTCAGCTGGTCCATAAGAAATCTCTGGAAAAGCCGGGTCGGGATTGTTCAGATTGTACGTAACATACACAGACGTGTCGACATTTTCATCATTTATATGTACATTGGGATTTCCTTGACTCATCGCATCGTCATGACTCGCCCATTTGGGAAACTCCTTTTGCGACAAGAAATAATACGTTTCTTCTCTATATCTTTCCGCCGGATATACCGTTTCGTACGTAATAACCTTAGCGGGCCCCTGCAAAACTTTTATTGTATTAAACTCCGTCTGATCCGTTATCCTCTGCATCTCCGCGGACAGCGCCTCAACCTCGCTTTGAATCGCTATGCGGTCGTCGTCCGTGTACGTATCGTTATATGCCTGAATCGTCAGCTCGCGCATGCGCTGCAAAACGTTCATCAATTCATTAATGCCGCCCTCGGCCGTATCTATCATGCTTATCCCGTCGGTACAGTTTCTTGCCCCTCTGTCAAGCCCTCTTATCTGGCCCCTCATTTCCTCCGATATAGCAAGACCCGCGGAATCGTCCGCCGCCCTGTTAATCCTATACCCGGTGGAAAGCTTTTCCATCGACAGGCTTTTGTTCTTTCCCGTAAGCTTTAGCTTATTGTCCGTAAATGTCGCGGGTATGTTGTGAGTTACTATCATGCCTATTCCCCCTATAATGTGTTTTAAATATTTCTGCCTTTGTAATTAGACAAGACACCTCATGGATGCAGCGCTTGGACTTTAATACTTTTTGTATCCTCTTTTACACCCATTTATTATTATATCGGCAATATAGAGGGTAAAATTATACGTATTACGTATAAAATATACTGTTTAGGTATACTTTTTCCATTTAAGGGCTGGTTTTTTTTGCTTAAATCAATCGATACAATAAGGACGTAAGCAATCACGCAACCCCAGCTATGCGGACAAAATTCTGTGCGGCGTCCATGGAGCGGCGGTACGCACGCCAAGCCGCCAATTTTCCCGTATGAGGAGAAATCAAATGAATGAATATGAAAATTTCAAAGAAGATATTGGCTCAAGATTAAAAAAAGCGCGCAGAGAAAGGGAACTGACGCAGGAGCAGTTTTCTGAAATGCTTGGAATTTCGCAAAAGCATTACAGCGAGGTGGAGCGAGGCAATTCGGGCCTGTCGGTAAAGCACCTCATAAAGGCCAGCGACATACTCTCGATAAGCCTCGACTACCTGCTGAAAGGCGAAAAAGACGCGCCGAAGCGCAAAAACATAGACGCGATAAGCCTAATTGACGAACTGTACTACTCGTCTTCGCAATATACGCAAAAACAGATGATATGCCTTCTTCAAATCGCGCAGGACATAGAACGCCACGCGGAAATGGAAAACAAAACGCCTTTTTCCTAAATCTTTCACATCACGCGTAAGCCTCCACTCCCGCGTCAATATCGGCGCGCATCTTATCCCTAAGCCTCTTGACACAATCAAGCGCCTCGTTTAAAGGCGCCATCTCTTTTACAGACTTGTCCCTCGTAGTTATTTCCACGCATGATTCCTTTAAATTTCTAGGACTTACTACCACTCTTATGGGCGCGCCTATAAGATCGGCGTCTGAAAACATGGCTCCGGGACGCACTCCCTCGCGGTCGTCGTATATTGCCTCAATTCCCGCGCCGGCCATTTGCGCGTAAAGGCTGTCGGCAGCCTCTTTTGACTCCTCATCGTCGGCGCGCAGGCAGCAAAGCTCCACCTCCCAAGGCGCGACGGAAATCGGCCATATAGGGCCATACTCGTCATGCCTCGCCTCGCATATCGAAGCGGCGAGGCGTCCTACGCCTATGCCGTAGCATCCCATCACCGGATAGCGGCTTTCGCCGCTTTCATCGGTATATTGCATGTTCATCGCTTTTGTATATTTCGTTCCAAGCTGGAATATATTGCCTATTTCTATTCCCCTCTTGATTGTAATGGACGGCTTGCCGCAGCATGGACATATGCCGCCCTCTTTTATTTTGGAAATGTCAAAATACTCGACGTTTTCCAAGTCCCTTTCAAGATTAAGGCCTACGTAATGGAACCCTTCTTTGTTGGCGCCGGCTACGATGCCATCTATCCCTTTAAGCGACACGTCTATATAATACTCCGCCTCGCCGGATATTCCGTACGGCCCTATGTATCCCGCGACCAAGCAGTCCCCTTCCCTGATTTCGGCCGTATGTATCTCTTCTCCCACCAGATTGCGCAGCTTCGTTTCATTTACCTCAAAATCGCCGCGCACAAACGCCACCACAAACCTGTTGTTGGAATTTCTTTGATAGACGACCGCCTTGCACGACGCCTTTACGTCGCTTTTAAGAAACGCGCACACGTCCTCTATAGTGCGGCAGTCCGGAGTTTCTACGCATTCAAGCTTTGCGTCGCTGTCCGCTCGCGGAGCATCCTGCGCGGGAACCGTCTTTGCCGCCTCCATGTTGGAGCGGTAGCCGCATTCGCCGCATATCGCTATCGAATCCTCGCCGACGGGCGTCAAAAGCATATACTCGTGCGAAACGCTTCCTCCCATCATGCCCGAATCGGATTTGACTGTCACGACGTCTGGCAGTCCCGCCTTTTGAAAAATCCTGTTATACGCGTGATAAACCTTATCGTAATATTTTTCCAAATCCTCCTGCGACGTATGGAAAGAATACGCGTCCTTCATCGTAAATTCGCGCACTCTTATCATTCCGGCCCTAGGCCTCGCCTCATCCCTGAATTTGCGCTGTATCTGGTAAATCATGAACGGGTACTTCGCGTATGACTGCGCGTACTCCCTAACAAGCTGCACAGCGGCCTCCTCATGCGTCATTCCAAGCACCATGCCCGTGCCGTTTCTGTCGCGAAATCTCACAAGCTCGCTGCCTACGGATTCGTATCTGCCGGACTCCTCCCACAATTCGGCGGGCAGCGCAACCGGAAGCAGAACTTCCTGCCCTCCTATCAAATCCATCTCGCCGCGTATTATGTTCTCAATTTTTAGGGTGACCCTTCTTAGCAGCGGAAGCTCCGAATATATTCCGCTTCCGACGTATTTCATGTACCCACCGCGCACCATAATCGCATGGCTGTCGATAACGCAGTCCGCGGGCCTTTCCTTAAACCTTTGTCCAACTAACGACGATACTTTCATCATATTCTCCATTTCTTAATTCAAATAAATCGTTTCAACCAGGTTAAAAACAACAAAGCCCTAAAATATGCGCCTCGCATATTTTAGGGCAGCCGACACATACGCCAACGCGTCAGTCCAAATGGTCAAAATGGTCAAACAGCGCGTACCAGTCGGAGATGTTTTGATTTCTGTAAAACTCCTCGACTCCAAAGCCTATAACAAGACCGGCAACTATCGCCGTGAGCGAAAGCGCGATGCCAACGGCCGAGCACACAATGCCCGCTATCGCAAGGCCGCCGCCGGGCAGCTTTTTGACTTTCGCAATAATAGAAAACACAAGCCCCAAAATAGCGCAGACAAAGGAGAGCCAGGGCACGCAGCAGCACAAAATCGCGAACAGGCCAAACACAAACCCGGCTATGGCGTACCCGCTGGCCTGCTCCGTCGACTGGCTGTCGTTCTGGTTCGCGTTTTGGTTCATGTTCTGGTTCATGTTCTGGTTGACATTTTGCCTTGTATCCGACTGCGTAAATCCGCCGTCGTCGGGCCCGCTATTGTTAAAATCGTCAAATTTCCCGTTATCCATCAAATTCCTCCTAATGCCGCAAAACATCCGCGGCGCAAAAGCGCGTCCAACCGCATCAAAAAACCGCAAAACCCATGCCCGCTAATTATATTACCATTTATGCCCATGTTTTTCAATCATTATTTAACGTCCCTTTATGACACGGCGGCGTCAAACCATAGAAAAAACGTCGACGCCAAAGACGACAAGCAATACATTTTTTACCGCAAACTGCAGTAAAATCAGCGCCGTCCCGACATACGCGTATTCCGGCCCAAATTTCATAAAATGAAATCTTTCCTTCGAGGCGAGCGCGGCCGTTCCCCTTGCCATGAATATCAAGTACAGCACGCCGCAGTAAGGCACAAACGGATGGTATAAAAAAGAACTAAGCCAATCTCCTTTTAGGAAGGCCGCCAAGGCCCTTGTTCCGCCGCATCCCGGACAATACAGGCCGGTAGCGCGCCTAAACGCGCATCCGGGCCAAAGGCTCCATAAATCAATTTTTAAAAAGGCAAGGCACGCCACAACCGACAGACATGCCGCCCCGGCCAAAACGCCAAAAATGTAGAGCTTTAACTCAAAGCCCGCTTTTTTAGCCAATTATCCTAAACCCTCCCTCCTTTTCCTTTACTTCCGCGTTTTTTTGCCTTATGTCATCTATCTCGATATAAGTTCCTTTTTTTAGCATCGAAATAAAATCGCGTATCATTTTTTCAGATCCCTGAACCTCGCATTCCACGGAGCCGTCGTAAAGATTTCTAACCCACCCCGTAAGCCCAAGCATATCCGCGGCGTGGCTCGCGCGGTACCTAAAGCCTACGCCCTGCACCCTGCCGTAAAAAAGCAGATGCTTGCGCACGCGGTCATTCTTCATAATCCGATTCCATCTCCTTAAAGCCGTCTGAATAATGCATGCCGCCGTCCGAATCCACAAAAAGCGCGTACGTGTCGGAAAGCCCGTTTATCAGCCGCATTCCCTTATCAATTCCCAACGCGAAGCACGCCGTTGAAAGTCCGTCGCCGTCGACAGACTTTTTAGAAATGATCGTTACCGACGTAAGCCCGTTGTCGAACGGATATCCTGTCTTTGGGTCTAAGAGATGATGATAGAGCCTGCCGTCCAACTTGAAATATCTTTCATAAGTTCCTGATGAAACTACCGACGCGTCGTCGACAGACACGGCCGAAATCGTACTATTCCTCTCGGCGAAAGGACGCTGTATGCCTATGTTAAAAGGCTCTCCATCGATCCTTTTTCCTATGCACGCCACATTGCCTCCCAAAGAAATTATGCCGCTTTCCACCCCTCCGTCCTTTAGGCGCTCCTTTAGCCTGTCGGCTATGTATCCCTTCGCTATGGCGCCAAGGTCGACGCCCATGCCTGGCTTTTTAAACGTAAGCCTGTTGCCGTCAAGTGCCAGATCCTTGTAATTAACAAGCTTTGCCGCGTCAGCGATTTTTGCCTTGTCGGGAATTTTGGGATTATCGGCCGTAAAATCCCACATCGAACTTACAGGCTCGATTGAAATGTCAAATCCGCCGTCTGATATCTTAGAATAATAAAGGCCCTTTTTTAAAACTTCGGCCAGCATATCCGACACATAAAAAGAAATGCTGCCGTCGCCGTTAACCTCAAAATCGGCGTCATTTTCCGCGCCCGCCATATCTTTGACCATTCGGCTTATGGCGCTAGATTCCTTTTCCGAATACGGCGCCTTTCCAATTCCTTTTTTTACCGCCTCGGCATACATATCCTCGACTTCGTTTATATTAAAAAGCTCGCTGCCTTTAAGCGTCCTGCTAAACACTTTCTCAAATTCGGCGCACAAGGCGATGCATTCGTTTAAAAGCTCTTTGCTTCCGCCAGATCCCGCAGAAATTTCATACGTCGTATTAAACGCAAATCCGGAAACACTCAATTCCCCGGCCGAACCACCGTCCGAGGAAAAGCTCTTTATTAAACCGGCTAAAACCATGCAGACCGCGGCCGCCGCGCATATATACGACGCAATCCTTTTTTTCGCGTTTTTTTTAACGTCGCCGCCAATATTGTCTTTTTCCACCGGCATATTCCCAACGCTCAAGAACAAAACTCCTCTTTCTTTTCTTGTGCAAGCCTTTTTTCCTCTTCCGTCAGATCGGCCATGCAAAGCAGATCCGGCCTTAACGCGGCCGTCCTAATGACGGACTGCGTCCTATACCATTCCTCAAGCTTTTTGTGGTTGCCCGACAAAAGCACGGGCGGCACGCTCCTGCCCCTCCAATGCTCCGGCCTCGTATATTGCGGGTGTTCAAGCAATCCCGCGGAAAACGACTCCTTTTGCGCCGACTCTACGTTGTTTAACACGCCCGGCACAAGCCTTGACACGGCGTCCATTACCGCCAGCGCGGGAATTTCGCCCCCCGTAAGCACGTAATCGCCGATAGACACGCGTTCGGCGTCTATTTCCTCTATGACGCGCTCGTCGACGCCCTCATAATGCCCGCACAGCAGAACAATGTCTTTTTCCATGGAAAGCTCGTACGCAAGCCGCTGGTCAAACGTCCTCCCTTGTGGAGTAAGATATATGGTGCGAATGGAGACGTCATCTTTAACGCCGTCCGCGCGGGAACAAATAATTTCACTACGTATATGCTCATAACATAAATATATGGGCTCCGCCTGCATGACCATGCCGGCTCCGCCGCCATAAGGGTAGTCGTCCACCCTGCTGTGCCTGTTCATGGCAAAATCCCTGATATTTACGACATTTATGTTTATGCAGCCCGATTTTACGGCCCGTCCTATTATGCTTTCGCCCGTCACGCCGGCAATCATGTCGGGGAAAAGCGTCATCACATGAAAATTCATGTCAATCCAACAGCCCTTTCATTATGTGAACCGTAATAAGCTGCCTTTTAACATCGACTTCCTTCACGCATTCGGGTATGTCCGGCAGCAGCGCTTCCTTTCCGTCGTGCTCTACGACAAATACAAGATTCGCGCCCGTTTCCATCACGTCTTTTAATACGCCGAAATACTCGCCGTCTTCCGTAACTACTTTTGACGAAATCATATCGGCTATGTAGCATTCGCCTTCCTCAAGCGGGATGGCATTTTCCCTAGTTACATACAGCTCGCGCCCCTTGTACTTTTCCGCGTCGTTTATGTCGTCTATGCCTTTAAATTTAAGTATCACAAGATTTTTAAAATACTTGACGCCCTCTATTTCCAAAAATTTCTTTTCTCCGTCGCCGCCAACAACTACCTCCTTTAGGCTGCCATACCTTTCGGGCGACTCCGTGGTGGGAAAAACTTTGACCTCTCCGTGTATTCCGTGGGTATTCGCTACGATGCCGACCCTGAACAAATCAGTCATTTCAAGTCCTCCAAAATGAAATATCCCCACGGCCGCCGTGGGGATATAACTCCATCCAAAAATAAAAATCGCCGGTCACATGATTTCCACGACGACCTTCTTATCAGTCTTGGACGCGGCCGCTTTAACAAGAGTGCGTATAGCCTTGGCTATGCGACCCTGTTTTCCAATGACCTTGCCCATGTCGTCTTCCGCCACCTTAAGCTCGTATACGATTTCATTGCCCTTATCGGTTTGCGTCACGACGACCTCGTCAGGACGGTCAACAAGCGACTGGGCAAGAACTTCAATCAATTCTTTCATTTACCCAAAGCCTCCCTAAGATAACGAGAGCAAAAACATCACTCGATGACGCCCGCCTTCTTTAAAAGCCTGCCCGCCGCCTCGGTCGGCTTCGCGCCGTTCGCGATCCATTTTTTGGCGCTCTCTTCGTTAACTTTGAATACGCACGGATCCTGATTCGGGTCATACGTGCCGATTTCCTCGATAAACCTTCCGTCCCTAGGGGATCTTGAGTCAGCGACGACTATTCTATAGAAAGGCGACTTCTTTTTGCCCATCCTCCTCAATCTGATTTTCACTGCCATTCCTTTTTCACCTCCTTTGCCGGATTTTTGCCGTAACAAACAGCCCTTTTACTCCAAAATTTATATCCAGACGCGCCTCCGCGCCCAAATACCAAAAAAATCAAAACGGCAGCTTCTGCATGCCGGGCATCCTTCTTCTTTTCCCTTTCGCGCCCATCATGCCTGACATCTGCTTCATAAGCTTTCTAGACTGCTCAAACTGCTTCATGAACTTGTTGACTTCCGAAACGTCGACGCCCGCGCCGTTCGCGATACGCCTCTTTCTCGACGGATTTATTATGGACGGGTCTCCCCTCTCCTCGGGCGTCATCGAATATATTATGGCCTCTACGCCCTTAAACATGTCATCGTCTATCTCAACGTCTCCTAAAGACCCCATACCCGGCAGCATCCCTAAAATGCTCTTTATGCCGCCCATCTTCTTCATCTGTCCCATCTGGTCGAGAAAGTCGTTGAAGTCAAACTCCGCCTTGCGGATCTTTCGCTCCATCTCCCTTGCCTTGTCCTGGTCTATCTGCGCTTCCGCCTTCTCAATCAGCGTAAGCACGTCGCCCATGCCAAGTATCCGCGATGCCATGCGCTCGGGGTAAAACTGCTCCAAATCGGAGAGCTTCTCGCCCATGCCCACGTAAAGAATCGGACATCCCGCGACCGCCCGTATCGACAAAGCCGCGCCGCCCCTCGCGTCGCCGTCAAGCTTTGTGAGTATCGCACCGTCTATGCCAATCTCCTCGTTAAAGCTTTTGGCCACATTTACCGCGTCCTGTCCGGTCATGGCGTCCACCACCAGAATGGACTGGCACGGGCCAACGCTTTCCTTTATCCGTCTAAGCTCGTCCATCATCTCATCGTCAATGTGCAGACGCCCCGCGGTATCAAGAATAACCGTATTGATATTGTTTTTAGACGCGTGTTCCACGGCCGCTTTGGCGATGTCTACCGGACTGTGCTTCGTCCCCATCGAAAACACCTCGATGCCCTGCCTGCGTCCGTTTACCTCAAGCTGCTCGACGGCGGCGGGCCTGTATACGTCGCAGGCGGCAAGCAGCAAAGTCCTTCCCTTCGACTTAAGCTGCCCGGCCAGCTTCGCGGCCGTAGTGGTCTTGCCGGCGCCCTGCAGGC
>CAZTVO010000016.1:20332-26036 GCA_964617075.1 uncultured Jutongia sp.
CAAAAGAAGAATCGAAACCTCGCCGGGAGGCCCGAGCTTGAGCGCGGCGGCCTCGCCGCCCATAAGATTTACAAGCTCCTCGTTTACAATCTTTATGACGGTCTGCCCGGGCGTGAGGCTGTTCATAACGTCCTGCCCGACGGCCCTTTCCTCGACAGTCTTTACAAAATCCTTGACGACCTTGAAATTGACGTCCGCCTCAAGCAGCGCCATCTTCACTTCCTTCAAGGCGGCCTTTACGTCCTCCTCGGTAAGACGGCCTTTTTTTCGAATGTTCTTAAAAACGTTCTGCAGCTTTTCAGTTAAATTGTCAAAAGCCATGACAGGCCTCCTTCCAGACGAAAACGCTGTTACAGACGCGGGCCTCTCCCCGCCCGACGCTGTATCAGTATATTATAAGCTTCGCGTCATGTCAAGTTTTTTTCTTGACATGACGCATAATGATTCTCTAAAGCATCTGGTTTTTTTGTCAAAAATGCATTAAAATATAGGCAGGCTACTTTATTTATCCGGAGGTGCTATATGGCGGTCACGATTTTTGCGGCAATTGACGTCGGCTCACACGAAACGTCGCTGCGCATTTATGAAATATCGAAAAAATACGGCATTCACGAAATAGAGGCGGTGCACCATACCGCCAGGCTCGGGCTTGAAACTTATTCCACAAGACACTTAAGCTACCATACGATAGACAAGCTGTGCAATATTTTAAACGGATTCTCGGCCAAAATGAAGGAATACGCGATTACGGACTACATGATCGTGGCCACAAGCGCGCTTAGGGAAGCCGACAACAGTTTGATCGTGCTTGACAGGGTAAGGCAGCGCACAGGCTTTTACATAAACATACTGAGCAATTCCGAGCAGAGATACCTTTGCTACAAGTCTATCGCGCTTCAGCAAAACGCGTTCCACAAGCTTATTCAAAAAGGCACGCTTTTGGTAGACGTGGGCGGCGGAAGCATACAGCTGTCGCTTTTTGACATGATCGCGCTTGTGACAACGCAAAATATCATGATCGGATCTTTAAGAATTAACGAAATACTTCAGGACATGAAGTCAAAGACCGACAACTACAAAAATCTCGTATACGAATATATAGCCAACGACCTGCACAATTTCGTCTCGCTCTATATTTCCGACCATAAAGTAAAAAATATAATCGCAATCGGAAATCAGCTTAAAAGCTTTGTCAAATATCTAAGCGTCCATCATTTTGGAAACCTTCAGCCTCTCGACTCGAAAGGCAACAAAAAAGATTCTATAAGCAGGGCTGAATATGAGGAATTTTACCAGGCAATCACGTCCCAGTCTTCGGAGGAGCTGGCGCAGGAGCTGAATATCGCGCTGGACAAGGCGGACCTTTTGCTCCCCATCGCGATGATATACCACAATATTTTTGAGGAGACAAAGGCGGAGCAGATATGGCTGTCAGGCATAACCATATGCGACGGCATGGCGGCCGATTTCGCGGAAAAAAGGGAAAAAATCGTACCCGCCCATAATTTTTCGGACGGAATCGTATCCGCTTCAAGAAACATCGCGAAGCGCTACAAATGCGACGTCGAACACGTAAGCAACGTCGAAAACATATGCCTAAAAATATTTGACGCCCTTAAAAAACAGTACGGGTTTTCGAAGCGCGAAAGGCTCATGCTGCAGATAGCGGCCATACTCCACAGCTGCGGCAATTTCATCAATCTAAACAACGCGGGCGAAAATTCATATAAGATTGTAATGTCGTCGGAAATAATAGGGCTGTCGCATAAGGAGCGCAAGATGATAGCCTATATCGTTCGGTATCCCAGCGAGGCCTTTCCAAATTATCTGGACATAGCCGACGTCTTTGAAAAAGAGGATTTCATAAAAGCCGCGAAGCTAAACGCCATATTAAAGCTTGCCATCTCCATGGACAAAAGCCACAGGCAGAAGTTTAAAGACATATCCGTAGAGCTTAAGGGCGGCAGGCTTACGATTACCGGAAACACCCTCTACGACACCACACTTGAACAGGGAATATTTAAAATGCATTCTGATTTTTTTGAAGAGCTTTATGGCATTCAGCCGGCGCTTAAGCAAAGAAAGCAGTTTTAGCGCCGTTCGGACGGCTGCCATTAGAAAGGAGCGTATTTTAATGGCGGAAAAGAGCAATTATCTAAAACCCGAGTATTTCTACAATAGGGAACTTAGCTGGATTTCCTTCAATTACCGCGTGCTAAGCGAGGCCAAGGACAGAAACCGCCCGCTTTTTGACAGGATGGGCTTTTTGTCCATTACGGCGTCAAACCTGGACGAATTTTTTATGATACGCGTGGCGTCGTTAAAAGACATGGTTGAAGTCAATTACACAAAAAAAGACATCGCCGGCATGACCCCGTCCGAGCAGCTCGCCGCGATCAGCGAAAAAACGCACCAGCTTGTAAACGATCAATATAACATTTACAACTATGAGATGATCGCCGACCTTTCTCAAAATGGGATACAGCTCATTTCCCACTACGAGGACTTAAACGGCGAACAGTCAAAATACGCGGACGACTACTTCAACTCGGAAGTTTATCCGGTCCTTACTCCGATGGCGGTCGATTCGTCAAGGCCGTTTCCGCTCATAAGAAACAAAAGCCTAAACATCGGAGCCATACTCAAAGTAAAATCGGAGGGCGGAAAGCAGGAAAGCACGCAGTTTCGCGAGCTGTACATGTCTCACTACAACAAGAAGAAGGACGCGGAAGGCGCCGACGACACCGATTTTGCGACTGTTCAAGTCCCGTCCGTGCTTCCGCGGTTCGTGGAAATGCCGGCGGGCAGCGGATATAAGAAATCGTTCGTCCTCCTAGAACAGATCATCGAGAAAAACATAGACAAGCTTTTTATAAATTACGAGGTCCTTTCGGCGTATCCATACAGAATTATGAGAAATGCCGACCTTTCGATTGAAGAGGACGAGGCAGCGGATCTGCTTCTTGAAATCGAAAGGCAGCTAAAAAAACGGCAGCGCGGCCAGACGATACGCCTCGAGGTGGAAAACGGCATCGACAAGCGCCTCCTAAAAACCCTCAAAAACGAGCTTCAAATAAAAAACGAGGACATTTTTAAGATAGACGGCCCGCTTGATTTGACGTTCCTGTCAAAATTCAACAAAATCGAGGGTTTCGACTCGCTGCGAAAAAAAGAATATCAGCCGCAGCCCGCGAAGTACCTGGACGGCGGCTCCGAAAACATCTTCGATCAAATACGAGAACGCGACATTTTGCTGCACCACCCGTATGAAACTTTTGAGCCTGTCATTGATTTTGTAAGGCAGGCCGCGAAAGATCCAAATGTGCTCGCGATTAAGCAGACTCTTTACCGCGTCAGCAGCAATTCTCCCATAATCGCGTCGCTCGCGCTTGCCGCGGAAAACGGAAAGCAGGTGACGGTGCTGGTGGAGCTTAAGGCCAGATTTGACGAAAAAAACAACATAATATGGGCGAGGATGCTTGAAAAAGCTGGGTGCCACGTCATTTACGGCCTCGTCGGCTTAAAGACGCACAGCAAAATCACTCTGGTGGTGCGCAGGGAGGAAGACGGCATACGCCGCTACGTGCATTTGGGAACAGGAAACTACAACGACAGCACGGCAAAAATATATACCGACATGGGGCTTTTAACGTGCCGCAAAGCCATAGGCGCCGACGCGACGGCAGTGTTTAACATGCTCTCTGGTTATTCCGAACCGGCGGTGTGGAATAAGCTGGCCGTGGCGCCCATCTGGCTAAGAAACCGCTTCACCGAGCTTATAGAGCGTGAAACGCAGTTCGCAAAATCAGGCAAAAAAGCGTTTATAAAAGCAAAAATGAACTCTTTATGCGACCCCGGCATAATAGCCTCGCTCTACGAAGCGTCCGCCGCCGGCGTAAAAATTGACCTGATAGTGCGCGGAATATGCTGCCTTAAAACCGACTTGGAGGGCATCAGCGAAAATATATCCGTCCGGTCCATTATAGGCAATTTTCTTGAGCACAGCCGCATTTTCTATTTCCACAACAACGGATTCGAAGAGGTCTATATGGGAAGCGCCGACTGGATGCCAAGAAATCTTGACAAGCGCGTGGAGATACTGTTTCCGGTGGAGGACGAAGAACTAAAACAGGAGGTCATAAAGCTTTTAAACGTGCAGCTTTCGGACAATACTAAAGCTAGGGTCATGCAGCCCGATGGAAGCTATATAATCCCGCAGGCGGGCGCGGACGCCGAAAAAATATGCGCTCAGGACTACTTCTGCGAGGAGGCGATTGCCGCGGTAAAGGCGAAAAAAAAGCATACGCACAAAGGCAGAAATTTTGAGCCGCTAAGCGGCGTGTTCTCCAAGTAGGCGTTTGTCATTTTCAGCCCGCGCCCCTTTGGCGCCTTTTAAGTTCTTTTTTCGCGTATTCCTTATAGCCCGCGTCAATCCTGCTCGAATCGAGGCATTTTCTTAAAACGCGCCTGTAGGTCGCCGCGTCGGGAGGGCTTTTTTTTAGATGACGTTTAGTTTTTTTTGGATACGCCGCCATCGCCGACGCGAAAGCCCACGCTATCCCCATGGACGCGTAGTACGGCTCCGCGTAAAGGGAGCTCAACGCGGCGAGCGCCCTGTCTATATACTCGTCATTTATATAATGCGATTGTATCATGACCGCGACAAACCTTGCCTCAAACTCGGAGCGGCCGCTTTTATGCTCCATGAGAAAATCCCACACGTCCTCGCGGCAGCCGTCAGCAAACTTAAAGGACGCGCACACCGAATCGTTTACGGACCAGTTGTCGATTTTAGGAATAAATTTTTCCAGCGCGGCCAACCTTTCGCCTATGTCAGAGTCAACGGCGTACCCGATGGCCATCCCTTGAACCATAGTCTCCTCAAAATATTTGACCTCTTCCCACGAAAGGCACTCTTTCCAGTCTTGTTTCGCAATCTTTTCCGCTATGCGCCTAAGTTTTGGAATCCTGACCCCAAGCATGTTGTCAACGCCTGGCAAAAGGGAGGAGGCGAATTTTTTATATTCTTCTTCCGCCTCCGCCTCAAGCTCTTCGCGGACTTTTTCCTGCGTCATATAAGGACGCCCCGCTTTCATTTTTTTACAAATAATCCATTATGGACATCTGGCTGCTGCGCGGCATTCCCTTAAGCAGCCCAAGTTCCGCCATCAAATCAACCGTCTTTTCGCTCACTTTGCACCGGTTTTTAAAATCCTCGCGGGAAAGAAACTTTCCCTTCTTAGCCTCCTCTTCGATCGTCTCGGCGGCCTTTTCGCCAAGCCCGTCTATCGTGGCTAACGACGGCATAAGCTTCCCGTCGATTATCTGGAACCGTCCGGCCTTTGCCCTGTAAATGTCTAGCTCCGTGAATTCAAAACCGCGCGCGTACATCTCCTGAACTATCTTCATGTCCTCATACGTGTCTTTTTCCTTGTCTTTGAGCTCATTTTTGCGCTTCATGTATTCATCCATGAAACGCTCAAGCCTTTCCTTTCCAAAACACATAAGCTCGTAGTCAAACGATGCCGCGCGTATGGAAAAATACGCCGCGTAATAGGCGAGCGGATAGTAGACCTTAAAATACGCCACTCTTACCGCCATCGTAACATACGCCACGGCGTGCGCTTTTGGAAACATATATTTTATGCGGTTGCACGACTCTATGTACCACTCTGGCACGCCGTGCACCCTCATATCCTCTTCC
>CAZTVO010000017.1:0-285 GCA_964617075.1 uncultured Jutongia sp.
CGTCTTTATAGACACGCCGCCTTTGGGATCGGTAATAGACGGCGCGGTGGCGGCCAGGGCGTCGGACGGCGTGGTGATTGTCATCGAGGCCGACGCGATAAATTACAAGTTCGCCCAGGAAACAAAAAGGCAGCTTGAGATGGCGGGCGTAAAGATACTTGGAGCTGTTTTAAACAAGGCCGGCGGCGGCGCCGGCAAATACGGAAAGTACGGCAAGTACGGGCCATACGGCGCGTACGCGCAGTAAAGCGGGCACTGGGCTACGGGCCATAGGAACGTAAGCGC
>CAZTVO010000017.1:295-24028 GCA_964617075.1 uncultured Jutongia sp.
GGAAGCGCTGGGCTTACTGGTCGTGTGGACCGTAAGCGCTGTGATAAGGAGGGCTTTTGCCATGATGGGCGTCGGGCAGCTTGACGATGGAAGGTTTGACGGAATAGAGCCTTTTAAAGACAAGGTTTGGCTTTCCGCGCCAGCCATGCATGGCGAGGAGCTTAAATGGATTGAGGACGCGATAAGGGGCAATTTTGTCTCCACAATGGGAGAAAACATTCACGAAGCGGAAAAGATGGCGGCCGAAAAGGTCGGCAGGAAGCATTGCGTTGCACTGTCGTCCGGCACGGCCGCCATACATCTTTCGGTGAGGCTCGCGGGCGAAAAGCTCTACGGCAGGCCGAGGGCGGGGCACGGCTCCCTTGAGGGCCATGTGGCGCTTTGTTCCGACTTGACTTTTGGCGCCACCGTAAATCCGGTGGCGTACGAGGGCGGCGAGGCGGTTTTTGTCGACTGCGGCCCAGACGACTGGAACATGGATCCGGACGCGCTAAGCGAGGCGTTTGAAAGGTTTCCCGACGCGAAGCTTGTCGTCCTTGCGCATCTTTACGGCGTCCCCGCCCGCGTTGACAAGATACGCGACATCTGCGAAAGGCACGGCGCGTTTTTAATTGAGGACGCGGCGGAGTCTTTCGGCGCCAGATACAAGGGCGAGTGGACTGGCCGCTTTGGCGGCTGCGCCGCCATCTCCGCGAACGGCAACAAAATCATAACGGCTAGCAGCGGCGGAATGTTTTTTACTGACAGCGATAAGGACGAAGAAAAGATAAGGAAATGGTCCGCCCAAAGCAGGGAGGCGGCTCCGTGGTACGAGCACGAGGAGCTTGGCTACAACTACCGCATGAGCAACATAGCGGCGGGTATTTTGCGCGGGCAGCTTTCGCACCTTGAAGAGCATATAGAGCGAAAAAAGGAAATATATGAAAGGTATGAGGCGGGCTTTAAGGGCCTGCCCGTCAAGATGAACCCGTACGACAAAAAGGACGCCGAGCCAAACTTTTGGCTAAGCTGCGTTACAATAGACGCTGACGCGATGGCAAGGCAGGTAAGAAGCGACAGAGAGGCGCTTTACATAAAAGAGCCGAAAAAATCGTGCCCCACGCAGATTTTGGAGGCACTTGCCTTCTTTAACGTAGAGGCCCGTCCAATATGGAAGCCTATGCATATGCAGCCGCTCTACCGCGCGAACAGTTTTGTGCCGTCAAGGCGCGCGGGAGTGTGCCGCGGCGTCGGGGAGGACATTTTTGACAGGGGGCTTTGTCTGCCAAGCGACGTAAGGATGACAAAAGAGGAGCAGGATAAGGTGATTGAAATCGTGCGCCGCTGCTTTATTTAAAAAGGAAGTGGAGAATGAAATTCCTGCATTTAGGCGATCTTCATCTTGGAAAGAGCTTAAACGATTTTGACCTGATAGAAGATCAGCGCCATATTTTGACGGAAATTCTTGATATCGCCGATAAAGAATCGGCGGACGGAGCGCTTATAGCCGGCGACGTGTATGACAGGCCAGTTCCAAGCGAGGCGGCCACGCGCCTTTTAAATTCCTTTTTAAATGAGCTTGCCAAAAGAGGTATAAAGGTATTTATGGTAAGCGGAAACCATGATTCGGACGAGCGGCTCAACTACGGAAGCGGCCTTTTTTCGTCCAGCCGGATATTCATATCGGCCGTTTTTGACGGGAAGCTTCGTGTTGAAAACGTTTCCGACGGTGAGACGGACGTGGACGTCTATATGCTCCCGTTTGTAAAGGCGTCGCAGGCAAGGCATTTTTTCCCGGACGACGACATACAGACTTATGAGGACGCGGTCCGCTCCATCATAAGCCGCGCGCCGATAGACAAAAGAAAAATAAATATTTTGGTGGCGCATCAGTTCGTGGCGGGAAAGGGCATGGATCCCGCGCTCGCGGGCTCCGAGGGCGCGGCCGCGCAAAGCGTCGGGACGGTGGAAAAAATAGGATACGGCTGCTTTGACGATTTCGACTACGTGGCGCTTGGCCACATACATTCGCCCCAAAGGGTTGGAAGGGACGAGGTCAGGTATTCCGGCTCTCCGCTCAAATATTCGCTAAGCGAGGCGGACGATGAAAAATCTGTTCCTTTAATCACGGCCGTCTCCGGACAAAAAATAAAGATAGAGCTCATCCCGCTAAAGCCAAAAAGAGACATGCGCCATATAACGGGAACGCTCTCAAATCTTTTGGACAAAAAAAACGTAAGTAATCCGGACGATTACATATACGCGACGCTGACGGACGAGGACGCGATAGATGACGTGATGGGAAAATTTAGGCAGACGTATCCAAACGCCGTAAAAATAGATTATGACAATTCGCGCACAAGGAGCCTAAACGAGGCGAAAATATGGCAAATGGACGAAAAAAAGCCTTTTAAGGATCTTATTGGCGATTTTTACGAAATTACGTACGGCTGCGCGATGACAGGCGAGGAGATGGATATAATGATGGCGGCTGCGAAGGAGGCGGGAGTTGTCGGTGAGGCCGATTGAACTTACTATGAAGGCGATAGGCCCTTATTCGGATGAATGCAGGATTGATTTTGGCATTTTTGAGGAAAAGGGCCTTTTTTTGATATCTGGCGATACCGGAGCGGGGAAAACTACTATATTCGACGCGATATGTTTTGCCCTGTATGGAACGACAAGCGGCGGATATAAAGATAAGGACAGTTTAAGGAGCGAGTACGCCGGCGACTCCGACGAGAGTTTCGTGGAATTTCGCTTCTCGCACCAGGGGCGCGTCTTTCGCGTAAGGCGGCAGCCGCGCTACGAAAGGCAGAAAAAACGCGGCCTTGGAGTGAAAAAAGAAGATGAAAAGGCGCAATTTCAAGAAGAGGGGCATCCGCCCATAGAAAAGCTAAAGGAAGTCAACGCGGCAGTCGAGGAACTGCTAAAGATAGACGCGAAGCAGTTCAAGCAGATAGCGATGATCGCGCAGGGCGAATTTTGGAGCCTGCTAAACGCGAAGACGGACGAAAGAACTGAAATTTTACGCACGATTTTTTCGACGGACAAATACAGGACCGTTGGGGAAAAGCTAAAGGCTAGAATGGACGCGGCCGCAAAAGAGGAGGAAAAAGCCAAAAACGCCATCATCCAGCATTTTGACGATACTGCCGCGGGCGAGGAGCTTTTTGACGAGCTTTGTGAGATTAAAGAAAGGGTAAAGGAATCGGGGAGCGCGCTAGATATTGAAGTGGATGAAATGACGGACGTGATAGAGCGGCTGATTTCATCCGACGAAAAGAGGCTAAAGCTTGTGGGGGCGGCTCTAAAAGAGGCCGAAGAGGAGCTTGACGAAAAGAAAAGGACGCTTAGTCTTGCCGAGGGCGTAAACGAAATCATAAAAAAAAGGGATCTGCTTGAAGCGCAGAGGGCAAACCTTGAAAAAATAAAGCCCGTCATGGAAGAAAAGCAGGCGCGCCTTGACGGCCAAAAAGCCGCCACCCACGCCGTGAAGCCCTCATACGACGCGTGGGATGTCAAGCGCGCGGAAATAAATTCTGACAAAAAGCGCGTGCTTGCGGCAAAAAAGGAGCTTGAGGAGGCGGCGGCAAAAAGTGCCGCTGCGGGAGAAAGGCTTGACGCCGTAAAGGAGCTTGAGCCCGAGGCGGAAAGGCTAAAGCAAAAGATTGCCAAGATAGACGAGGAGGAGCGGGGGTACAAGAAAAAGGACGAGCTTAAAAGAAAGTTAGAAAGGATAGAGGCTGACGCGCGGGCCATAAAGTCGGAGGAAGAATCCCTAACGGAGCGCGAAGCCTCGCTTGCCAAAAAAATTGAGGGGCTTGAGCGAAAAATAAGGGAGCTTGAGGAGGCGCCCGCGCGGCTTGAAAAGGCAAGTCATAAGGAGCAAGAGGCAAAAGATCTTCTTTTGGAGCTTGACGTAATAATTGGCAGGCTGATTCCAGAGAGGGATGAAAAGAAAAAAGACCTTTTAGGAAAGCAGAAAAAATACGAACGCGCCAGGGACGAATACGAGGCGGCAAGGCGCGACAGGGAAGGGGCCGAGCGGATTTTACAGGACTGTCGGGCGGGGCTGCTTGCAAAGGAGCTAAAAGAAGGCCAAAAATGCCCCGTGTGCGGCTCGCTAAGCCACCCGGAGCCGGCGAGGCTAAAAGAAAGCTCCATTTCTGAAGAGGATCTGGAAAAAATCAAAGGAAGGGAAGATAATCTTCAAAAAGAAAAAGAAGCGACAAACGCCGCCGCGCAAAAGGCGTACGCGGCCCTTGACGAATTTGAGAGGCAGCTTTTTGAAAAAATCGGGGACTGCTTAAAAAAATCGTTTTCAGAAATCGACGTTTCGGCCGCTTCTTTTGACGAGCTAAAAAAAGCCCTAAAGGAAGCGAAAGAAAAGACGCGCGCCTCTTTTGACGAAAGCGGCCAAAGGCGCCTGTCGCTAAAAAAAGACTGCGAATCGCTTGAAATGGCTAAAAAAAGTCTTGACGACGCGCGGGAAATCGAAGAAAAAAAGCTTAAACTGGACAGGGAAAGCCTTTATGGGGCCGCGCGGGAAAATACGAAAGAAAAAGCGGAGGCGGGCGCGGCCATGGACGCGCTAAAAAGCCTAAGCTTTCCCGACTGGAGCTTTGCCGATAAAGAAAGGCGCGCGGCAAAAGAAAAAAAGGACGCCATCCTTTCAGATATAGCCGAGGCGGACGAAAAAAAGAAAAAGGCGAACGAGCGCGCGGCGTCGGCCGCGGCGTCGCTTGACGCGTTAAAAGAAAGCCTTGACAGGAAAGAAAGGGAAGCGTCCGCGCTAAAGGAGGAGCTTGATAAAAATCTGGCCAAAAACGGTTTTTTGTCAGTTGATGAAATGCTTGGCCTTGTTTGTGACGAAGAGGATATCAAGCGGCTTGAAAATGAAATAAATAGTTATAGGCGCGACGTAGAGACAAACAAAAAGATGCTTTCAGACGCGTCGGCCGCGGCAGAAGGAAAAGAGCCCGTCAACGAGGCCGCCCTAAAGGAAGTGTGCGTCGCGCTTGCCGCCAAAGTGCAAAAAATCAGAAAAGAATGCGTCGAATGTGAAAACAGGCTGGCCATAAACAGCGAGAAAAAAAAGAGCATCCTAAACATGGCCGCGGGGCTTGAAACGGCGCGAGAGGAGCGAAAAAACTGCCGCAGGCTTTACAGCATGGTGGCGGGACAGGCGGGAAACGAAAAAATAACGCTTGAGCAGTACGTCCAGGCAGCTGGATTCGACGGCATCATAGAGGCGGCCAACAGGCGACTGCTGCCGATGAGCGGCGGCCGATATGAGCTCTGCCGCAGGGGGAGCTTTTCGGGAAGAAAAAGCAGGACGTTTCTTGACCTAGAGGCGCTTGACAATTATACGGGGCATAAAAGGCCCGTGGGAAACCTCTCCGGCGGCGAAAGCTTCATGGCCTCCCTAAGCCTCGCCCTTGGCCTCTCGGACGTGGTCTCCTCAAGCCTTGGGGGAGTGCAGATGGACGTGCTTTTTATAGACGAGGGGTTTGGAACGCTTGACAAAAACTCGATAGACGGCGCGATGGAGATTTTGACAAAACTTACGGGAAGCGGAAAGCTTGTAGGAATCATAAGCCACAGGGAGGAGCTGGCGCAAAGCATTCCGCAGCAGATAAAAGTCGAAAAAAAAAGGAGCGGAAGCGTCATTTCCATTGAGACGGGCCTGTAGGCCCGTCTTTTGGCGTTTTTAAAATTGTAATATAAAATTAAAAAAAATCCTTGACAAGCAATATTAAGAGTGATATCTTACTTGTTAGATGTTAGCACTCCATGCTAAAGAGTGCTAACAGAAAAAAAGGCGAAAGGAGTGGTTCGTTGGATCTAAGCGAGAGAAAAATTAAAATTCTCCAGGCCATAATCCGCACGTATCTTGAGACCGGAGAGCCTGTCGGTTCAAGAACCATTTCAAAGGACGCCGATCTAAACCTAAGCTCGGCCACGATACGCAACGAGATGTCCGACCTGGAGGAAATGGGCTACATAGTCCAGCCTCATACGTCCGCCGGCCGCATACCGACGGACAAAGCGTACAGGCTTTATGTGGACACCATGCTTGACGCGAAGGCCGTCGAAGTTCAAAGCTTAAAGGAGCAGCTTGAGGAGAAGTCAGGAAAGCTTGACGCGCTCCTAAAGGAGGTCGCCAAGTTTTTGGCGAGCAACACGAACTACGCGACCATGGTTTCGGGGCCAAGGTACCAGTCAAAGAAGGTAAAGTTCATTCAGATTACGCCCGTCGACAAAGAAAGCATCTTAACAGTCGTCGTCCTTGACAACAACACGGTCAAGAACCAGCTTTTAAAAGTCGACGAGCCAATCGAGCAGGAGATGGTCGTAAAGCTAAATTTCATATTAAACGCCGCCCTAAACGGCCTTGACGCCACCGAGATGAATCTTGCCATTATAAAAAATATCAAGGAGCAGGTCGGAGCCCACGCGGGCGTCGTGGACGCGATTTTAGAGATTATAGTAAACGCGCTCACAGGCGACGACGATCTGGAGATATACACGAGCGGCGCGACAAACATTTTAAAGTATCCCGAGCTTTCCGGAAAGTCGGAGGCCACGGAGCTTTTGGACGCGTTTGAGGAAAAAAAGATAATAGGCAGCTGGCTTGGGGCGCCGGGCGCGGAGACGCACGACATACAGGTGTATATAGGAAATGAAACGAACGTGGAAACCATGAAGGACTGTTCGATGGTTACCGCGACTTACAGGATACACGAAGGCGTCTACGGCAGGATAGGCATAGTCGGGCCAAAGAGGATGGATTACGACAAGGTGGTCAGCACGCTGCAGTCGCTTATGGCTCAGCTTGATGATATATTCAAGGAGGAATAAGGTTAATATCCTTTTTAAAAATCATGAAAACGGAAGAGGTGGTCGCGAAGTGGAAGCAAACAACGACGTCGACGAAAAAAGCGGCGCGGGCGAAGAGGGCGGCGCGGACAAGGGACTAGATGACGAGACGCTTGTAGAAGAGCCGGAAAATGGCGCGGAGGCGGATTCCGACAAGGAAGAAAAAGCGCAAAAAGACGCGGACGATGAGGACGATAAGGCCGCCGAAGCGGACGAAGCGGACGCGCCGAAGGATAAAAAGGAAAAGCGCCCTTCAAAGAAAAAGGACAAGGCGGTTGAAAAGCTTGAGGAAAAAGTCGCCGAACTTGAGGACAAGCGCATCAGGCAGCTCGCCGAGTTTGAAAACTTCAGAAACCGCTCCGAAAAGGAAAAGTCCCAGATGTTTGAGGCGGGCGCGAGAAGCGTCATAGAAAAGATGCTCCCTGTCATGGACAACCTCGAGCGTGGATTTACGGGAATGTCCGATGAGGAGAAAAAAACTCCGTTCGTTCAGGGCGTCGAGCTTGTATATAAGCAGATGTCGACGGCCCTAGAGGAGCTGGGGGTAGAGCCTATACAGGCTGTTGGCGCGCAGTTTGATCCGAATCTGCACAACGCCGTAATGGCTGTCGACGACGACTCGCTTGAGAGCGGCTCTATAGCCGAGGAGATGCAGAAAGGATACATGTATAAGGACAGTGTGGTCAGGCACAGCATGGTAAAAGTGGTAAATTGACGAAGATGAAATCATATATTGATTGATTATTTAGGAGGTAATTATTATGAGCAAGATTATAGGCATTGACCTGGGTACGACCAATTCATGCGTGGCGGTAATGGAGGGCGGAAAGCCCGTAGTAATCGCAAACACGGAGGGCTCAAGTACGACTCCTTCGGTAGTCGCGTTCACAAAGACGGGCGAGAGGCTCGTCGGGGAGCCGGCGAAGCGCCAGGCCGTGACAAACGCGGACAAGACCATTTCATCCATTAAAAGGAGAATGGGCACCGACTACCGCGTGACCATAGACGACAAGAAGTATTCTCCTCAGGAGATATCCGCCATGATACTTCAGAAATTAAAGTCCGACGCGGAAAGCTATCTTGGGGAAAAGGTTACGGAGGCCGTAATCACGGTTCCCGCCTACTTCAACGACGCGCAGCGCCAGGCCACAAAAGACGCCGGCAAGATAGCGGGTCTTGACGTAAAGCGCATCATAAACGAGCCTACTGCGGCGGCACTCGCGTATGGCCTTGACAACGAAAGAGAACAAAAGATAATGGTCTACGACCTTGGCGGCGGCACGTTCGACGTTTCGATCATAGAAATCGGCGACGGCGTCATAGAAGTTCTTTCCACGTCTGGCGACAACCACTTAGGCGGCGACGACTTTGACAAAAAGATCACCGACTATATGATTCAGGAATTTAAAAATTCGGAAGGAATAGACTTGTCAACCGACAAGATGGCCCTCCAGAGGCTTAACGAGGCGGCCGAAAAGGCCAAAAAGGAGCTTTCCTCAGCCACGACCACGAATATAAACCTGCCGTTTATAACGGCGACCGCGGACGGCCCTAAGCATTTTGACATGAATCTTTCACGCGCAAAGTTTGACGAGCTGACAAGCGATCTTGTGGAGAGGACCGCGATGCCTGTGACGAACGCCCTAAAGGACGCCGGCCTTACGTCGTCTGATTTAAGCAAGGTGCTTTTAGTCGGCGGCTCCACAAGGATTCCGGCCGTGCAGGATAAGGTAAAGCAGCTCACAAACCACGACCCGAACAAGTCGCTAAATCCTGACGAGTGCGTCGCCCTAGGCGCGTCGGTTCAGGGCGGAAAGCTTGCGGGCGACGCCGGCGCGGGCGACATACTTCTTCTTGACGTCACGCCTCTTTCCCTTTCCATCGAAACCATGGGAGGCGTCGCTACGAGGCTTATCGAGAGGAATACGACGATTCCTACCAAAAAGAGCCAGGTATTTTCTACCGCCGCGGACAACCAAAGCGCCGTCGACATAAACGTGCTTCAGGGCGAGCGCCAGTTCGCGAAGGACAACAAGTCATTAGGCCAGTTCAGGCTTGACGGCATTCCTCCGGCACGGCGCGGCGTGCCGCAGATAGAGGTTACGTTCGACATCGACGCGAACGGCATTGTAAACGTTTCCGCAAAAGACCTTGGCACGGGCAAGGAGCAGCACATTACCATTACAGCGGGCTCGAATATGTCAGACGACGAGATAGACAAGGCGGTAAGGGAGGCCGCGCAGTTTGAGGCGGAGGACAAGAAGCGCAAGGAGGGCATAGACGCCCGCAACGACGCCGACAGCCTCGTGTTCCAGACCCAGAAGGCCCTAGACGAGGTCGGGGACAAGCTTGACGCGTCGGAAAAGGAAAAAGTCCAGGCCGATATCGATTCGCTAAAGGCCGTCGTCGAAAAGACAAATCCTGAGAGCATGACGGACGGCGAGATAGACGAGCTTAAGGCCGGCAAGGAAAAGCTTATGGAAAGCGCGCAGAACTTGTTCCAGAAGATGTATGAAAGCGCGCAGGCGGCCGGTGCCGCGGGTCCTGATATGGGAGCGGCAGGCCCCGATATGGGCGGAGCCTCGCAGGGAGGCCCCGCGGACGACGTGGTGGACGGCGACTATCGGGAAGTATAAGGATTTTGCCGGCGTAGGCGCCGCTCATTGCGTTTATTGTATACTGGGGAGCGATTTTTATGGCAGAAAAGAGAGATTATTACGAAGTGCTTGGCGTAGGCCGCGGAGCTTCCGACTCCGAGATAAAGTCGGCGTACCGCAAGCTTGCGAAAAAATATCATCCAGACATGAACCCGGGCGACAAAGAGGCGGAAATAAGGTTTAAGGAGGCTTCCGAGGCTTACGCGGTGCTAAGCGATCCCGAAAAGAGGCGCCAGTACGACCAGTTCGGCCATGCCGCCTTCGAGGGCGGCGCGGGCGGAGGCTTTGACTTTAGCGGGATGGACATGGGCGACATCTTTGGCGACATCTTTGGCGATTTCTTCGGCGGGGGCCGCTCAAGAAGCCAGAGCGGCGGCCCTATGAAGGGGGCCGACCTGCGCACGTCGGTCAGAATTTCGTTTGAGGAGGCCTGTTTTGGCGTAGACAAAGAAATAGACATTTCCCTAAAGGACGAGTGTTCCGCGTGCGGCGGCACGGGCGCAAAGCCAGGCACTTCTCCCGTCACTTGTTCAAAGTGCGGCGGCAAGGGCCAGGTCGTATTTACGCAGCAGTCGCTTTTTGGCGTAGTAAGAAACGTACAGTCGTGTCCTGACTGCAGGGGAACAGGCAAGATAATAAAAGACAAGTGCCAGGAGTGCGGCGGCACGGGATACGTGAGCGCGCGCAAAAAGATTTCCGTTTCCATTCCCGCGGGCATAGACAACGGCCAGTGCGTGAGGATACGCGACAAGGGAGAGCCCGGCTCAAACGGCGGCGGAAGGGGAGATCTGCTCGTGGAGGTTCTTGTGGGCAGGCATCCAATATTTCAGCGCCAGGACATGGACATTTATTCCACGGCCCCTATCACGTACGCTCAGGCGGCGCTTGGCGGCGACGTCCGCATAAAGACTATAGACGGCGACGTCGTCTATTCGGTAAAGCCGGGCACCCAGACGGATACAAGGGTGCGCCTAAGAAACAAAGGAGTGCCGTCCCTTCGAAACAGACAGATGAGGGGAGACCATTACGTCACCCTTGTTGTGCAGGTGCCTACTAAGCTTACCGGCGAGCAGAAGGATCTTTTGATGCAGTTCGACAAAGCTATGTACGGCGCGTCGGACGAGGTGGAAGATGAGGACGGCGCGGACGCCAGGAAAAAGAAAAAGCATTTTGGGAAAAAATGACAAAAAAAGGGAAGGCCATTTGGCCTTCCCCTTTTTTGCCGACCTACCAGTCCTCCACTCCCTCAAACGCGTTGACGGCGCCCGCCGGCGCGTCGGCGCTTTCGGACGCGTCGTCCTTAAGGATCGCCTGAATCTTTTGCTGCTGGGTCGGGGCCTGCGGGGAATCGTTTTCAGACCCGTCCGCCTCGGCCTCCCTGATTCTTTTTTCTTCTTTTCTTTTAACGGCCGCCAGTATTTCGTCAATCTCGCCGTCGCGGTTGTCTACCTTATACGCTTCCGACTCGTTCATGCACAGGTAATACTTAAGAATATGGCCGCTGTACATGGCGACCTGCCTGCTGCCGCAGAAATCGGAATCCCTCTTGTATGGAAGGTTGTCGTACATCGTGATAGGGTAGTCCAGCTTGGCGTCGTATTTTTGGGAAACAAGCCCCGGAAGATATACATTGCCCATGCGCACAGCTCCTTTACAGTTAAAAAATTTTTAAACGGGCGCGTCAAATTCTCACGTATTAAGTATACCGTAAGGCGGCGCCTTATTCAATACAAAAGTTTGACATATTTTTCGTTTGTGGTATAGTGTGTAGATAATATTTGGGCTAGGAGGCCGATGCGATCCGTTTTTGTTTAGCCGCGCGGGCGGCTGTTGGGAGTATTTATGGATATAAAAAAACACGTGAGGAATTTTCTCGACTACAAATACCTGTTGTACGAGCTCATAAAAAAGAACATAAAGCTAAAGTACAGGCGTTCGTACTTGGGCGTTTTGTGGACGCTTGTGGAGCCGCTTTTGACTATGATAGTGCTGACCATAGTTTTTGGCACCCTTTTCGGGCGCAACGACAGGACGTTTCCTATATACGTGCTTTGCGGCAGGCTTTTGTTCTCCTTTTTCCAGTCGTCCACAAAGTCGGGCCTTAAGGCGATAAGCGGCAACGCGGGGATGATAAAGAAGGTATACGTGCCCAAATATATGTACGTGATCTCAAACATCATTTCAAATTTCATTACGTTTCTAATATCCCTGATTGTTTTGGTGGGAGTTGGCGCGGCGCTTAAGGTAAAGCCTACCTGGCATATAGTGGAGGCCGTCGTTCCGATACTTACGCTTCTTGTTATGTCGCTTGGGGTGGGGCTTATACTCGCGACGCTTGACGTCTTTTTTAGGGACGTGGAGTATATGTGGTCGGTCGCCACGATGCTTGTCCACTACGCCTCCGCGATCTTTTACCCCGTCGACAGGGTGATAGGCACGGGAAACGCGTGGATTTTTGAGATAAACCCGATATATATGTGCATAGCCAATTTCAGAAACGCCGTCCTTTACGGCGTGCCGATGAACATGGCGTATTTTGCGAGGTCGTCCATAGTGGCGGTCGTGCTTTTCGTGGCGGGTGTGCTCGTGTTTTACAAGAATCAGGATAAATTCATCCTGCATATTTAGGAGGAAGCTTTGAAAGAGGATGTGGCGGTAAGCGTCAAAAACGTCGGCATGCGCTTCAACCTAAACAGGGAGCATGTGGACAATCTTAAGGAATACGTCATAAAGCTTGTGAAGCGGGATTTAAAATACAACGAGTTTTGGGCGCTTAAGGACGTAAGCTTTGACATAAAAAAGGGCGAAAGGCTTGGCGTTCTCGGATTTAACGGATCTGGCAAAAGCACGCTCCTAAAAGTCGTTTCAGGAGTTTTAAAGCCGTCGTCAGGAAAAGTGCGCACAAGAGGGGTGATAGCGCCGCTGCTTGAGCTTGGCGCGGGCTTTTCGCCCCAGTACACCGGCAGGGAAAACATATACCTTTACGGCGCCGTGCTTGGATACAAAAAAAGCTTTCTTGACGACAAGTTCGACGAGATAGTCGATTTTTCGGGCCTTGGCGAGTTTATAGAGGTGCCCGTCAAAAACTATTCGTCCGGAATGAAGGCGAGGCTTGGCTTTTCCATCGCCACGATAGTCGAGCCGGACATACTCATACTTGACGAGGTTTTATCGGTCGGGGACAAGAGGTTTCGCCGCAAGTGCGAAAGAAAGGTTATGAGCATGTTTGACGCGGGCGTCACAGTTCTTTTCGTCTCCCATTCCCTCGAGCAGGTAAAGAGGATATGCGACAAGGCGATAATACTTGACAGCGGCAGGCTTGTCGCCCACGGGCCGGTGGAAAAAGTGGCGCGCATATACAGAAACATGACAGACTGACGGCCCGCTAGGTGGCAATATTCACAAATTTTTAAAGATAATCCGACCGATTTTCGCTTTTAATTTTTAGGAATCGTGCTATAATTACCCATGATTGAACAGAGGTCTTTAGGCGTTTTTTCATTGTGGCCGCAAAGGAGAAAATCAATGTCGGATCGGAAGAAATTGATGCTAAAATACGCCGCGTATCCCGGCGCGGCCTTTCTTCTTACGCTTATAATCGAGTCGCTTAACCGCAAGTCGCTTTTTGAGGGTCTCGGATATATGGCGCAAAGCCCTCTCCTTTTTTGCTTCAACGCGCTTATAATTCTTCTGACGCTTTTGGCCGCGCTCTTTTTTAGAAGGGAGATATTCGTTTTTTGCGCGATATCCGTGACCTGGCTTTTGTTCGGCATAGCCGACTTTGTCCTTCTTCATTTTAGGACCACGCCGTTTTCGGCGGTGGATTTTAAGCTTATAAAGACCGCCATAAGCGTTTCTGGGCATTACCTAAGCGCCCTTGACGCCGCCATGGTCGTTTTTGCCGTGGCCGTCGTGTGCGTGTGCCTGTGCCTGCTTTACAGAAAGGCCCCGCGCAATGAAAGGCGCGCCGGCAGGCGTTTCGCGGCTCCGGCCGTTCTTGTGTTCTTTGTCGCGTCCGCGCTTGTTCTTATAAACAGCCGGAGCAGTTCCGTCAAGGCGCTTTCCGCCAGCTACACAAACATTTCCGAAGCGTATGAAAATTACGGCTTCGTATACTGCTTTACAAACAGCATCATAGACGCTGGCATCGCAAAGCCCGAGGGCTATAGCGAGGAGGCCGTAAGGTCGATAAAGGCGTCGCTAAAAGATGAAAAGAACTCTGTGGCCGCCATAAAAGACGGCGGCGCAAATATCATATTTTTGCAGCTCGAGTCGTTTTTTGACGTCGACTGCGTAAAGGGGCTTGATCCGTCAAGGGATCCCGTTCCCGTGTTTCATTCGCTGCGCGACAATTTCTCGTCGGGGCTTGTGACCGTGCCTACGGTGGGGGCGGGCACCGTAAATACGGAGTTTGAGGTTTTAACGGGGCTTCGCCAGCGCGATTTTGGGGTATGCGAGTACCCATATAAGACAGTGCTTAAAAATAAGGCTGTGGAGAGCGCCTGCACGGACCTTTCCGCCTTAGGATACAAATGTCACGCTGTGCACAACAACGAGGCGGCTTTTTACGGGAGAAACGTCGTCTTTTCAAACTTAGGGTTTGACACGTTTACTTCCATGGAATATATGAACGGCGTTTCCGAAAATGAAAACGGCTGGGCAAAGGACGACGTTATGCCAGGCGAGATAATAAAGGCTTTGGATTCCACAAAAGGAAAGGACTTTGTGTTTGGCATTACCGTCCAAAGCCACGGCAGGTACGATGTGGACGGAGACGGGCAGTACCCGATAAAGGTCAGCGGGGCGCCGCACGGCATGAATTCGCAGTATGCCTACTACGTGAACCAGATAGCCGAAGTGGACAAGATGATTGGGGAGCTTATTGACGCCCTAGATAAGCGCGGCGAAAAGACGATGCTTGTCCTGTACGGCGACCACCTGCCAAGCCTTGAGCTTGAGGAGGGCGACCTAGAAAATGCCGACCTTTACCAGACTCAGTACGCCACATGGAACAATTTCGGCTTAAAAAAGCGCGACAGAAACGTCGCGGCGTACCAGCTCTACCCGATGATATTTGACACGCTTGGCATCCACGACGGCCTTATATGCAGGTACCACCAGCAGGCGCGTCGTGGCGCGGATTACCTAAAAAATCTTACAATGCTTGCCTATGACGGCCTTTACGGAGAAAATTACGCCTACGGCGGCAGGGAGCGTTTTTTTGCGTCCAATCTAAAGATGGGAGTAAGCGACGTCGCGATTGAGGACGTGACCGCGCGGGACGGCGTGTATGAGGCCATAGGGACCGGCTTTACGCCGTACTGCAGGATAAGCCTTGGCGGCAGGGAGCTTAAGACGGAGTGGATAGACGAAACGCGCATAAGGATAAAGGACGATATAGACGGCGGCGCGGGCCTTTCCTTTACGCTTGACGTAAAGGACGGCGACGGCATACTTTTAAGCGAGAACGGCTCCATTCCATATGAAAGGACGTCTGTTTGCGGCGCGGGCCAAAAAGGCGGCGATTAAGCGTTTAGGGGGGCGGTAATATATGAGGTGTCCATTTTGCGGCGCCAACGACACGAGGGTTATAGACTCCCGTCCGGTGGACGACAACGCGTCCATAAGGCGCCGGCGCCACTGCGACAAGTGCTCCAAGCGTTTTACCACGTATGAAAAGGTCGAGACGATGCCGCTTGTCGTCATAAAAAAGGACATGACAAGAGAGCCGTACGACAGGGCGAAGATAGAAAAGGGCGTGTTTCGCTCCTGCCATAAAAGGCCCATATCCGTCCAGGATATGAACGCGCTTGTCGACAGGGTCGAGACGGGCATCTTCAATATGGAAAAAAGGGAGATTGACAGCAGCTGCATAGGCGAGCTGGTGATGAACGAGCTTGAGGAGCTTGACCCTGTGGCCTATGTCCGGTTCGCGTCGGTGTACCGCGAGTTTAAGGACGTCGGCACGTTTATGGAAGAAATAAAAAAAATACTTGACAAGTAAAAGGGCGTCTTTCCCGTATTCGGGGGAGGCGCCCATTTTTTGCGTGCGCCCCGACATTGTTTTTTGCGTACATATGTGATAAAATAAAGCCAGGGAACAGTTCCTGCCGCGTAAGTGAAAGGAGTTTTATGTACGGAGAGGCATATTCGGCAGTCATTCAGGGGATAGAGGGCCGCATGATACATGTGGAGGCCGACGTGTCGGACGGCCTGCCCTGCCTCATGCTAGTGGGATACCTTTCTTCCGAGGTCAAGGAAGCGCGCGAGCGCGTAAAAGTCGCGCTAAAAAACAGCGGCTTTAGGCTGCCGCCCAAAAAAATCACCATAAATCTTTCCCCGGCCGACATCAGAAAGGACGGCACGGGGTACGACTTTGCCATAGCGGCGTCAATACTTGCCGCTTATGGAATCGTGGACGCCGCGCTTTTAAAGGACGTAATGTTTATAGGGGAGCTAAGCCTTGACGGCAGCCTAAAGCCTGTCAGCGGCGCCCTGCCTATGGTATATACGGCCTATGAGCACGGCGTCAAATACTGTATGGTTCCAAACGACAACGCGCAGGAGGCGTCGTTTGTGGAGGGCATGAAGATAATAGGCGTCGGCGCCCTAACGGACGCCGTGGAGATTTTAAACGGCGCGGGTCTTGATGGATGCGCAAAAAACGTGACGCCTCCGCCCCCGCCTAAGGACGGCGAAACGGGCCAGATCCCCGACTTTTGCGACGTAATAGGCCAGGATATGGCAAAGAGGGCGGCGGAGGTCGCCGCGGCCGGCATGCACAATCTGCTGCTCATAGGGCCTCCTGGCACGGGAAAGACCATGATAGCCAAAAGGATCGCGGGGCTTATGCCCGACATGACGTTAGACGAACGCATGGAGATTTCAAAGATATACAGCGTGTCGGGGCTTCTTACAAAAGATATGCCGGTCGTTCAAAAAAGGCCGTACCGCGCTCCGCACCACACCGTCACGCAGACGGCGCTCGCGGGCGGCGGCCGCTATCCAAAGCCCGGAGAGGTAAGCCTCGCCTCTGGCGGCGTCCTTTTTTTGGACGAGCTTCCCGAATTTCAGAGGCAGTCCCTCGAGGCGCTGCGCCAGCCGCTCGAGGAGGGCATAGTAAACGTGTCAAGGCTTGAGGGAACTTATACATACCCCGCGAAGTGCCGCCTTGTGGCGGCCATGAATCCTTGCAGATGCGGGTATTTTCCCGACAGCAGGAAATGCTCCTGCACCCCGCTTCAGGTAAAAAGCTATCTTGGCAGGGTGAGCAGGCCGCTCCTAGACAGGATAGACATATGCGCGGAGACGGTTCCTTTAAAATATACGGAGCTTAACGCTGACATAAAAGAGCGCGGCGAGAGCACGGCAAGCATAAGAAAGAGGGTGGCCGCGGCGCAAAAAATCCAAAAAGAAAGGTATCATGGTGAAAAATTTAATTTTAATTCGGAGCTTTCCGCCTCGGGCGTTGAAAAATACTGCGAGGTGACAGAGGACGCGAAAAGCTGCTTAAAGGAAATTTTTGACTCCCTTTCCTTTAGCGCGAGGGCGTACCACAAAATTTTAAAGGTGGCGCGCACCATAGCGGACATCGACGCAAAAGACGCGATAGAAAAGAGGCACATAGCGGAGGCGGCGTGCTACAGAAGCATAGACGGCAGGTACTGGGGCGGCGTTTAAGGAGCGCCCTCTATTTAAAGGACGGTGTTTTTATGGATGAAACGTTTTGCGCGTATATGCTTTCATGCGTAAAGGGCGTTGGCGGCCAAAAGATTAAAAAGCTTTTGGCCGCCTTCGGAAGCGGGCGGGCCGTTTTTAGCGCATCCGAGAGCGCCCTTTCGGCCGTGGAGGGCATATCAAAAAAGGACGCGGCCGCCATTGCCGCGCAGGGAAGCGCCGAATGCGTCAGGCGGGCGGCGTCAGACTACGAAAAAATGTTAAAAAAAGGCATCAAATTTACGCGCATGGGGGACGCCAAGTATCCCGAAAAGCTAAAAAACATATACAACCCGCCATACAGCCTTTTTTACAAGGGAAGCCTCCCTGACCCGAAAAAAAAGACGGTGGCCGTCGTCGGCGCAAGAAACGCCTCATACATGGGGGCGGCCGTAGCCGAAAAAATGGGCAGGGCGCTTGCCGAGAGCGGAATCCAGGTGGCGGGCGGCTTGGCAAGGGGCGTGGACGTGGCCGCGCATAGGGGCGCGCTCTCGATAGCCGGAGGACGCACGTTCGCGGTGATGGGCTGCGGGGCAGACGTCTGCTATCCGCGCCAAAACATAGAGGAGTATACGCGAATGCAGGAGGCGGGCGGAATAATCTCGGAACTGCCGCCCTCCTCCCCGCCCCTTCCCGGCAATTTTCCCATGCGCAACAGGATAATAAGCGGGCTGTCGGACGCGGTTCTTGTGGTCGAGGCGGGAAAAAAGAGCGGTTCGCTTATAACGGCGGAGTTTGCGCTTGAGCAGGGCAGGGACGTGTTCGTCGTTCCTGGCGCCATAGACGACGAGCGCTACGAAGGAAGCAACGAGCTTATAAAGTCAGGCGCCGCGCTTATTACGGGCCCCCGCGACGTCATCGACGCCCTGGGGCTTTTTTATGACGAAAGCGTCGGCTTCCTCAAGAAAAAAAACGCGGCCGCGCTTGAAACGTCAGAAAAAATAGTGTATGCTAGTTTAGGTTTGGAGCCGGCGCATATTTCTGAAATATCTAGAAAGACCGGGTTTGACGTGCGCCGGACCATGGAAGTTTTGATGGAGCTGGAGACGAAGCATTATGTCATCATGGCGGGCGGCAATTATTTCGCGCTCAGGATATGAGGAAAGGAATGAAGCGTCATGGCAAAAAATCTTGTGATTGTAGAATCGCCATCAAAAGCAGCGACCATAAAGAAGTTTTTGGGAAGCTCCTACGAGGTGGTCGCTTCGAACGGACACGTAAGGGATTTGCCTAAGAGCCAGCTAGGAATCGACATTGAAAATGATTTTGAACCTAAATACATAACTATAAGAGGAAAGGGAGAACTGCTTGCGAAGCTGCGCAAGGAGGTAAAAAAGGCCGACAAGATATATCTTGCCACCGACCCCGACCGCGAGGGCGAGGCCATATCGTGGCACTTGTACGAGGCGCTTAAGCTTGAGGACAAGGACGCTAGCAGGATAACCTTTAACGAGATAACTAAAAGCGCGGTCAAGCAGTCCATAAAAAACGCGCGCGATATAGACATGGATCTTGTGGACGCGCAGCAGGCCAGGCGCGTTTTAGACCGGATGGTCGGCTACGAGATAAGCCCCGTCCTTTGGGCCAAGGTAAAAAGGGGGCTTAGCGCCGGCAGGGTGCAGTCTGTGGCCCTAAGGATAATAGCGGACAGGGAAGAGCAGATAGCCGCCTTTATTCCGAAGGAGTACTGGACGGTGTCGGGCAAGTTTTTTGTTCCTGGCGAAAAAAAGCCGTTTGACGCCGAATTTTACGGCGAGATAGACAAAAAAACGACTATAGATTCCAAAGAGCGTAAGGAACAAATCATATCGGAGCTTGAAAAATCGTGTTTTCGCGTCTCCGACATAAAAAAATCGACAAGGGTCAAAAAAAGCCCTCCTCCGTTTACTACCAGCACCCTTCAGCAGGAGGCGGCCAAAAACCTTAATTTCTCGACTCAAAAGACCATGAGGATCGCGCAAAGCCTCTATGAGGGCGTTCAGATAAAGGGGCGCGGCATGACCAGCCTCATAACCTACCTTAGGACCGATTCCACCCGCGTGTCCAAGGAGGCGGCCGCGGCCGCGTCGGAATACATAATAGAAAACTACGGCAGGGAATATCTTGCGTCCGACGGCGAAAAAAAGGACGGCGCGGGCAAAGGCGCGCAAAAGATTCAGGACGCCCACGAGGCCATAAGGCCGGCCTACGTCGCGCTTACGCCGTCCCAGGCAAAAGATTCCCTGCCAAGGGATCACTTCAGGCTCTACCAGCTTATCTGGAAGAGGTTTATGGCGAGTAGAATGTCTTGCGCCAAGTACGAAACGACGTCGGTAAAAATCGACTCCGACAAGTATCGCTTCACGGCTTCGTCCTCAAAGATAGCCTTTAGCGGATATTTAAACGTGTATCAGGCCGAGGAGGACAAGCCCGAAAAAAAGGCCCTCCCCAAAAAGCTTGAGGTCGGCATGAAGCTTGAGACGTCGGGATTTGAGGGCAGGCAGCACTTCACGCAGCCGCCCGCGCATTTTACGGAGGCGTCGCTTGTAAAAACTTTGGAGGAGCTAGGCGTTGGCCGTCCTAGCACGTACGCGCCGACCATATCGACCATAATAAACAGGCACTACGTCGCGAAGGAGCAAAAAAACCTATACATCACCGAGCTTGGCGAGGTGGTCGATGGCATAATGAAAAAGTCGTTTCCAAGCATCGTGGACGTAAATTTTACCGCGTACATGGAAGGCCTTTTGGACAGAGTCGAGGCGGGGCAGGTGCGCTGGAAGACGGTCATCGAAAATTTCTACCCCGACTTAAACGAGGCCGTCATGACCGCCCAAAAGGAGCTTGAGGAGGTAAAGATAGAGGACGAGGCCACCGACGTCGTGTGCGAGGAGTGCGGGCGCAACATGGTGGTAAAGTTCGGGCCGCACGGCAAGTTTTTGGCCTGCCCCGGGTTCCCGGAATGCAGAAACACAAAGCCCTTCTACGAAAAGGCGGGCGTGTCCTGTCCGGTCTGCGGAAGGGACATAGTAGTCAAAAAGACGAAAAAGGGAAGACGCTACTTTGGGTGCGAGGGATTTCCCGACTGCGACTTTATGTCATGGCAGAAGCCATCGGCGCGCAGGTGCCCCGAGTGCGGCGGCCCCATGGTGGAAAAAGGCGGCAGGGACGTGTGCATGGACGCCGGCTGCGGATACGCGGGCCAAAAAAACGAGGCGGGCGCCAAAACTCGCGAACCTGTCGGAGTTTGACGTGTTTGTGCAACAATTTAATAAATTTTAATATTATTTGGCAAAGTTTGCTTGCAATTTTAAACAATACTTTTATAATATATTGTAAGGCGGGCGGCGGGATTTGCGGGCGCTCGCAAAAATTGCGTACAATTGTATGCTATATGTTGATATTTTTGCACGAATGCGATACAATATAACGTGTTATTAGGAGAGGAGAGCCGTATGGTTTCATCGGGAGCGTTCAATTATATAAATGTGCTTGAAAAGGCGGCCGACGCGAGCTGGATGAGGGATTCAGCCATCTCAAACAACATCGCCAACGTAGACACTCCGGGATACAAGCGCAAGGACGTGTATTTTGAGGATTTTCTGCGTCTGGCCGTGGCGGGCGGGGAGTCGCTTGACGACCAGATAGCAAACGCCGACCTTGACGTGCTGTCGGGCATGACGTATACGGACTACGAGCACGTAAGCTACAGGATAGACGGCAACAACGTCGACATAGACACCGAAAACGTAGACCTTGCCAAAAACCAGATAAAATATTACACGCTGGTCGATTCCATAACTCAGGAGTTTTCCAGGCTAAAGAGCGTGCTCAATACGCCTAGGTAGGCTTTTTTAGGCTGTTGTTTTGGCCATTTTGGCAGCGGGCTTTGGAAATGGAGGATTTTTATGCGAGTTTTTTCCGCGATGGACATAAGCGCCACCGGCATGACGGCGCAAAGAACCCGTCTCGACATAATTTCTCAAAATCTTGCTAACGTAATGACCACCAGGGACGCCGACGGCGACCCGTACATGAGAAAGTCGGTCATATTTGAGGAAAAGTCCTACGTCTCTTTTGACGAGGCGCTTATAAACGCCACGGGACGCGTGGGAAACGGCGTCAGGATTACAAAAATCTTTGAGGACGACGTTACCGAAGGACGCCTTGTTTACGACCCGTCCCATCCGGACGCCGACGAAAAGGGATACGTCCTTTACCCAAACGTAAATACGGTTACCGAGATGACAGACATGATCGACGCGAGCCGCTCGTACGAGGCAAACGTGACGGCGTTTAACGCGTCTAAAAGCATGCAGATGAAGGCTTTGGACATAGGAAAGTCGTAATGCGCATCCGCCGCGCCATGGGGCGTGGCGGGCGTTTTTTGTGCGGGGGGGGGCGGCAGGCCCATGTCTTGGCGTTTGACGCGGGGCGGGGTTTTGGCCGCTTTAAAAAATAGCGCCGCGTTTGCGGGGATGGAGGATTTAAAATGGATTTGGCATCGCTTTCAGGCATAGATTTTGACAATTATTTCAAGGCTCCTACAGTGTCGTCTTCTTTGACGGACGAGGAGGATTCTATTCTGGTTGATTCGGACAAGGACAAGAGCGCTTTCGCGTCGCTGTTTGATTCCGCCCTAAACATGATATACGAGGCGAACGAGTACAGCAACGCCGCGGAAGAGGAGGAGATAAAGTTTGCCGCCGGCGAGACGGACAGCATCCATGATCTGCAGATCGCCCAGCAGAAGGCGAACGTTTCTTTACAGTACACGGTCGCCGTAAGGGACGCTTTTGTGAGCGCCTACAGGGAGATAATGAATATCCAGATTTAGTGAAATCTTACTTTTTAGGAGAGTTGGATCATGCAGGAGAGAATTAAGCAGCTTCCGCAGAAGATAAAGGAATTTTGGGACAAATACTCCGGCAGGCAAAAGACCATAATAATAGCTGTCATATGCGCCGTGCTGGTCGCCATTGGCATAGCCGGGTGGCTCGCCTCAAGGCCTAGGTGGACGCGGTTCCAGTCGTTTGAAAACCTTGACGACGCCAACGCCATGGCGGACGCGCTTGTGGACGCGGGCATAGAGTACGACGCCTCAAAGGACGGGCTTACGCTCTACGTCAAGGAAAAGGACATGACGGACGCTCTTTACGCCATGAGCGACAACAATCTCGTCGACAGGGGGTATACGTGGGACAAGGCTTTCGACAATTCGATGGCTACCACCGAAAATGAAAAGGACAGGAAGCGCATACTTGCGCTTCAGTCGCAGATAAAGCTTAGCATGATGGAGTACTCCTTCATAGACGACGCCGACGTCTTTATAGACGTGCCGGAGACTTCATACAGGGTGCTTGACGATTCGGAGGAGGATTCGGCGACGTCCGTTACGGCAAGGATAAGCGTGGCCGAAAAAAACAAGGAGCTTGTGACTCCCGACACGGCCGAGGCGCTCGCGTACTGGCTTGCCAACGCGGCGGGCACGACAGTGGAGCACGTAATCATAAACGATTCCGACGGCAACAGCATATACAACGGCTCTTTAAGCGACGGGCTCGGCGGCACTCTTACGGGAGGAACGTCGCAGTACTGCGACGAGCTTAGAAATACGATAGCGTCAAACGTCGTCGACCTGCTTTTAAAGATGAACTACGACGACGTCCAGGTTGGCACGCAGGGCATCCAGTTCGACATGCGAAAGGTCGAAAGCCTTGTAAAGACCTATTCGGTCGACGAGGGAAGGGAGTACGGATATCCTACCGACCTTTACACCTATTCGGCGTCCGGGGGAACGGGCGCGGGCGGGGAGCCAGGCACCGCCTCAAACGACGACGAGACGGACGTAATGCTTAGCGGCAATCAGGGAAGCTCCTCCTCCGTCGAGGTCGAAAAGCTCCAGGGGCTTCTTACCAACGAGACCATTGAAAACATAAAGGTTGAAAAGCCTACGATTCAGATAGACGATTCGTCCATAGGAATAGTGGCCACCCGCTACATCGTGTACGACGAGGAGCAGCTTGAGGCGGACGGCACCCTAGACGGCATCACATTCGAGGAGTTTATGGCGCAAAACGCCGACTCAACGGTCGTCGCGCCGACAGACGAGGAGATTCAGCTTATATCGGCGGCAACTGGCATCGCCCCCGCAAATATTTCGGTTCTCGCGTACGAGGTGCCAAAGTTCGTTGAAAAGACCGAGGCAAAGAGGCAGTTTTCGGACTACCTGATGATAATACTTGCGGTGCTTATAATCGCGCTGCTCATATTCATAGTAATCCGCGGAACGGCGCCTGTGGCGGCCGCGGACGAGGAGCCGGAGCTTTCAGTAGAGCAGCTCCTTGCCACTACTAAGGAGAACCAGTCATTGGACGACATAGAGTTTAGCGAAAAATCCGAAACCAGAAAGCTTATCGAGAAGTTCGTCGACGAAAATCCCGAGGCCGTGGCGCAGCTGCTTAGGAACTGGCTAAACGACGATTGGGATGGACAATTGAAAGGCGGTAAAAGGCATGGC
>CAZTVO010000018.1:0-74 GCA_964617075.1 uncultured Jutongia sp.
GTCAAAAACAATATGAATTTTATCGCGATGGACTCTTGACATTTATGGAGAACGGCGGGACAATCCTTAGGAGA
>CAZTVO010000018.1:174-23360 GCA_964617075.1 uncultured Jutongia sp.
CCGGAGACCGGAGACCGGAGACCGGAGACCGGAGACCGGAGACCGGAGACCGGAGACCGGAGTATAATGGCCTGATTCGGCTTTGCCAGTATGTTTTTGGCGCGATTTCTTTGAACCTTCTCGATGTAGCTGATATGCAAAGAGGAACTCGTGTTGTTCGTGCGCAACTTTCTGACTCGAAAGGATATCCGGTTTTCCAGAACAGCCTTGTTGCTATGGGTTATTATGATAGGAGCAATTGCGATGGAGATTCTGCCTTTATTATTGCTGCTGGAGCGGCTGGAGAAGTCGGGTACAGCAAGGAAAAGTTTTGGGCAGCTGATGATTGCTTCTATTTTAATTGCTCGGACAATCTTAATCCACGCTTCCTTTACCACTATTTGCTGACACAGAATACGTATTTGACTTCACAAATTCGGAAGGCAAGCATCCCGCGTATTCCGCGCACTGCAATTGAGAAGATGACGATTCCGCTTCCTTCCATAGAGGAACAAAATAAAATTGTCGAAATCCTCGACCGCTTCGATACTCTCTGCAATGACATATCGGAGGGCATACCGGCGGAGACCAAAGCGCGTCAAAAGCAGTATGAATACTATAGGGATAAGCTGCTGGCTAGTTTAGCGTGGGCGCCGTGCTGATGACGCCTGCTTTGTCCCAGGGCGGCCGTCTTTTCGGCAGCGATTTTTTAAATATTTTTGAGATAAAGACATTGAGGTTTAAAGAACGGAGAGTTTATGTCAAAAATAAACTTTAAACCTGGAAATATGCTTTACCCTCTTCCGGCGGCAATGGTAAGCTGCGGGGACATGGACGGCGAATCCAACATAATAACGGTGGCGTGGACGGGCACAATATGCACCAATCCGCCCATGCTTTACATCTCGCTGCGTCCGGAGCGTCATTCATATGGCATAGTAAGGCGTTCTGGCGAGTTTGTCATAAATCTTGTCACAAAGGAATTGGCGACGGCGGCCGATTTTTGCGGAACGAGTTCCGGCAGCCGTGTCGATAAATGGAAAAGATGCGGGCTTTTAATGGAGCGGGCGGATGTGGTGAAATGTCCCATGATAAAGCAGTCGCCTGTAAATATCGAGTGCAGGGTGGCGGAAATTAAAGAGCTTGGGTCGCACCATATGTTTATTGCCGAAGTTGTGGCCGTCCACGTTGACGAGGCGTATATGGACGGGAGCGGCGCGTTCAATCTGAATGCCGCGGGCCTTGTGGCCTATTCGCACGGCGAGTATTTCACGCTTGGAAAGAGATTGGGAAGATTTGGATATTCCGTGATGAAAAAAAAGAGCGGCCGAAAGAATAAAGAAAAAACGCGGGGCGGGGGAAATGTTTTGCGGGATAAAGGGAGGGGTGCGGCCGGCCATGAAAATAGAGTATCTTAAGATTAAAAATTTCAAATCCATCAGGGAGCTTGAAATTGGCGACATGGAAAATTCGCTTATTTTAGTCGGCAAGAATAATACGGGAAAAACTTCCGTCATAGACGCCATCGTCTTGGCCGCGGGCATACGACAGGCGAAGGATTATGAATTTTTGGAAGCGAACAGGCCGATTGAAATATCAATGTGCATCGAATTTACCGATGAGGATTTGCATTATTACCATACAAGGGCAATATTGAGCAAGTCGCGCAGCTATGAAAAATGGCTGGACGAGTTTAAAAAGGCCCTGCCTTCGTTTAAAGACGGGACAGTGTCTTTTGCCTGCAAAATAAAGCCCGACCGCACTGTGAGATATGATGACGGATTTAAGAAGAACAATCCCCATATCAAGGAAATAATCCCCAAGATATATCACATAGATCAAAATAGAAATTTAGACGCGCTGCAAAATGACGTGTTCAGTTTCTATGACAAGGCATCCTTTCAGAAGCTAAAGGAAAATAAATGCGCTTTTGATTCAGCGAAAAACTGCAGCCTCTGTTTTCAATGCATAGGGATGATAAATAAAAAGGCTCCCGAGGAAATGACGCTTTTTGAAACGGCCAGGCTTTTGCAATACAAGCTTTTTAATACAAATCTTTCGGAATTCGCAAAAAAGGTCAACGACCATTTTCACGCGAACGGAAGTCCCCTGCAGGAGATAAGGTATGTCATCGACTTTGACATAGATAGGCTCTTAAGCATCGACACGCAGCTATATAATCCTGAAAGAGGCGGTTCCATAGGCTCGATCAATATGCTTGGGGAAGGTCTAAAGAGCATATACGCGCTCACTTTTCTCGAGACGTACGTGGACGAGGATGACACGCTGCCCTGCATCATTTTGTTGGAAGATCCGGAGCTGTATCTGCACCCGCAGCTTCAAAAGGTTGCGAGCGAAATTTTATACAGGCTTTCAAAGAAGAATCAGGTGATTTTTTCCACGCATTCGCCGAATATGATTTTCAACTTCTCCACAAAACAGATAAGAGAGGGGGTGCTGGACAATGAATATTATACTGTAGTAAAGGAAAATACTAACATCGACGATATTTTGAACGATTTAGGATATACTGCCAACGATTTTATGAACGTCAGCTTCGTCTTCATCGTGGAGGGAAAGCAGGACAGCAACAGGCTTCCGCTGCTTTTGGAGAAATACTACTCAGAAATATATGACGAGGAGGGAAACCTTAGGCGCATCACGATAATACCTACCAACAGCTGCACCAATATTAAGACGTACGCCAATTTAAAATACATAAACAAGCTGTATTTAAAGGATCAATTCCTCATGATTAGGGACAGCGACGGGAAAAATCCAAAATATCTCAAAAAACAGCTATGCAGCTATTACAGCCAGCGGGCAAAGGAGGACGCGGGAAACCTGCCTAACGTGGAGCCCAAGAACGTTCTTATATTGAAGTACTATTCATTTGAAAACTACTTCCTCGATCCAAAGGTGATGGCTCAAATAGGCGTAATCAAAAATGAAGAGGAATTTTACGACATTTTGTATAAAAAATACAAGGAATATCTGTATAAGCTAAACAGCGTAAAGAGGATGCTTAGGATATTGAACATCCGGATACGAAGCCGCGAGGACATCAGGCAGAATCTGGAAAATATTAAGATTTACGTGAGGGGGCACAATCTTTTCGACATTTTTTACGGACGCTATCACGGAGGCGACGAGCAGCGCATTTTAAAAAAGTATATAGACGCGGCGCCGCGCGAGACGTTTGAGGACATTTTCGACGCGATAGATTCCTTCGTTTATTTTGAAAACAGAAAAAAGGATGAATGACGGAGTGAAAGGAGGGACGCGTCATGGCCGACAAAGAAGGCGAATATAAATTTAAGGAGACAATGGTCGTCCTTACGGACGAGGACGGGGCGGACAGGGACTTTTACATAGACGAAATATATGAAGTGGACGGCAGGCTGTACTGCGCGGCGATACCCGCCGACGAGGAAAATATTTCCGAATATTACGTATTTAGGATCAAAGACCTTGGAAACGACGACTTTGAGATGGAAGACATTGACGACGAGGACGAATACGACGCGGCGGCGGACGCGTACGAGGAAAAGCTCGACGCGCGCCTGTGGAGCAGAATAATGGAATCCGAAGAGGAATAAGCGGCTTTTTGGCTTAATTTAGCTGGTAGTAAAGCCCCTTTAAGGCCATAAGCTCCTCGTGTGTTCCGGATTCCGCGATTCCCTGATTTGCTATGTAAAGTATCCTGTCGGAGTTGCGTATGGTTGAAAGCCTGTGCGCCACTATAAATGCGGTCTTGTCCCGCAGCACTACGTCAAGTGCCTGCTTTATGAGCTGCTCGGTTTCCGTGTCTATTGAGCTTGTGGCCTCGTCAAGTATTACGATGGAAGGGTTTTTAAGTATAATTCTTGCGAAGCTGATAAGCTGTTTTTCGCCGGCGGACAGGCCCTGGCCGCGTTCTTCCAACTCATGGAAATACCCGTCCCTAAACTGCAAAATCCTTTCTTCGGCGTGTATCAGACGGGCGGCGCTCATGCATTCGCTGTCGGTTGCGTCCGGCCGTCCGTATCTTATGTTTTCCAAAATTGTTCCCTTGAACAGAAACGGATCCTGCATGAGCGCGCCCACTTCCCGCCTAAGCGACTGCAGATCGGCGTCCCTTACGTCTATTCCGTCTATAGTCACGCTTCCCTCGTCGACATCGTAGAAGCGCGTAAGCAGGTTGACTACCGTGGTCTTGCCCGCTCCGGTGGGGCCTACGAGAGCTATCGTTTCGCCCGGATCCACATGAAGGTCGAAGTCTTTTAGCACGGGCTCGTCCTCGTCGTATGAAAAAGTCACATGGTTGAAGTCCACCCTGCCTCTTACATTTTTAAGGGGAATGGCGTCTTTGGCATTTTTGATTTCCACAGGATAGTCTATCGTGTCAAATACCTGCTCAAGGTTTGAGCTTACCTGCGCAAGCTGCTGTATTATAAAGGCAATCTGCGTAAGCGGGCCCGAAAAAAGGCTCATGTAGCTTGTAAATACTACGACGGTTCCGGCGTTCATAGAAGAGTGTCCGCCAAGCATTAGGGAGAGCGCGAGGGCGTATAGGCATATGATGCCAAGATTCCAAAAAATCTCCACTATGGGCGTGTTTAGCTCATTTCTGCGTACGATGCTTAGCCACACCTTGACGCTTTGCGAGTGAACGTCTTCGTAGATTTTTGTATTTGTTTTTTCGCGGTTGTAGCTTTTTATGATTTTTTCGCCCATAATCGATTCCACCAGAAATGCCGTGCGGTTGGAAATCTTTGCGCGGTGTTTTGGAAAAATCTTTCTTATTTTGTAGCGGAGGGTAAACACGCAGATCATCATGGGAACAACGGCGGCGATGACGACGCCCGTAAGCCTTGGGCTGATTGAAAACATGAAAAATGTAACTATTATGATTTTCGCTATGTATATTAAGAGCTGAACAAGAAAATTCGTGAAAAAATTAGCGAGATCGTTTATGTAGTCCGTTACTCTTATTACGATTTTTCCGTCGGGTTTTGAATCAAAATAGTCGAATGGAAGTTTTTGAAGCTTATAAAAAATGTCTTGTCGTATCGACGCTATTATCTTGTGCCCCATGACGCCGGTTTTGCTCTGGTGCAGGTATGTCGCCGCTATCTCGATGAGAGCGAGCGCGGCCATGCAGCAGATTATGAACGCAAGCTCCCTGTAGTTTCTGTTCGCGACAGTTGAATTTATGATTCTTCTTAGCAGGAGAGGAGAAAGCATGGATATGAAGGAGGAGCCCAGCATCAAGGCGACCACCAGAGCCACCGTTTTTTTATAAGGCAGGACATAGCGGAGCACTCTGCCGAGCTGCCTGACATCTATTTTTTTCGTTATTTCTTCATCTTGAAAATACGTGTTTCTCCTAGCCATTAGTCCATACCTCCGCGAAGTTTTCTGCCATGGCCTTCGGCATCCTTTATTTTGTCGTAATTTATAATTTCACGATCCTGCGCCATCTGCGCCCTGTACACGCGCGCGAATTTTCCATTCATGTCCATAAGCTGGTCAAACGTGCCGCGTTCAAGTACCGTGCCGTCCTGCATATAAAGTATTTCATCGCACTCGGCGACTGACGTAAGCCTGTGGGCCGATATAAAAACAGTCTTTTGCGGATAGTTCTCTTTAATGTCGGCAAGAAGCCTCTTTTCGGTGCGTACGTCCAAGGCGCTTGTGGAATCGTCAAGGACTAGCACGGGCGCGTCCTTAAGCAGGGCTCTCGCGATGGAAATGCGCTGCTTTTGTCCGCCCGATATGCCAAGTCCGCGTTCGCCGACGATAGTGTCGTAGCTGTCCGGCAGGCCGCTTATGAATCCATGCGCCTGCGCGTGTTTTGCCGCCGCGACTACCTGATCCATTTCTATGTCCGGTTCGCTGTACGCTATATTTGAGTCTATCGTGTTGGAGAAAAGAAAAACGTCCTGAAACACGTACGCGAAGCGGTCGCGCAGCGAGCCAAGGTCATACTCGCTTATTTCCCTGCCGTTTAATTTGATGGAGCCGCCCGTAATGTCGTGTATGCGGACAAGCGATTCAAGGAGGACGCTTTTTCCGCTTCCGGTGCCTCCCACGATGCCTATTTTTTTCCCGTACGGCGCGTCCAAGCTGACGTCTTTAAGAATCGCGGCTCCGTCGATCTCTAAAGAGACGTGTTCAAGCCGTATGTCAGTTTTCTCATATTCGGGCACCGTTTTGTCGCCGTTTTTAATTCGAAAGGGCTTTTTCATGAAGTCGCACATCTTCTGGCCGGAGACAAGCTGCTGCTGCATTTGAAAAAGTGAATTGTTTATCTGCGTGATGTGGTCCATTATTTTGAGCACGTAATTGGTGCACGCCACGAGGAATCCGACCATTATGCTCCCCTTAATTACCAGCAGGGCGCTTACCGCGATGCTTCCTATGTAGGCTGTCTGCTTAATGCTGCTAAAAACCACTTCAAATTTGGACGACAGCAGTACCTGCCTGATGTAAGAGTTTTTAAGCTGTTCGTTCGCGGCGTCGAATTTCTTTTCCTCTATGCCCTCGTTTGTAAAGGATCGGACGAGCCGCACGGCTTCTATGTTTTCTTGAACGGTGAGGTTCATAACGGAATTGTCGGCCCGTATCGCCTTATAGTTTTCTCTCGCAAGCAGGCGAAACCTCATTAGCGCCATCAAAAACAGGGGCGCGAGCATGACGGGGATTAAAAGCAGGGCCGGGTGTATTTTCGCAAGAAGCGACGCGCTTACCGCCAGCACCGCGACGCTGTCGGCTATATTGGGAATGATCCTGCAAAACATTTCCTTAAACATTATCGTGTCGGAATTTATGATTGTAAGCAGCTCGCCAGTGTTGTAGTTGGATATCGTCATGCTGTCAAGATCCATAAGCTTTTTAAAGGTCGCCATGCGCAGATCCGTCTCAAGCCCAAGTCCAAGCCTTTGATTTTCCACATTTTTTATGTAGACAAGGACGAGCCGCAGGGAAAGCAGTGCAAGAAGCAGAATTGATATTGAAAACAAAAGGCGCATGGTGTGTACGGCGCCATATTTTCCGCTTAGCATGAATGAGAAAATATTCGCGTCGTCCGGAACGTCGCTCCTTATGACGTAGTCTATGAACATTTCTGAAATCATGGGAATGAGCAGGTCGCATGTAAGAGCTATAAAGCTTATGAGCTGCACCAAAATTGCGAAAGGCAGATATTTTTTCCAGTAGCTCAATCCGAATTTCAAAACCTCCATCTTAAGACCTCCATCCAAAAACAGCAGCTAAAGTCCGGCAGATTTTTATCCAGGACATTATATCATCTTTTAGAAATACATAAAATACTTTGTTTTCTTTAAAAGATAAAATACAAAATTCGGGCGGAGGCCGGAAGAAAAAAGGTCTTTTAAGTGTATGCGCAAAAATTTCTAAAAAAGTTTTGCTATATATAAAATGCACAATTTTTGGAGCTGACCGGGTACAATATGTGTATATAATATATGAATTGCCTTTACTTCTATGAAAAATAATGTTAGAATTAACGATGCGGTTGTATTTTAGCGGGCAAATTTTGACTAGAGTTTATAATCGATAAAAAGCTGGAGGTAAATTGATGATATCAAACCAGGTCTTGCAGACCACGATAGACGGTCTGAAAAATATCACGAGGATAGATATATGCATTATGGACACGGAGGGCAAGGCCCTCGCGACTACTATCAACAACGTTGAGGAATATGAGGACGCTGTAATGGCCTTCGTAGACTCCCCGGCGGACAGCCAGGTTCTGCAGGGGTACCAGTTTTTCAAGGTATTTGACGAGCATCAGCTCGAGTATGTGATTTTGGCAAAGGGCGACAGCGACGACGTATATATGGTTGGAAAGCTTGCGGCGTTTCAGATACAGAGCCTTTTGGTGGCTTATAAGGAAAGATATGACAAGGACAATTTCATAAAGAATCTTCTCCTGGACAATCTTTTGCTTGTCGACATATACAACCGCGCGAAGAAGCTGCATATCGACACCAGCGCGAGGCGGGTCGTGTTCCTTATAGAAACGAAGAACGAAAAGGATGTCAACGCGCTTGAGACTGTTAAAGGGCTTTTTGCAAGCAGGACGAAGGATTTTATAACTCAGGTTGATGAAAAAAACATAATTCTTGTCAAGGAAGTCAAGCAAAATGAGGATTATGACGATTTGGACAAGGTCGCGAAAGTGATCCTGGATATGCTAAGCACGGAGGCCATGACTATGGTCCACGTCGCCTTTGGAACCATTGTAAACGAGATAAAGGATGTTTCCCGTTCGTATAAGGAAGCCAAGATGGCGCTTGACGTAGGCAAGATATTTTACGGCGACAGGCACGTCATAGCTAACAGCAGTCTGGTGATCGGGCTTTTAATATATCAGCTTCCGATGCCGCTTTGCAAGATGTTTATTAAGGAGATATTCGGTGACAAGTCGCCTGACGATTTCGACGAGGAAACGATAGCCACGATAAACAAGTTTTTTGAAAACAGCTTAAATGTTTCGGAAACGTCGAGGCAGCTGTATATTCACCGCAATACGCTTGTATATAGGCTGGACAAGCTTGAAAAAAGCACGGGCCTCGATCTGAGGGTATTTGACGACGCCATTACGTTTAAGATAGCCCTTATGGTCGTAAAGTATATGAAATACATGGAATCTTTTGATTACTGATTGCGGCGCGCGCCGCGGTCAAAAACATATTGGAGGGCGTATGAAAGACAGGCGCGGGGCGAGGGCCTTTTTTGTCGGAATCGCTTTAGGCGCGGCGGGCGTGCTGATATTGATATATGTCGCCTCTTTTTTCGCGGGCGTGGATTTTTCCGACGTATTTGCGGGACGCCGCAATTTTGCCGCGAGACGCGAAATAAAGGAAAAGTCCAAGCTTATAGGCGAATACATCGAAAAGTATTATCTTGACGATGTAGACGAAGATGCAATGGCCGCGTCGATTTACAAAGGCATTGTGAACGGAATGGGAGACGAGTATGGCGCCTACTACACGGAGGACGAATACAAAGATATAGTCGAAAAATCGCGCGGCATATATTGCGGCATAGGCGCGTACGTAAGGAAGGACGAAAAGACGGGCGGCGTGGTCGTGGTAAAGCCTGTTAAAGGCGGGCCGGCGCAGAAGGCCGGGATACGCGCCGGCGACGTGATACGGGCGGTAGACGGCGAGGAAGTGGCGGGAGAGGATTTGGACGACGTCTTGTCAAAGGTGAAGGGTCGGGAAAATACCGCCGTCAATCTTAAAATTGAGCGCGGCGGGCAGAACGGATATCTGGATATAAAGGTAGTAAGAAAGGTAATAAAAGACGATACCGTAGAAAAAAGAATGCTGGACGGAGACATCGGATATGTCAGGGTGTCGGGTTTTGAAGATGTTACGGACGAGCAGTTCGACGACGCCATAGACGCGCTCGAAAAAGAGGGGATGACCTCGCTTATAATCGACTTGCGGGATAACGGAGGGGGCCTTCTTTCGGTCGCGGTCACAATGCTTGACAGGCTGTTGCCGAAAGGGCTTTTAACATATACAAAGGACAAAAACGGCGTCTCGGAGAAATATTTCGCCAAGGACGACGTCTGCGTTAAAGTGCCCATGGCCGTGCTTGTAAATGAAAATTCCGCAAGCGCGTCGGAGGTATTTTCAGGCGTGCTCCAGGATGACGGCGCGGCAAAGCTCGTCGGCGCAAAGACGTTTGGAAAGGGCATAGTCCAGACTATATTCGCGTTTGACGACGGCTCGGCGCTAAAAATGACTACGTCGAAATATTATACGCCCAAGGGCAGAAATATACACGGCACGGGGCTTGTTCCGGATATTAAGGCAAAGTATGGCGACGCGGAACCAGGCGGCGCGTCGCCCGCGATGGACGGCCAGATGCGGGCGGCGGTGGAATATCTTTCAGCCAGATAGCCCGCCGCGAGGCGCAATCCTTTACATTTGTTTCCCGTGTGTTATAATGATAGGCGCGATGTTGCAAAGACAGTTCATAAGATGAAAGGAATTGCTATGAATCAGATTAGAGATATCAAGCTTGCGCCTTCCGGAGCGCATAAGATTGAATGGGTGCGGCGTAATTGTCCGCTTTTAAGGAGCCTGGAGGAGGATTTTTCAAAAACCAGGCCTTTTTCGGGCAGGAAGATAGCGCTTTCAATACATTTGGAGGCCAAGACCGCGTACTTGTGCAAAGTGCTCGCGGCGGGCGGCGCAGAGATGTATATTACCGGAAGCAATCCGCTGTCGACGCAGGACGACGTCGCCGCGGCATTGGCCGTCGACGGACTGAACGTGTTCGCGTGGCACGGCGCTACGGATGACGAGTATAACGCGCACATTTCCGAGGTTTTGTCGCATCAGGCAAATATAATAATCGATGACGGTGGAGATTTGGTTCATATGCTTCATACATCGAAGAGGGATCAGCTCCAATACGTAATAGGTGGATGCGAGGAAACGACCACGGGAATTATAAGGCTTAGGGCCATGGCTGCCGAGGACCGGCTGGAATTTCCCATGGTGCTTGTCAACAACGCCGACTGCAAGCACCTGTTTGACAACAGGTACGGAACGGGCCAGTCGGTCTGGGACGGAATAAACAGGACTACAAACCTTATAGTCGCGGGAAAGATAGTCGTCGTCGCCGGCTATGGCTGGTGCGGCAAGGGAGTTTCAATGAGGGCAAAGGCGCTTGGCGCCCGGGTGATAGTTACCGAGATAGATCCGATCAAGGCCATAGAGGCTGTGATGGACGGCTTTGACGTCATGCCTATGAAGGAAGCGGCGAAAAGGGGAGACTTTTTCGTAACGGTCACCGGATGCGCGGCCGTCATAGACGAAGAGGATTTTATGGAGATGAAGGATGGCGCAATCCTTTGCAACGCCGGACATTTCGACGTCGAGATAGATATGAAGCGGCTTCGTGAAATTGCCACGGCAAGCGAGGAGATGCGTAAAAACATCATGGGATACAAGCTTTCGAATGGGAAGACCATATACGTGCTCGCGCAGGGGCGTCTGGTAAATCTTGCCGCCGGCGACGGACATCCGGCGGAGATAATGGACATGAGCTTCGCGATTCAGGCCCTAAGCGCAAAATACCTGGTCGAGCATGAAAATGAGCTTAATGAAAAGATAATAGACGTGCCAAGGGAAGTGGATCTTGAAGTCGCGCGACGAAAGCTCGGCTTTTTGGGAAAAGAGATCGACACGCTTACGCCGTATCAGTCAGAATATTTGAACAGCTCGTCGTTATAGCCGTATCCGGCCCGCGGCGGACGGCGTAGAAATGAGGAATTTTATGGAATTGGGAAAAACCGCGAAGCTTTCAATATTTGTCTGGGTGGCGGGCATTTTATCCGAGGCGATGTTTCATGACGTCTTGTCCGGCAGCAGATTTGGAATTGTTCTGAGCGTGGCGATCGCGCTTGTAGTCATTGTTTCCACATATTTCGTAATAGACGGCGTAAGCGGCGCCTTTTGCGAATGGGAAAGGAATTTGGAGCAGACGCAAAGCGGACGCCGGGAAAGGGAGCTTGAGGAGATTTATTCAAAGCTTGAGGAGCATATGGAGCTGGAGCGGGCGATATATGACGGCATAGGCAACGTGGGAAAAAGGCTTCAGGCTTGCGCGGGCGCTTTGGAGGAGTCCGCGGCGGGCGGCGGGGAGGCGGATGAGGCTGCCTTTAAGGACGCTGTCGACGCGATAAATGAGAATACTGTCCATGCCGCCAAGCTGATAGCGAAATATCAGGTTAAGAATTCTGAGAGCATGAAAAAGGCTCTGGACGAAATCATGGCCAAAGTGGAGTCGCTTGGGGAGGGCCTCAATGGCGATGACGGCGCGGAGCTTGCGCAGGTAAGGGAAAAGATGTTTGATGGCAACAGGGAAATTCTTTCCTATGCCGAAGAGATTGTCAAAGGAAACAGGGAAATGGCCGTTATTGGCAACGAAATTCTTGAAAGGCTGGACAGGGTTGAGGAAACCGTCAGATCGATGGAAGGCACGAAGCCCGAGGAGATTGCGGAATATATAGACAAGGCGGTGTCCGGTATAAACACGCAGATTATGAAGAATTCTTTCGCGGCGCAAAGGCAGGCGCAAAAGCCGCAGCAGGCTCCGGCGCCTGTACGCAGCGCAGATATGCGCAACGCACAGCCTCAGACCAAAAGGCGCGTGGAGACGGCTGTCGAGAGGCTAAGCCGCAAGGAGAAGTCCGCGTCATTGGACGAGTCCCAGTGACCTTGCCGCGAAAATCCATGCTGTGAGCGTAATTGATGAAAACAGGGTGGTGGCGACTACTATGCTTGATGCGAGCACGTCGTCGCCGCCCATGTTTTTTGCCATGATGTATGATGTAGGCGTGCACGGCGACGCCAGCATAATTATGATGGCGACCAGCTTCTGATCCCTAAAGCCGCAAAAAACCGCAATCGGAAGAAATATGGCGGCAAGCAGTACAAGCTTTATAAAAGACGCGGCTGCCGTCTGTCCGGCTTTTGAAAGCGCCTTTTTCCCTTCGAAAGACGCTCCGATTGATATAAGCGCGAGGGGAGACGCTACGGCCGCCAAGCTGTTTATGGTCTTGTTTGCCATGGTTGGAAGCCTGAAGTTGAAAAAAGAGGCGGCAAGGCCTAAAAATATGCCTATTATTATAGGGTTTTTAAGTATATTAAAAAACGCGCGCCTAACTTGGGAAAAATCGCGCTCTCCCTCCCTGCCGTCCTCAAAGGCGAGTATTATAACCGCGAATATGTTGTAAAGCGGCACGGAACCTATAATCATTAGCGGAGCCATGCCCGACGTGCCGTAGATATTTTGAATGAAGGCGATGCCCAAAATGGCGGCGCTGCTTCTATAGGCGCCCTGCACGAAAGCGCCAACCTCTCTTTTGTTTCTCAAGATCTTTTTCGCGAGCGCCCAAATTGCGAGTATCGAAGTCAAAGTGCAAAAAAAGCAGAAGCCCACATATTTTAAATCGAAATTATGCCGTATGTCGGTGCCCGCCAGATCCTTAAAGACGAGGCATGGCAGGCACGCCTTGAACACGAGCCTGTTGGCGACGTCCGCGAAATGCCCGTCTATGACGCCTGTCTTTTTAAGCAGCCAGCCTATTGCCATTACCGCAAAGATTGGAACCGTGGCGTTGAGGCTGAATAGGAAGCTGTCCAATTATTTTTTCCTCTTTTCTTCTTTCAACACTTTTTGGAAGCGGTTCATTTCGCTCGCGACAACTCCGCTAAGCGCCAGCAGCGATATCAGGTTTGGTATCGCCATCAAGGCATTCGCGATATCGGAAAACGTCCATGCTATTTCAAGCGTTGTTGTGGCTCCGACAAATACCATAAGCGAAAACGCCACACGGTATATTATGTTGAACCTGTGGGTGCCAAACAGGTATTCAAACGCTTTTTCGCCGTGGTACTCCCAGCCAAGAATAGTGGAAAAGGCAAAGAGCGTGATCCCTATGGATACAATCCATCCGCCAAGATCTCCAAGAACGGTTTCAAACGCTTTTATGGTAAGTGGGGAGCCAACAGTCAGTTCCCTGTATTCATAAGAATAATCGTCTCCAAATATGTATTTGTTGCCGCTGTCGTCGATCCACGTTCCCAAAAAATTCTCAATTTCTGAATTTGAATCCTGCGTCGCCGCGCCTTTTGCCGTTTTTCCCTTTTTTGTGAGCGTTATTGAATCGCCGTCCCCCTGCTTGGTAAGTACAAGTGTGGAAACATCGCCGTTGCTCTGAAATTTTGGTTCATAAATGCTGGAGGATATGACGTCCTCGTCGACTTTTTTGGATGTTATTGAAAGGGCGGGCGAAGAGCCTACAGTTTCTACGATGGAGTATTTGCCGGTGGCGGCGGTGTCGGTGGAGCCTAACGTGCCCGAGCTTGCAATGCATAGCCCTGTAATGGTGCACACGACGATGGTGTCCCAAAATGTGCCGGTCATGTTTATATAGCCTTGTCGCACGGGGTCGTCCGTAGATGCCGCGGCGGCGGTGATTGCGGCGGAGCCCATGCCGGCCTCGTTTGAAAATACGCCGCGCGCCACTCCGAAGCGCATCGCCTGCGTCATTGAGGCGACGATGCTCCCGCACAGGCCGCCTCCAACGGCCTTTATCGAAAACGCCATTTTAAACATCATGGCAAGTCCCGACGGAACGTTGGAAAAATTGCCTATTATGACTACGACGCCGGCTATTATATAGAATACGGCCATAAACGGGACGACAACCTGGGAGACTTTTGAAATGGACTTGATGCCGCCAAGTATTATGAAGAGGGCAAGCAGCGTAATGACCGCGCCCGTGGCCGCGAGGGGAATGTTAAAAGTCGTTTGGAGCGCGGTCGAAATCGAGTTCGCCTGAGTGAGGTTGCCGATTCCGAATGAGGCGATTACAGCGAAAAACGCGAAAAGCCATCCAAGAACCGCCCCGACCTTTTTGTTTTTAAAGGCCTTCTTCATCGTATACATAGGCCCGCCGGACATTTCGCCCTTTTCGTTGACTTCGCGGTATTTTATGGCCAGCATGCACTCGCTGAATTTTGACGTAAGTCCGAAGGCCGCGGAAATCCACATCCAGACTATGGCTCCTGGCCCCCCGGAAACCATTGCGGTGGCGACGCCGACTATGTTGCCGGTGCCTATTGTGGCCGCGAGGGCTGTCGTCAGCGCCGAAAACGGCGACACGTCTCCGTCGCCGGTCTTTTGGCGCGCTTCTTTGCTTAGAACGCTTTTTATGGCGTACGCAAGATTGCGCCAGCATAAAGCTTTCGTACGTATAGTAAGAAATATGCCCGTGCCTACTAAAAGAATTAGCATGACAGGACCCCATACAAAATCGTCGACTGCGGTAAGGACATTGGTAAGCCCTTTTATAAAACCATCCATGGACAATTCCTCTTTTCTGCGCGCGTGGCGCGCCGTCTTATTCGCACTTGCGCAGGCGCTATACCGGCAAAAAACCCATAAAGAAATAAAAGACCGCGTATAATGCCGTTCGCTTAAGGGATAAAGCTGCCCGCCAAATCCTTAAAAAACGCATTAAACGTGACCTTCATTGACCACCTGCAAAAATGCAGCATTCCACAAAAATTACGAATGTTTTACAACACACTTTGCCAGTCTATCATAATATTGCGCGCATTTCAAGGAAAAAAATGGGCTTTTGCGCCTGATTCGGCGGGGAAAAGAATGTTATTCTTGTTTTTAGCCGTTTCATAGAATACAATATGTTAGAAGGGCCGCGATTGCCGCGCCCCCAAAATTATGATAGAATTTGTCCATGGACGGGAAGGCGCGGCAAAGGGCGGCGAGGCTGTCATTTTTATGTGGGAGAGGTGGTTGATTTATGGAGGCTGGAAGCGGCGGATACGTTTACGCCAACGCTGAAGAAAGGGTTAGGCGTTCGAACAAGTTCTTTGTGGCGGGGTTTGGAGTTTATTACATCTACATACTTATATTTGCGGTTGTTTCCTGTTTGGGAGGCGCAAGAAGCTTTGGATTTACAGCGGCGCTTATTGCTGTTATGGCCGCGGCGTGCGCCTGCAGCGTGGGCATCTATTTAAAGGACGGTACGGGCGAGGGCGTGCGATATTCCTCGCTTGTAGGGCTTATTGTCGTAACGTTTTTGATGGCGATGGCATATGACAGCTATTACGTGCGGTTTATGGCCGCCATACCGTTTGTAGGATGCCTGCTTTTTTACGACGTAAAGTTTACCGTGATTTCGGCGGCATGCGTAAGTTTAGTCAATATTGCCTCAAACATTATTAAAATATTTTTTACAAAGGAATACTCGGGCGGAGAAGCGCTTGACCAGGCGTGCGCGACGATTGCGATAATCGTTCTTATGGCGCTTGTAGTTTTTATGGCGGAGCTTCTGACTAAATTTCAGGAACATTCCATGAAAAGCCTGGAAGATGAACAGAAATTGCAAAAGCAGATACTGGGCGACGTGATACGGGTCGCGGAAGAGGTGCGCAACGGCACGGCAAGCGTCATGGACATAGTCAGCGCGCTAAATGATTCCACGGAGGTCGTCAACGGAGCCATGGAGGATATTTCCGACAGCACGCTGAATACGGCCGAAAATATTCAAACGCAGACTGAAATGACGCAAAATATTCAGGAAGCTATAAACGACACGCTCAAGCGTTCCGACAGCATGGTTCAGATTGCGAAGCAGTCGAATGAGCTTAATGTGGAAAATCTGCGTATCATGGACAATCTTAAGAAGCAGTCTGAATTTATATCAGACGCGAACATGAAGGTAATATCGTCCATGAAGGAACTGCAGGATCGGGCGGAGGACGTCAAGAGCATTGCCGACACGATTTTGTCAATTTCAGGCAAAACAAACCTTTTGGCCCTAAACGCTTCAATCGAGAGCGCCAGGGCAGGCGAGGCGGGAAGAGGATTTGCCGTTGTCGCGAATGAGATACGCCAGCTGGCGGCGCAGACTAGAAATGAAACTGACAATATAGCGTCGATACTTGGCGAACTGTCCGACAACGCGAATCAGGCGGCGCGCACGGTCGAGGAATCGGTGGAGGCGGCCGAAAAGCAGAGCGGGATGATTAACGCCGCGTCCGACAGCTTTAGCGAAATGAGCGAAAACGTGGGCAGGCTTATAGAAGAAATAGGCGAAATTGACAATATGTTAAACAGCCTGTCGTCCTCAAACAATCAGATTGTGGAAAATATTATGAACCTTTCCGCCACTACGCAGGAGGTAACGGCGTCCTCCTCACAGGCTGCCGAGTTGAGCGTGCAGAACCTCACAAACGCGGAGGACGCGAAAGTGCAGCTTGACAATGTCCTTAGCGTGTGCAGAAATCTTGACAAATACATGGACGAGTGAGCCGGCCCGCCCTGTCTTGCACATCAAAGTCTTTATTATCAATTTGAGGAGCGAAAAAATTATGCCGAACGATTCAAGCAACAACAGCGACAATGACAAAGAATACGAGGACGTCTGCTATATCTGCAGGCGCCCGGAGAGCAAGGCGGGAAAGATGCTGCGCATTCCCAACAACATATGCATATGCAGCGACTGCCTGCAAAAGACGTTTGATTCAGTAGGAAATATTACAGGGCCTTTTGCCGGCATGCCGTACATGGATATGTTCAGCGGCGGAATGAATACCGGCAATGCGCGCGAGGAAGTTCCGAAAAGGCAGAAGGTGAAAAAAAGATCCGCGCGTCCCGACAAGCCCCGCGAAGAGCTTTTTGACATACGCCATCTTCCCGCGCCTCACGTCATCAAGGGCAAGCTTGACGAATACGTGATTGGGCAGGAGTACGCAAAGAAGGTCATGTCGGTAGCCGTCTACAACCACTACAAGCGCGTTCTCACAAATGACATGGATCAGGACGGCGACGAGATTGAAATAGAAAAATCAAACATGCTCATGATAGGGCCTACTGGGTGCGGAAAAACGTATCTTGTAAAGACGCTTGCCAAGATATTGCAGGTGCCGCTTGCAATAACGGACGCCACGTCCCTTACGGAGGCGGGATACATTGGCGACGATGTTGAGAGCGTTTTGTCCAAGCTTATCGCGGCGGCGGATAATGACGTTGAAAAGGCGGAGCATGGAATTGTTTTCATAGATGAGATAGACAAGATTGCAAAAAAACGCAGCGCCAACAGCAGGGACGTGAGCGGCGAGAGCGTGCAGCAGGGAATGCTTAAGCTGCTTGAAGGTTCCGATGTCGAAGTGCCCGTCGGAGCGGGCAGCAAAAATGCCATGGTGCCGCTTGCCACCATAAATACGGCGAATATACTTTTCATATGCGCGGGAGCGTTTCCTGAATTGGAAAAAATTGTAAAAAACAGGCTTACAAAGCAGTCCTCGATAGGATTTCAGGCCGAGCTTAGGGATCGGTACGACAAGGACGAAAACCTGCTTAAGAAAGTTTCGACGGAGGATTTGCGCGAGTTTGGCATGATCCCAGAGTTTCTGGGAAGGCTGCCGGTGGTTTTCGCGCTCGACGCGATGACGGAAGACATGCTTGCACGTATTCTTACGGAGCCCAAGAACGCGATATTGAAACAGTATAAAAAGCTTTTGGCGCTTGATGAGGTGGATTTGGAGTTTGACGACGAAGCCGTGCGCAGCATCGCAAAAAAGGCGGCGGAGAAAAAGACGGGAGCACGTGCGCTGCGCGCCATTATAGAAGAATTTATGCTTGACATAATGTATGAAATACCAAAGGACGACCTTATTGGAAAAGTTACAATTACAAAAGACTATATAGAAAATTCGGGAGCTCCCCTTATAGAAATGAGGGGAAGCGGCGAGGCAAAAATTCTGACGCAGAGGGATGTGCCCGGGATCACGACGTCGGCGGACGCGACGTAGGGCTGCTTTGCGACGCAGCCTTTATAAAACGGCCCGCGGGATGGCAAATTGCCGTCCCGTGGGCCGTTTTACGTTTAAAAATCAATGTTTGACCATTTTTTAGAAGGGTTAAATTTGGCGCGATCGTCATTTTTATTATGTTAAATTAAACAATTATGTATCGATAAAATCATCAATAATGTATAACATAACATTTGTTGACAAAAATCTCATGTGATGTTATAGTGTCAGTACACTTCAACAAAGGAGGCCGTCCATATGAGAGAGTTTGTCATGCTGAATGTCTTAATATGCGCGGGTTTATCCGACATGTGGGAATACAAGGTAAAAAATCCAATAATTGTTTTAGGATGGATTTTAGGAATCTTCATTCACTTTATGTCGGATGGGCCCGCGGGCGCCGCATATTGCGCGTTTTGCATAGCGGCCACCGCCGTCATGGGTTTTCCGCTTTTTTTGATAGGAGGGATAGGAGCGGGGGACTTAAAGCTTTTGTCCGTGATAGGGTGCTTGTACGGACTTGCCTTCCTTTGGAGAGTGACGCTGCTGCTGATTGCCATAGCGGGAGCCATTTCGTTTGCAAGACTGATAATAAAAGGTACGCTGTTTGAGAGGGTAAAAGCTTTTATCTGCTATCTTGCATCCGGGAGAATGGCAGACGAAAAATACTATGATTTAAAGCGCGATGGCGCGGAGTATGCCATACGCCTTGCTCCGGCAACGGCGGCAGCTTATTTTATTGCGATGATGGCCGCATAGGAAGGAGGCTTTGTAAATTTTGAAGAAGCTGCTGCTTGCAGTTCTTGCTGATGAAGAATACTCAAATAGGTTCGCTGACTACATAAATCATCATAAAAGCAGGTTTTTTGACTTAATGGTGTTTACGGTTTTGGAGAGTATGCGCGCCTACGCCAAAAACAGTAAAATTGACGTGCTTCTTATAGACGGCCGCCTGCTTGATGAAATATCGGGCGTGGAAAATATAAAAAAAATCATTGTTTTGTCGGACGACGAGTACGCAGCCGAGCAAAACGGACATGATTCGGAAGAATATCCCTCAATATTCAAGTTCCAGTCGGCTGCCCTAATCTTAGATGAAATCCTGTCTCTTGTCGCGGAGGACGAAAAAATGGCGAAGATGCACATGCCGTACAATACTAAGCACGCTGCGCTTATCGTTTTTTTCTCTCCGTCGGGAGGGATGGGCACAAGCACGTACGCAAGAAAAGTTTGCCAAAGGTTTGGACGCAATTACAAAACTTTATATGTAAATCTTGAAATGTTCGACAGCTTTGCCGAATTTGCGCGAACCGCGGAAGGCAGAAACGAGTACATATGTGGAATGTCTGAGATCGCGTTTTACATAAAACAGAAAAAAAATAATCTTGCGTTAAAGCTCGAAGCGGTCATTAAACACAATGGCGACTACGCGTATATTCTGCCGGCTGAGGATTACAGGGATTTATACGACATAACGCCTAGTGAAATGGACAGATTCGTGGACGCCCTTATAAAAGAAACGTCCTACGAAAGGATAGTCGTCGACGCGGGGTATATGAGCGAGGCTGTAATGAGGCTTTTTTCCGTGTGCGACGCGCTCGTGATTCCAAAGCCGATAGATGAAATCCAAAAAAATAAGCAGCGCGCGTTTGAAAGGCTTCTTTCCCGCAACGATATGGGAGATCTTGTCAAAAATTTGAAATTTGTGGACATGAAAGAGGTGAATTTCAAATAAATAAAAAAGAATTTGACGAGCTTAATGGAAAATTGCAGGAAAAGCTTATTAGAAATATTGCGCAAAGCAGCTGTTCGTCAGATGATGAAATATATGATTATGTAGAAAGTGCCGTGCTTGAGGCCGGACGCGAGACATATATTACCGCCGAGGAAAAAGGGCATCTTGTAAAGAGCGTTTATAATTCTATAAGGGGACTGGACGTCCTGCAAGAAATTGTAGACAATCCATCCATAACCGAAATCATGGTGAATGGGCCGGAACATATTTTTATCGAGCAGGACGGCGCGATTACCGAATACGCGGAACATTTTTCGAGCATTGAAAAGCTTGAGGATGTAGTTCAGCAAATTGTCGCGAAAGTTAACAGAATGGTGAACGAAGCCAATCCCATAGTTGACGTTAGGCTGTTGGACGGATCGAGAGTAAACATTGTGCTTCCTCCCGTCGCTTTAAACGGACCGGTGGTAACAATAAGAAAATTTCCGGAAAGTCCCATAACTATGGACCGTCTTGTTGAAATAGGCTCAATAAACGAAGAAGCCGTCGATTTTTTAAAGACTCTTGTTAAGGCAAAGTACAATATTTTTATCAGCGGCGGAACTGGAAGCGGAAAAACCACGTTTCTTAACGCTTTATCGAATTACATACCGTCCGACGAAAGGATTATTACAATCGAGGATTCAGCAGAGCTTCAGATACGCGGCATACCCAATCTTGTCCGGCTGGAGGTAAGAAATGCAAACGTTGAGGGCAGAAATGAGATCACGATAAGAGATTTGCTCAAATCCGCGCTTCGTATGCGTCCTGACAGAATAATCCTGGGAGAAGTGAGGGACGCGGCCGCCTGCGAGCTTTTGAGCGTAATGAATACGGGGCACGATGGAAGCCTTAGCACAGGACATGCCAATAGCGCCTCGGATATGATGCATAGGCTTGAAACGCTTGTTCTTATGGGAATGGACATTCCGCTTCAGGCGGTAAGAAGCCAAATAGCCTCCGCGATAGATATCGTGGTGCAGCTTGGAAGGCTTAGGGACAAGTCCAGAAAGGTCTTAGAAATAGCGGAAGTAGCCGGCATTAAGGACGGCGACGTTTCATTGAGGCCCATATATAAGTTTGTTGAATCGGGCGTTGATTCCTGCGGCAAGATCAAAGGAGGGCTAGAGGCGGTAGGCGGCGGGCTTTTGAATAAGGACAAACTTGTACACGCCGGACTAGCCTTGTGAATCTGGAGCATATGTGGCGTCGGCTTGCGATTTTTCGCACGAAATAAATGCAGTAAAATTGAAATGGGGGACGCCTTTTTGGGGAAACGAATGAAAAACAGTAACAAATTTGCGGACAATCCGCAGCTGTCCGCAAACTTAAAGGCATTTGCAATCGGATTTTTAAAAGCCTTTATTTTGCTATATCTTTTTTACAAGGCGCCGCTGCCGTCCGCTGCCGCCGCGCTGATTTACGGGCTTATAAATATAAAGTTCGATAAAAAAAGGCAGGAGTCTGAATGGCGATGGCAGCTGAATTTAGAATTTAGGGAAGTCATGACGGGAATTTCTTCCGCGCTGAATGCGGGATACTCAATAGAGAACGCTTTTAGGGAAGTTAAGGAGGATCTTCTTCTTTTGTACGGCGAAAATTCAGTTATGGCAAAGGAAATTGACGTCATAAATTCAAAGCTTGCGTTGAACAGACCTCTTGAAGCAGTGCTCGAGGAATTTGCCGAATATTGCAAGGTGGAGGATATCTATAACTTTGCGGAAGTATTTAAGACGGCGAAGCGCACAGGAGGAAATCTGATTGACGTAGCCCGTTCGACGGCGGATAGGATAAGTAGCAAGATAGAAGTCAGCCGGGAAATAAAAACCATGATATCCGGCAAGCAGATGGAAGGAAAGATTATGACTATAATGCCGCTTGCGATAATAATATATTTTCAGTTAAGCTCGCCGGATTTTATCAATTGCCTGTACGTGCCAACCGCGTGGCCCGTAATGACGGTGCTGCTAATAATTTATATAGCGGCATGCAAATGGAGCGAAAGGATAGGTGACATAGCTGTTTAAATTGATTATGCCTGTCTGCTGTGCCGTCCTGGCAGCCGCGATTATCGCTTTTTCTGTTTTAAGCAGGAGAGAATTTCGTAAATCATCCAAAGAAGTCCATTATAAGGGCGAGTCCTTTTTTTATCCTGCCGCATTGAAAATATTTGCGTTTACAAAGTACAAATTAAAAATTTCAGCAAAAACCGAGAAAATTGAAAGCCTAAAAAAATTGTACATAGGAATGCCAAGTTCCGCGGTAGAAAAGATATATTTCTGTAAACTCTACTCATATGTGATTCTTATTATTATCGTAATGCTCTTTGCGGCGGTTATTCTCACGCTTGCGCCTTCTGAAAAAAACGTCCTCAAAAACAGTTATTTCATTGAAAGGGAAGATCCGGGAGGGATCGGAAAAAATTACGAGTTTAATGTTGAAATAGGGAAAGATAAAAAGGAAGTGGCAATTGACGTTTCCGAAAGAAAATACGGAAAAAAAGAATATGAACGCAAGCTGAAAGAGGCAAAGGAATACGTTAAAAACAGCTACTTGGGAGGCAACAAATCTTCGGAGGCTGTCGACAGTCCGCTAAACCTTGTAAATTCAATTCCCGACAGCGCGATAGGCATTTCGTGGGAACGCGACGCCAACAATATTGTAGGCGAGGATGGAACGCTTGACCAGTCGCAGATTGACGTTCCGGAAGAGGCAATTATAACGGCGGTATTTGAATATGGAGATGAAAAAGAGGAAATGCCTCTTGAGATTACGGTCATTCCGCGTGAGAAAACAAAGAGCGAGATCTTGTGGGAAAAGTGGCAGGACACGTTTAGCAGGCTTAAGAATGAAACTGAGGAGAAAAAATATCTGCGGCTGCCGTCTGAAGTAAACGGGAAAAAGGTTTCATACAGCGAAAAAGGGCAAAACTTAGTTTTGCTGACAATTATATTTTCAATTGCGGTCATAGCGTGTACGCCGGCAATCATGGACAGCAGGACAAAGGAAAAAATTAAGGAAAGGGAACAGCAGCTTCGCCTGGACTATCCGGAGTT
>CAZTVO010000019.1:0-23234 GCA_964617075.1 uncultured Jutongia sp.
GCTTCCGATAATGGACACGCATTCGTCCGCGGACGTCATGCCCGCCAGCCGCACGGCGTATTCCTTTAAGGCCTCGTCCCCCTTCTTAAACCCATATTTTTCATTTATCCAATTGAAATTGTTTATATTAAAAAAGATGGTGGCGTAATCTTGTACGTTTTCTTTTAATATCAGTTTTTCCAGCAAATTTAAGAAGGCGTTCATATTGCCTATGCCCGTCTTGTAATCAGTAATGGACGCCTTGTAGTTTTTCTCCTTTATATAGTGCAGGCAGTTGTCAACCGTATTGTAGCCGCTCGCGATGGCCACAGCCATCTCGCTGCAGCTGGAGTATCCGCACGCGCGGCAGTTGATGACGCGCGACTGCGGCGTGGTCTTTCCCATTGACTGAAATACCTCTTCCAAACCGCTGAAGTTTTCAAGCATTTCGTCAATATGATACCTGTCGTCAAAGTAGCTTTCCTTCTCGTAGCTTTTGTAAAAATCCATAACGTCAAGCCTGGAAAACCTCTCAAACAAAAGCCTGCGCCTTTCCTCAAGCGAAAGCTCCGGCAGATACGGGTTGCTTTCCTTTGGAATTGAATATGCCCGCCTGCTGAATTTTTTGAGGTTGAAGAAAATGTCGTCGTTAAACTTGTCGTGTCCCGATGTGGCCGTTCCCGAAAGACAGCCCTCCTTGCAGCTTAGGCAGTCGATCATGTACGGAAGCTCTTTTCCGTCCGCGACCCTCTGCTCCAGTTCCTTGAAGTATTCGTACGCTTCCGCCTCTCCATGAACCTCCCTTATAGTCTTGTCCTCGCCCACAAATCTTTTTATATTGGCGGACAGTCCTCCCACGGACGGATAAAGCCTTCCAAGGCCAGATTCCAAATCCTCCGGCTCCGCGCAGTAGTCGCCAAAATACGCGCCGTCGGCCTTTTCCATCAGGTGCGAAAAAGTTACGTTGTACTGGACAAGCCCCTCGTTTGCCGGATCGTCTATCTCATCCTTTTTCGCGATGCATGGCCCCAAAAAGGCGAACCTGTCCTCTATCCCCTCGTACTTTCTCAAATATGACGCGAGGCACATCATTGGCGAATATATTGGGATGATTTTTTTTGTAAGCGTTTCCGAGTATTTCTGTAAATAATTCACTACCGTGGTGCATGGAGGCGCTATCGCGCCTTTAAGGCCGGTGTCCTCCACATATTTTATATACGCCCACGTGGCAATATCCGCGCCATAGCTGACGTCGTATATAAAATTCACTCCCTTGCTTTTAAGCCATCCTAAAATCTGGGACGCGTTTTCGTATATGATAAAAAAAGACGGCGCCACGAGCAGCGAAATCTTCTCCCCCTTTTGCAAATCCCTAAAAAACCTTGTCGTGTCGTCGCGGTATTCCCTAGCGTCGTGGCGGCACGTCGCCAGGCATCTCCCGCAATGTATGCACCTTTCATAGTCCACGAAGATTTTGTTTTCTCCGCGTATGCTGGCAGATATATTCGCGCCTATCACGGGACACCCGGAAATGCAGCGATTGCATCCAATGCACTTATCGCTTGTATATATCAACCCCTCATTTAACATAAGTCATCCCCCAATGCCTCCAAAATGGAAACATAAAATATAACATATCAACCGATCTCCTAAAATCATTATATCAAAATATACAAAACATTCAACATTTTCTTGCCGTCTATACTTGATTTTTACCAAATATGAAATATAATGATTTTGATATTTGCCGGACCGCTTTTAATAAAAAGGAGGAAACTATGGATGTTTTAACCGCGCCTTTGGGATGGAACAGCTGGGACTGCTTCGGAGCGGCGGTGGATGAGGATACTGTCAGAAAAAACGCCGATTTTATGGCCAAAAATCTTAAGGAATTTGGCTGGGAGTACATAGTGGTTGACATACAGTGGTACGAGCCGACGGCCGACAGCCATGAATACCACAATTTCGCCGATCTGTGCATGGATGAGTATTCAAGGCTCGTACCGGCAAAAAACCGCTTTCCATCGGCGGCAGACGGCAGAGGCTTCGCTCCCTTGGCTAAATACGTCCACTCACTGGGGCTAAAATTCGGCATACACATGATGCGCGGCATACCGCGCCAAGCCGTGCACGCAAACGCCAAAATAAAAGGCACGGACAAAACCGCCAGGCAGATCGCGAAGCAGTCCAGCATCTGCGCGTGGAATACGGACATGTACGGAGTGGATCCAGAAAAGGAGGGCGCCAAAGAATATTACGACAGCGTATTTGAGCTTTACGCTTCGTGGGGAGTCGACTTCATAAAGTGCGACGACATCGCCCGCGAGATGCCGCACGAGGAAGCAGAACTCATACTGCTTAGCAGCTCCCTTAAAAACTGCGGAAGGGATATGCTTCTTAGCCTTTCTCCCGGCCCCGCGCCGCTTGAAAAAGCGGAGCTTTTCAAGCAGACCGCCAACATGTGGCGCATTACCGACGATTTCTGGGATTCATGGCCCGCCCTCTACAATATGTTCGAGCGCGCCGAGCGCTGGTGCGTCCACGCGGGCGCCGGACACTGGCCCGATGCCGATATGCTTCCCATAGGCCCTATACGCCAGGATTACGGCAGGGAAAACAGGACGCGTTTTACGCGCAGCGAACAGATTTCGATGCTCACGCTTTGGAGCATTTTTCGCTCTCCCCTTATGATAGGCGGGGACATGACAGGCTTTGACGATTTCGACCTAAGCCTTATCACGAACCGGGCGATACTTGATATGCACAAATACGCGCGCCACTCGCACCAGGTATGGCGCAGAAAAATAGACGGAAACGAATACATCCTGTGGACGGCGGCCGACGCGCGCGAGGGCTCCTATATAGCTATATTTAACGCCGGAGAAAAAGACGGCCGCGTCCAAATCGATCTTTTAGACGCGGAAATCTACGACAAAGCCGACGCCGTGGAGCTTTGGAGCGGCGAAAGGCTTACGGGCGTCCGCTTAATATCCGCGCCGCTTGCCTCCCACGACGCGAAGGCGTACCGGCTAACATATTAAAAACGCCTTATGGCGGACGGCATTTTCTTTTTGCCGTCCGCCATAACTAGATAGTCCAAAAATTGTTGGTGCATACAATCATCCTGTACGTCTCAAACCTTGTCCATTTGTTGTGCACATCCATCTTCCCGTCCTCGTTTGCCTCACCGTACTCTTTTAAGAACTCGTCCAAATCCTCCTGCATTGAAACCTCAAGCGCGAATCCTTTTTCGTCAAGCATCGGGAGCCCCATGTACTCGTAATCCGAAATAGGAATTATGTCCGCTATTTTTTTATTCCTTATAAGGACCGCCGCGCCGCTTGCGGCCGAAATTATGTCAAAAAAATCCGGATATTTGAAGCTGTCCCCCTGCACCGGCACCTCGTCTCCTACGTGGTACGTCCCGCCGCGGGCGCTCTGCTTCGCAAGCGTCGCGCTTTCAGGGTTGAAGTAAAATTCTTCAAATATGTATCCTTTTATTTTGATGCCGTCTTTTTCAAAATAAGGCTTCTCTTCCTCATCTTTTAGGCTTTCCACCACCCCGCAGGCCGACGTCATGTGCGTCACCCTGTCAATTAAGATGAACTCGCTTAACGTCCTGTCGCCGTCAAACTCATCAACCGCGACATTTTCGGCAAGCCCCACGCGGCAAAGCGCGATCTCGTTCTTTTCGATGTAATCCGCGTCAAGATGCTCCCCGGTGTTTACGTCTACCTTATATTCGATTTTTTTTATTATTCCTGGAATTTTTTTTGTGGCAAGCTTTATAAGATATTCCCTGCCCGCCGTGAGCCTGTCGTCGTCCATCCAAAGAATCGTCGCCGAAAATTCCCTTGCCAGGGGAGGCGGGCATGACTTGTCGGCAATCACGCATCCGCGGCTTACGTCCACTTCCCTGTCAAGCACAATGGTGACGCCCTGTCCCGCGGCGGCCTCGTCCGTCTCCTTATCGCCCACAAATATTGATTTTATATTCGCCGTTTCGCTGCCCGGAACAATGGAGACGCTTTGGCCGACGCGCGCGCCGCCGCTCTCGATCTGCCCCTGAAATCCCCTAAACTCCTGATTTGGACGGCATACCCTCTGCACCGGCATATAAAAATTTGTCTTTACGTCCTTTTCTGAAACGTCGACATTTTCCAGATAAGCCAAAAGCGGCTCTCCCGGCCACCATTTCATATTGTCTGATTTTTTTGTTACGTTGTCGCCTTCCGTGGCGCTGACGGGAATTATTTTTACGTCTTTAAGGCCAAGACTGCTTGAGAGCCCGTCTATGTCCTTTGATATGTCGCTAAAGCGCTCCTCGCCGTATCCGACAAGATCCATCTTGTTTACGGCAAAAACGAAATGGTTTATGCCCATCAGACGGCATATCCTGCAATGCCGCCTCGTCTGGACAAGAACTCCCCGCCTCGCGTCGACCAAAATTACGGCAAGCTGCGCAAAAGAGGCGCCAACCGCCATGTTGCGCGTATATTCCTCGTGCCCCGGCGCGTCCGCCACTATAAAGCTTCTGTTTTCGGTAGTAAAATACCTGTACGCCACGTCTATGGTAATCCCCTGCTCCCTCTCGGCCATAAGCCCGTCCAGAAGAAGCGAATAATCTATTTCCCCTCCCCTTTGGCCTACCCTGCTGTCAAGCACAAGGGCCTTTTCCTGATCCGCGTACAGCAGTTTTGAGTCATACAATATATGTCCTATCAAAGTCGACTTTCCATCGTCGACGCTGCCGCACGTTATAAATTTAAGCAGCCCGTTCATTAGAAGTAGCCCTCCCTTTTTCTCTTTTCCATGCTCGCCGCGCCGCCGTCGCTGTCTATCACCCTGCTTGTCCTTTCCGATTCAACCGAGCTTAGAGTCTCTTCTATTATCTTGTCGAGCGTGTCCGCTTCGGACAAAATCCCCCCGGTAAGCGGATAGCATCCAAGCGTGCGGAAGCGCACCTTTTTCATCTCGGGCTTTTCGCCCGGCAAAAGCCGCATCCTGTCGTCGTCCACCATGATGATGTTGCCGTCGCGCCAGACCACGGGCCTTTCGGCCGCGAAATAAAGCGGCGGTATCGGTATCCTCTCCCGCTTGATATACTGCCATATGTCCTTTTCAGTCCAGTTTGACAGCGGAAACACCCTTATGCTCTCTCCCTTGTTGATTTCGGTATTGTACAGCTTCCACATCTCCGGCCTTTGATTTTTAGGATCCCACGCCTGCGCTTCATTGCGAAAAGAAAAAACCCGCTCTTTCGCGCGGCTCTTTTCCTCATCGCGCCTTCCTCCCCCGAAAGCGGCGGTAAACCCGTACTTTTTCAGCGCCTGCTTGAGGGCCTGAGTTTTCATTATGTCGGTGTACGCGGAACCGTGGTCAAACGGATTTATCCCCTGCCTCACTCCGTCCATGTTGATGTATTCGATCATTTCTATTCCGAGGCGTTTTGCCGTTTCATCCCTGAATTTTATCATTTCCTTAAATTTCCACGTCGTATTTACGTGGAGAAACGGAAACGGCGGCTTTTCAGGATAAAACGCCTTCATGGCCACATGAAGCATTACGGAACTGTCCTTTCCAATCGAATAAAGCATGACCGGCTTTTCACATTCCGCCGCAACCTCCCTTATTATGTACATCGCTTCCGCTTCCAACTCGTCCAGGTGAGATAATTCCCTCATATCAGTCTCCATTCCGCGCCGCCCGTTTAATACCTGTTTGCGTCTTTTCTGTTCACATCTATCGTCTTTAACGTTCCGTCATATTTATGTATAATCCAGCGAAGCACGTCGCCGTCATGCTCTACGCACATCGTGCTGCCGCGGCCGCCTATATCAGCTCCAAGAAAAAAATCTATGGCTCCCGCCGGACATTCCTTCACGCACGAAACGCATCCCCAGCAGTCCCTCGGATACTTCATAAAGGCCCGTCCTTCTTTTTTTACAATCAAATTTCCGGGACACGCGTCCATGCACCGTCCGCATCCTACGCATTTTTCTTCGTTAATCCTGATGCTCATATCTTTCCGCCTCCACGACGTCTCTTAAAATTATCTTAAACCGCCCGTCTTCAAACTTTGAATTTACGTATTTGCGATAATTTTCATCCTCGTCCGGATAGTCCAGATTTTCATTAAACGAGTGCCACCTTGTTTCCTTCCTTGCCAGAAGATGCGCTATTAAGGCCTTGCACACCACAAGCCGTTCCCCAAGCTCGCATATAAACATAAGCTCGTGCATGTCGTCCGCCTTAAGCTTTTTGGAAAGTCCCATGAGCACGTCTATCTTTTCGTTTGCGAGGCGCAGCTGCTTTTCGTTATACTGATACTTTTGCGATATTCCTCCGGCATATTCGTCCATGACCTTCTGCATGGCCTCCTCAAGACTTTCGATGCCATAATGCGGGCGCCCCTCCTCGACGTTTTTGCCGTTAAGAAAAGACTCGTACCCTTCCACAATTTTAGACGCCGCCTTTTTTACGTATTCGCGCGCCTCCGAATCGATATGGTTCTCCCCGCCGTACTTTGCCGAAATGTCAAGCGCTGCTATCTCGCCCTCGGCAAGCGCCCCGGTCACATACTTTTGCGGACATCCGCCGGCCACGTCGCCCGCCGCGTACAGCCCGGAAACGGTCGTTTCCCTGTTGGTATCGACCCAGAAGCCGCTGGCGGCATGGCCTCCCACTATATAGGGCTCGGTTCCTTCTATTTCCACGTCCGACTCGCTTGGATTTTTACCGCTCTCTATCCATTTAAGCGTCTGGCTTGGCGACATGTTAAGGTAAGCCTTTAAAAGCTCATCGTCCTTGTCTTTTGATATGCCCGTCGTCTTAAGGTAGCACGGACCGTTGCCAATCTGATTTTCTCGAACCGTGCCGTATATTCTTTCGCTCGTGGCAAAGCCGTATTTATCTTCATACACGTCGCCCCTGGAATTGACCTGCTTCGCGCCAACTCCCTGCGCAATCGTTCCCGTAGGAGCTATAGTGTCCTTGCACCTGAGAGCGATAAACCTCATCTCAAAGGAAGTCATCTCCGCTCCGGCGCGTATTCCCATCGCGTATCCTGCGCCCGTGTTGAACGGACAGTACCACATCTTATGCCTTGAAAAGCCGGGATTGTTGGGCCTATATAGGCCTGCCGCTCCGCCGGTGGCAACTATGACCGCCCGCGCGTTTATGACATACGCCTCCTCATCCGCTATGGAAAAACCGACCGCGCCGCGTACTGTGTTGTCCTTTACGATAAGATCCGTCATATTTACGTTATTTAGCACGGAAACATTTTCGGCTTTATAAACCGCCCCGGCCAAAATCGGCTTAAAATTTTCCCCGTTTATCTTGATGTTTCTATCGCCCCTGGCGACATATTTTCCATGTTCATCCTTAAGGATGACAAGGCCAAGCCTTTCCATCTCCTTTGCAGCGCCGTTAAAGCGTCTGGCCGCCGTAAGCAAAAGATCGGCCCTTGCTATGCCGTTCGCGTCCTTCATGGCATATTCGACGTAGTCCTCCGGCCGCCTGCCCTCCGTAATGTAGGCGTTAATCGCGTTTACGCCGGCGGCCAGGCACCCGCTCCTTTTTATGTTCGCCTTTTCGGCTATAAGTGCCTTAAGGTTTGAATTTTTGCTGATGGCAAGCGCGGCGTAGCATCCCGCGGTCCCGCCGCCAATAATAAGCACATCCGTGCAAATTTCATTTATTCTAAGCCTTTTATATCCAGAACCCATATAAACCAGTCCTTTCCAAGCCGCGTCCTCTTCCTTAAAAAAGGCACTTTGACATTATAATACCCATTTTCCTATTTGTAAAGTATGTTTATATGGCGCAACGCGCCTTTACGGCGCTGCCAAACCTCAAATAACGTAAAACCAGTTGTCGTCCACTTCGACTTCCGTCGTCGTAATACGTCCGGTCTTTCCGTTCTTTATGTTTAGCTCCTGATTTTTGATGCTGACTCTGGCTTCGGGATCTATGGACTTTGTGATAAAGGCGTTGCTGCCTATCACGGCGTTTTTGCCTATCACGGTTTCCCCTCCCAAAATGGAGGCGCCGGAATAAATAGTCACGTTGTCCTCGATTGTCGGATGCCTCTTTACATTTCTAAGCCTCTGGCCGCCGCGCGTGGACAGCGCGCCTATCGTCACCCCCTGATATATCTTGACATGCGATCCAATAATCGCGGTCTCGCCTATAACTATGCCGGTTCCATGATCTATAAAAAAAGACTTTCCTATTGTCGTTCCGGGGTGAATGTCTATCCCCGTGAGGCTGTGCGCGTGCTCGGTCATTATGCGCGGGATCAGGGGAACGCCCAGGACGTAGAGCTCATGCGCTATCCTGCTTATGGTCGTCGCCAAGAGCCCCGGATAGCAAAGCACTATCTCATTTAAATTGTACGCGGCGGGATCGCCATCAAAAGCCGCCTCAACGTCAGTCTCCACATATTCGCGAACTTTTGGTATGCGGTGCAGAAAGTCAAGCATTATTCCGTGCGCGCCCTCCTCAACCTCCCTGTCGCCCTTCCTTTCATATTCGGTGCTCTGCCTTAGGGCGATTACAATCTGCTTTTCCAGATTGTACACGACGTCCTCAATCAGCACGTTCAACTGGCTGCTCAAGTTATAAAAACGGTAGTATTTTTCCCTGAAATACCCTGGAAAAACGATTTTTATCAATTTTTGTAAAATATCCTTGACAACCTCGACGTCAGGCTGCTCAAAAAGGTTCATCCGGTTTATGAACCGTTCTTTGCTTTTGTAGTCGTCCAAAATCTCGTTTACGACTTCCCTCATTTTATAATCGGCATTGGCATGATCCATGCGAACATCCTCCTTGGCGCGGCTGATTACTTTCCCGCCCATCCCGCCGCGTACGCTTAAATTTCTTCAATCAAAAGGCGGCCACGCCGCCATGGATACATATTGGCATGACGTCTAAAAAAAGTCAAGGCGGCCGACATTGGCATTGAACGCCATAAGAGCCATGCGCTTTTAGACGCCTCAAAAGAGGCAGATAAAATCCTTGAGGCCGCCAACAAGGCAGTCATATCGGAATTTGTGACGCAGGCGAAGGAGCATATCGACGAAAAGTCCGAAGAAGCCGCAAAGAAGGCCGAGGAAAAGAAGGAAAAAGAAGAGACGGAAGAAAAGAAGAAGCTGGAAAGAGAAAAAGAAGAGCTGGAAAAGGAAATCGCGAAAGTCAAAGGCAGCGAAAAGGCCGCGCCTTTTACCCGCGCCCGCATCTTTTTATGAGGGCGCACGTCTTTTCGACGTCGGAGTCCGAATGCGCGGCCGACAAAAACATTGCCTCAAACTGCGACGGCGCGAGATAAACTCCGTTTTCAAGCATATAATTAAAAAACCAGGCGTACTTTTTTGTATCGGAGCGCAGAGCCGACTTGTAGTCGACGACTTTTTCGTCAGTAAAAAAGATCGACATAAGCGAACCGGCCTGATTTACGCAGACGTCGTCGCCAAACGCCTCTTTGGCGGCTTTTTTTATTTTTTTTGCGTTTTCTTCAATCTTTGCATATATGCTCGAGTCTTCCTTTAGTATTTTAAGCGTTTCTATTCCCGCGGCGACAGCCACGGGGTTTCCCGAAAGAGTCCCCGCCTGGTATACCCCGCCTAGGGGGGCAACAGTCTGCATTATCTCCCTTCGCCCGCCATATATGGCCAGGGGCATGCCGCCGCCGACTATTTTTCCCAGCGCCGTAAGATCCGGCTTTATGCCAAAAAGGCCCTGCGCCCCGCCTAGCGAAAGCCTAAAGCCGGTGATGACCTCGTCGAATATAAGAAGCGCGCCATGGCTTTTTGCGACGTCCGCAAGATCCTCTAAAAAACCTTCCTTAGGAACCACGACGCCCATATTCGCGGCGACGGGCTCCACAATGACTCCCGCTATGTCCTGGCCGCACTTGTCAAAAAGCCTTTTTACGGAGCTTATGTCGTTGTATTCCGCTACAAGCGTGTCCGCCGCGTAGGACGCGGGAACGCCTAAGCTGTCGGGCGTCGACTGCGTAATGGCGCCGGATCCGGCCTTGACCAAAAGGCCGTCCGAATGTCCATGATAGCATCCGCGAAACTTTATGATCTTGTCTCTGCCCGTAAATCCTCTCGCGGCCCTTACGGCGCTCATCGCGGCCTCCGTGCCGGAACTTACCATCCTTAGCATTTCCATGGACGGCATAAGCTCGTTTACAAGCGTTGCAAGCTCAAGCTCCGCCTCGGTGGGCGCGCCAAAGGTAAGCCCGTTAATGCACGCGGCCCTCACAGCGTCAACAACGCGGCCGTCGGCGTGTCCTAAAATTTGCGGTCCCCACGAACACACATAGTCGATGTACTCGTTGCCGTCCACGTCGTATATTTTTGAGCCACGCGCCCTTTCAATAAATACGGGATTTCTATGCACCGCCCTAAATGCCCGCACCGGACTGTTCACTCCGCCGGGCATAAGCTTTTGAGATTTTTCAAACAATTCATCCGATTTGGCTCTATTCATACCCAGCCTGCCCCTCATTCGCCTTTCTGTCAAATTCCTCAAGCGCCGCCTCAACGTCCCCGCCGGCACTTACATCCTGCAGCATGTTCCACCACGCGGCGCGGGCGCTTGTCCAATTCTTCGCAATCTGATAATAGTCTCCCATATATTTCATAAACATGCCGTATTCGTTCATAAATTCGTCGTTGGCGTATATATCCGCGCCGTCCTCTCTAGCGGGAAACTGTGAAGAGGCTATAACCGCCTTGGCGTATTCCGCCTCATCGTCCGTCATAAATTTTATGAAGGTCTTGGCGGCCTCAAGCCTTTCCTTGTCGCCATTGTCAAATACGCCAAAGCCCCATATGCCTCCCTGCAAATTCGGCTCTTCTCCGTCCGTCGGAAAGGTCATCGGCAGTATCTCAAAATCCAAATTAGGATTTTCTATGGTCTGCGTAAGCTCGATGGAGGAATTCCAGCAAAACGACATAGCAAGATCCCCGTCGACAAACCGCTTTATCTCGTCCGTCCCCACAATATCCGGCTCAAAGCTTATTCCATCCAGATCCTTTAAAAGTTCCAAAGCTTTGACATTTTCGGGATTGTTCGCGGTATATTTTGTATGCCCGCTGTCGGTATACGAGCCGCCGTAGAGGTTCGTCACCAAAGCCCTCGTGCCCTGGTCTCCTCCCTGGCCGCCGCAATAAACCGCGCCGGCCTTTTTTTGACCGTGCGCCGTGACAGCCTTTACCGCCTTCTTAAAGCCGTCCGTGGTCCATGTACGATTTTTTTCGTCAATATATTTCAAGGCCCCGGCCGCTTTAAACATATCATAATTTATGGCCATGCAATGTGCCGTCATGCATATGGGAAATTCATAATATTCGCCCTCGCCGCCCCTGCACGCCGCGCGCACGTTCTCGTATATGGAGTCCGCGGAATCTGACTCCTCCCATACGTCGGATATGTCCGCCATAAGGCCTCTTCGTCCCCAATCCGCCACTATCCTCTCGGGCCCCTCAAATACCAGATCGGGGGCCTCTCCCTTTTTAACGGCGTCGTTTATGTCGCTGTCCCCATCCTCATACGTCAGGCAGTTGACCGACACGCGTATGTTTGGATATTTCCTGTTAAAACTGGTAAGCATCTCGGCCACCGTGCCGGGATTGCCCCAGTTTCCAACCGGATAAGTCCAAAGGGAGATTTCTACGCTTTCATTTTTCTTTTCGCCGCTTTGCTTATCGTCGGCGCCGCATCCTGTGATTCCGCAAATAAACGCCGCCGTAAGCGCCAAAGATATGATTTTTTTCATAATGCCGCCCTCCTTTACGCGTCCCGTGCCGGCCGCAGGTACTTCTCCAGCGCCTTTACAAGCTCGTCCATGTCTATCGGCTTCGCGACATGCGCGTTCATTCCGCATTCCAGCGACTTTTCGACGTCGTCGGAAAAGGCGTCCGCGCTCATCGCTATGATTGGTATGTCCCCGGCGTCGCTCCTGCCAAGCCCTCTTATGGCCTTGGCGGCCTCGTACCCGGTCATTACGGGCATCCTTATATCCATTATAATGGCGTCGTAATATTTCGGCGGCGACTGCTCAAATTTTTCAACGCACGCCTTCCCGTTCTCAGCCCTCTCGACATTTGCGCCAAGCGCCGATATAAGCTCATACGCTATCTCCCAGTTTAGGTCGTTGTCCTCGGCGATTAAAAACCTCCTGCCTCGGCAGCTTCGCGTCCTGTCCTCTTCCTTTGCCTCGTTTTCGCCCGCGCTTTTGTCATACTGCTTGAGGCAGTAATACAGATTCGAGCGGAAGAGCGGCTTTTTTATAAAACCGCTTATGCCGGCGCCCTTAGCGTCCTCTTCCAAATCTTGCCAGTCGTAGGAGGAGGTAAGAATGATTGGCACGCCGTCTTTGCAGTACTTTTTAATATCTCTCGCCGCTTCGACACCGGTCATGTCGGGCAGGCGCCAGTCCAAAATTGCCAAGTCAAACATGCGCCCCTCTTCCTTGCGCTCCTTTGCGGCTTTAACCGCGTCCGCGCCGTTAGACGCCCACACGGCCGCGACTCCAAGCGCTCCAAGGCCCGCCAGCGCGCTCTCCCTCAAAAGCTCGTCGTCGTCCGCCACAAGCGCTTCCCACGCGGGAAGGCGCATCTGCTCCTCGCTTGCGGGCGCCTTTTCCAAATCAAGCGCCACATGGAATTCGCTCCCCTTTCCCGGCTCGCTTTCCACCTCTATCGTCCCGTTCATGGCATCCACTATGTATTTCGTGATGGCCATTCCAAGCCCCGAGCCCTCCGTCTTTTGCACTCTCGCGTTGTCTTCCCTCGCGAACGACTCGAAAATCTTTTCTTTGAATTCGTCCGTCATCCCTATGCCGTCGTCTTTTACGTAAAGATGCACCTTTACATACGCGGGGCCTTTTTTCGACGGCTCCTCAAAAAGGGATATACGCACGCTGCCGCCCTCGGGCGTGAATTTTATGGCGTTTCCAACCAGGTTAAGTATAATCTGATTCAGCCGCACGCCGTCGCAGTACACGTTCTGCGCCATCTCGTCGTTTACGTACGCGTTTAGAGACTGTTTTTTTAGCGTAGTTTGAGATTGAACCATATCGACTATATTTTGTATCGTATCCTGCAGGGACACCTGCTCGAAGCTAAGCGTCAACTTCCCGCTCTCAATTTTGGACATGTCAAGTATGTCGTTTACAAGCCCCAGCAGATGCTTGCTTGAAAGTTCGATTTTTTTCAGGCAGTTCTGCACCTGCGACGTATTGTCTATATTTGCGGAGGCGATTGCCGTCATTCCCACTATTCCGTTCATGGGCGTCCTTATGTCGTGGCTCATGTTTGAGAGGAACTCGCTTTTTGCCCTGCTGGACTCCTCCGCGACTTTTCTCGCCTCATCAAGCTCCCTCATGTGGCTCCTCGCCAGGAAAAAATACCTAAGAAATATAAGAAAGAAAGCGAACAGCGCCAAAATGCATCCGCCTACGGCCGTCGCCGTCCACTGAGATCCAAGCGTATCCACTGTCTTGTTGAGCCTGCCATATGGCAAAAACATTACCATAAACCAGTCCGAATACGGCAGGCTCGTGCAGTACAGGAAGCGCCGCTCCCCATCCAGCAAAAATTCGCTGCCGTAGCTTTTCTTTTCCGCCATAGCCTCCGAAAGCTCGTCTATGTAGCGTTCGGCGTCCTTTCCGTCCAGCTCGCCATAATGATTGCGTATACGCTCGAAAAAATCGGAATCGTGAATATTTGAGCTGCGAAGTATAAAGCTGGCGTCTTCTTTTATGATTACGTAGTAGACGGGCAGGTCGGAAGCGTCGGGAGAAAGCGTGTCTCGTATATAGCTGGTGGGAAGCCCCGCCACAAGGGCTATGCTCGTCTTTGCGCCAGCCATCGGGTAGGCGGCGGGCACTCCCATAAGTATGGCCTCGCCCCCGCCCTTGTCCTTTGCCATCGACATCGTCTGCTCGCCGCGCGTAAGCGACTCCGCGAAACTATCCGGATTGTCCACGGTAAGCTGATTTCCATAAAGCATTTCAAGCTCGCCGTCCGACGAGTAAAGTCCAAGATATTCAAAACCCCTGGCCCTGGCGCTGTATGTGAGGTTTATCCTCATAGCCGACCGCTTCATGCCCTTTGACGGAACAGAATCGGCCATGGCCGATATCTGCGACATTCGAAGCTCTATCGCGGTTCCAAAATGCCTCGCCATCTGCTCGCTTATGCCCGATATGTAAAAATTGCCAAGGTCTCCTATCGCCTCGGTGCTTCTTTCTCCCATGTGCACGGCCTGAAAAGTGAATATTAAAACACAAAAAGCCGTCATAAAAACGGCACTTGCCACCAAAAAGCGCGTTGTCTTATTTTTCATCCAGCCTCTCCATTTCCGCAAAATCGCCGTTTTTTCCGCCTGACGGACAAAAGCTTTAAAAGGCTCAATCCTTCCCGTCAAGCCAACGCGCCGCGTCTATGGCGTGGTATGTGATGATAATCGACGCCCCAGCCCTTTTTATAGCGGTCATGTTTTCCATAACTATCCTTTTTTCATCAATCCATCCGTTCGCCGCCGCGGCCTTTACCATAGAATATTCCCCGCTTACGTTGTACGCGGCAATCGGGCGGCTTACGCGTCGGGAAGCTTCTTTGACGACGTCAAGGTAGGCAAGGGCGGGCTTTACCATGATTATGTCCGCCCCCTCCTTAACGTCGATTTCGCACTCCATAAGCGCCTCTTTGCCGTTGGCGCAGTCCATCTGATAGGAGCGCCTGTCGCCAAAAGACGGCGCGGAACGCGCCGCGTCCCTGAAAGGGGAATAATATGCCGAAGCGAACTTGGCGCTGTACGCCATGATAATCACGTCCCCAAAACCCGCGTCGTCAAGCGCACGCCTTATATATTCCACCCTGCCGTCCATCATGTCAGACGGAGCCACCGCGTCGGCCCCGGCTCTAGCCAGGCTTAGCGCCATCTTAGCGAGCGGATCAAGCGTTTCGTCATTTAGAATCTTTGAGCCTCTCACAATGCCGCAATGGCCATGCGACGTGTATTCGCACAGGCACACGTCCGCAATGACAATAAGGTCCGGCGCTTTTTTCTTTATTTCCCGCACGGCCCTCTGCGCAATTCCGCAGTCGTCGTAGGCGCCGCTTCCAATCTCATCCTTGCGCGCCGGCACCCCGAATACCAGGACGGCCTTTATGCCCGCTTCCGTCACGCGGTCGATTTCGCCGTCAAGCATGTCTATTGAAAATTGAAATATTCCAGGCATCGATTCAATCGGATTTTTGATATTCCTGCCCTCAATCGCAAAAATAGGATAAATCAAATCATTCTTTGAAACAGACGTCTCCCTCACGAGACTTCTTATATTTTCGTTGGCGCGCAGCCTTCTCATCCGCGTCATAAAATGTCACTCCTTTTTTTGCCCGCACTTAAGCGCAATCGCCTCCACGGCCCCCTTGACGCTGCTTTGACGCGCCGCGGCCACGTCGGGCCTAAGCCCCAATCGCGAAAATTCGTCAAGCAAAGCCCTTTTCGTAGGCTCTCCCATGCAGACAAGCCCTGCGCCGTCGGGCGGCGAAATTCCCTCTTTTTTAATAAGGGCAAAAAAAGCCCTTACGCCGGATTCGCTCGCGAAAAACACGCAGCCAAGCTCATCCATGCGCCCGACTTCATCCGTCAGCTTTCCCTTAACATTATAAGTATGTACTTCCTTATATGCAATATTTTTCGCGGCAAACGCTTCCGTCAGCAAGCGGCTTCCCATAGACGACCTCGGAATAAGCGCCTTTTCTCCCTTTTTTATAATCGGCGCCAGCTCCTTAGCAAGCGTTTCCACATTATAGGACGACGGCACGAAATCGGCATGGATTCCGTATTTTTTTAGCTCCTGCGCGGTGCCGCTTCCAACTGCCGCAAATTTTATCTTTGCCGTTTTTCTTATATCAATATCGGATTTATTATATTCTTTAAAGAAAAATCGTACTCCATTGCGGCTGGTAAACACTATCCATCCGTAATTTTGTATATTCTTCAGTTCGGCGTCAAGGCCTCCCGCGTCTTTTGTCCCGACTGCCTCCATCTCGCATAAAAAAACGCCCTTCATACCGATTCGCGAAAGCTCCTCGCTTAACTTGTCCGCAAGCTGCCTTGTCGCGACAATCCCGATTTTTTTGCCTTTTTCATAATGGTACGTATAGTCGTATGACGCGGTATCTCCTATGACAATCACCGCGGGCGGCCTTATGCCGTTTTTTTTGGCCTCATTGGCAATATGCCCCACATCCGATCTTATCGTGCGCCGGTTCTGGCCGCAGCCGTCCGATATGACGGCGGCTGGAACTTCTTTTTTCATCCCATGAGCGATAAGCTGATCTGCTATAAATTTAATATTTGACAGCCCCATTAAAAAAATCAGCGTTCCCTCAAGCTTTGCAAGCGACTCAAAGTCGCAGTCGGGCGCTCCCGTTTCATCATTTGTGTGTCCCGCTATCACATGGAAGCTTCTTGAAACCGCCCTGCAGGTTGGCGGTATTCCGCTGCATTCAGGCACAGCAACGGCCGACGTCACTCCGGGTATCGCCTCGTACGGAATGCCGCGCCTTTTTAAAGCCTCCATTTCCTCCACGCAGCGCCCAAAGACAAACGAATCGCCGCCTTTTAGACGCACCGCTATTTTATTGGAAAGAGCGCGGTCTACAAGAATTTCATTTATTTCTTCCTGCGTTTTGCTTTGTGCGCCGGGCGTCTTGCCGACATAAATCAGCTCGCAGTTGTCCCTCGTAAAGCCCAGCAGCTCCTTTGGCGCGAGCCTGTCGTAAATGACCGCGTCGCAAATGGAGAGCTTTTCAAGTCCCTTGGCGCTAATAAGCCCCGCGTCGCCGGGCCCCGCCCCCACAAAATACACGATTCCCATAAAAGCCTCTTTTTTTCCGCTTAAGCCCCGCTAAAAACGCTTTACAAGCTTTTCTATAAGGGCGTACGCGTCCTTTATATCCGACGATCCTGCCTGCCTGCACGCTTTTTTGCCGCGTTCCATCATTATGTCGACGCTTATTTGTCCTTTAGACGCGTCCGCGCGGCTTATAACCCCCGCGGCGGCATGACATCCCGCGTCCATAAGCTTTAGCGCGTGCCTCTCGGCCATCAGTTCGACATACGCGTCTTCATCCGAAATCTGCCTCGCGGCCTCCGCCGTTTCGTCGTCCCTTGTTTCTATCGCTATTATGCCCTGGCCGCCCGCCGGCGTAACCTCGCCATACGAAAAATACCTGTACGCCAGGCCGCTTTCGCTGTCAAGCCCAAGCCTTTTTAGACCCGCGGCCGCAAGAATTATTCCGTCAAACTCTCCTTTTCGCAGCTTTTTAAGCCTCGTGGCCACGTTGCCCCTAACATCGGTAAATTTTGCGTTGTCAAAAATTTCCAGCGCCTGCAGCCGCCTTCTATAACTTCCCGTCCCTATCAGGGCGCTTTTTTTGCAATGTCCGTCAAAAAGCCCCATCTTTTCCGCCAAAACGACAAGAACGTCGCGCGGATCCTCTCTTTTTAGCGCGCCGGATATTACAAGGCCGCCATCCATCTCTACGGGCAAATCCTTCGCGCTGTGCACGGCAAAGTCGATCTCGCCCTTTCGCAGCGCATCCTCGATTTCCGCAACGAACGCTCCCCTGCCCCCAAAATCGGCCAGCGGCCTGTCGCGGTTCCGGTCGCCTGCCGTGGTAAAAACTTCCTTCTCTATGACGGCGCCGGGAAGCTTTTTTTTAAGCTCGTCAATCGCAAGATCCGCCTGCGCGAGCGCAAGCGCGCTTCCTCTGGTACCCACTTTGAACTTTTTTTTATTGGCCATGGCAACAAACCTCTCCGCCGCCGCATCGTCAATTGTTCCCTCATTTTGATCGGCATATTTTAAAAGATTTTTAAAAACAGCCTTTCTGTTTTTTTGATCCGCAACGTTTTCAAGCACAAACCCGCGCCGGCTTCCAAGCTCATTTGTCATGTCTTTATAATAACGCGGCATATCGGCCGCGATCTTTTCCTTTATATACGCGGCAGCCGCGGGGCTTTCGCCTCCGGTAGATACCGCAACAGCCAGATCCCCGCATCGCGCGATGGCAGGAAAAATAAAAGTGCTTTCCTTTTTGGAATCGGCGACGTTTACAGCTATGCCCCGCGCCCCGCACGCCTTTGATATGCGCTCATTCACGTCCCCGCTTCCCGTGGCGGCTACAGCGAACGCCACGCCGTCAAGGTCTTTGTCGTCAAATTTTTTGCGCACAAAAAAAACATTGTCCGCGTCCTCCAAAAAAAGGCGCAGCCCCTCGCATATACTGGGCGAAACGACTTTTATATTTGCTCCGTGTTCCGACAAAATCACGATTTTTCGCAAAGCCACGCTGCCGCCGCCCGCCACAAGGCATTTAAGATTCGCTACGTCCGCCATAAACGGAAAATATGACATCAAATGCCTCCCTCTTTTTCCCTGATCCGGTCAAGCACTTCTTTTAGCAGATCGGCGTCAAGCGCGTCCCTTAAATAATAAACCATCTTTTGAAACCAATTCTTTTTCTCGCAGTCTCCGTCATGGCGCGAATTAAAGTCGGACATGAACTCGCGTACGTACAGCTTTTTCATCGTCGTATCAACGCGCTCCTCCTGCATCATTCTGACCTTATCGGCATCCTCAATCCTTATGTCCGCGTTCTTTGCCGAAAGCTCCTTAAAATAGTCTATGTCGCGCACTTTTACATTCTCAAGAGATTCAACCGATTTGTCCACGTCATATGGCACGGCAAGATCTATGATTAAATGACCTTCTTTATATATTTCCTTATATTTTTCAAAAGTCACCGTATAATGCGGGCTTGAAGTAGCGCTTACGATAGCGTCTACGCGAGACATATAGTCGTACCTTTGTTCAAAGGGAATAAACTTTACCATATCGGCGCAGTCGCCAAAAAGCGAGCTTTTGGAAACGTGGCTTCTTGCGGTTCCCACTACAGAAATTCCCTTGGAAAGCAGGTCTTTTGCGACTATGGAGCCAATACGGCCCGTCAAGCCTATTACCATGACGCTGCCGCCAGCAGGTTTTTTTCTTTCCGAAATATAGGATTCTATCGCGTTGGCGGCAATGGTGCCTATGGAAACCGGGGCGGCGGAAATCTTTGTAGACGCCTTGCCGCTCTTCGCGCATCCAAGAGCGTCCTGAAAAATTATATTCAGTTCTCCGTCCATAAATCCCCAGGATGAAGCGTCTAGATAGGCCTCCTTAACCTGGCGCAATATCTCGTCCTCGCCAAGCACCATCGAATCAAGCCCCGCGGCTACGTTAAAAAGATGCTTCACCGCGCTTTTCCCGCCGTAAAACAGGCAGTGCCTCTTTATGTCCTCGTTTGATATTTCCTTAAACTCCGAAAGAAACGACGCGACGCCTTCGACAGCCCTGTTTCCGCCTGAAAAATAGACCTCGCTTCTATTGCATGTGGACACTACGGCTCCGGCAGATATGACGCCGTCCGCAACCAGCGCCCCCAAAAATTTTTTTTGCTCGTCAGGCGAAAAGGCAAATTTTTGCCTAATCTCAACCGGCGTCCTTTTATAGCTGACCCCTACGCAAAACATAATATCTCCAGTTCATTCGCAATTTCCAACCGCCAATGCCGTCGGTCCATGCTGACGCGAAATAAAAAAGCCAATAATCCGGTCATTGACAATGCCAACAAAAAACGGCCTGCCAAATCGGCAAACCGCGATTTTATAGTAGTATATCATATCATCCGCTTTTCTCAATAGGCAGATTCGCAATCCGAATTCGGACAAAAAGCTTGAAACATTTTCTTAATTTGCGCGATGTCCTTCAATGAAATCATAAAAAGAAAATAACCTACCTTGATACTGCAAAATTCCCGTCCATGTCTGCGGTTATCATTATCTATAAAATCCGCTGATTATAATGATATCCCTCTCATGCTCTAACTTAAACCATAAGTTGAACAGAAATACCCCTCAAAAAATAAGCATAACCGAGTGCGGGCAAATATAGCCTTTTAAAATTTTTTCATATGAACGCCTTGTCTTTTTTCCAGTCAAAAAACTTCTCCATCACTCCGCTTATTTTTTCAGAAATCTTCCGGTCCATTACAAAATTCTTCTCTCCCGTCCGTACAAGCTTCAAAAATTCCGAAAGCTCGTACCTTATCCCCTCTCCGTCGATTGCGTAGAAATACCTCCTGTTTTTGTTGAAGTCCTCATGGCGTATCTCGAAATAGTCAGTCTTCCACCAGGGCGCGGGCACGTAAATGTACGCGCTTGTTCCCGATATCACAAGGCTGCCTTCCGATTTGACGCCGTATCCCGCCCTCGCCACCGCGACGCCGTCCGGATACGAAAAGCTGGCCTGCGTAAACATGTCCGTCCGGCTTTCTTCGTCCATGAAGCTCGCGAACGTGCATCCGCTGTATTCCGTCCCGAATATCTTAAATATTGGGAGCAGCACGAACGGCCCCCAGTCGGTCAAGCTTCCCCACTTTGCCTCGCTGCTGTAGAACCGCCTGTTGGACGGCTCCATGGATGTGCACGTCACGTCTATGGATTTGACGCTTCCCACCGCGCCTCCCTTCACAAGGAGCACGAGCCTTGAAAAAGCCTTAAAATACGCGGTCTTCAACGCCTCGAACAGGACAAGCCCCCTCCTTTCCGCGTAGTCGTACAGGTCCGACGTCTCCCTTTCGACAAGGGAAATGGGCGACTCGCACATCACGTGGCACCCTTTCTCGAGCGCGCGCCTCACCGCCGCGCCCCTCCTGGCCGGCTCGTCGAACACGTACACGGCATCCGAGTCCTCAAACATCCCCGCGTCCTCCGCTTCCTCGTACGACCTGCACGCCTTCCCCCCCCTGAGCCCCCCTACGTACCTGCATTCGCAGACAAGCTTGTCGGCCGGGGTGCCCCGCCCGATCACTCCCAGGGTCACAAGCTGCCCCTCTTCCCTAAGCTGCGTGCTCGATATGCCCTCCGTCCTGTCGATGTACACCACCTCGCAGTATTCCCCAAGATAGTCGAATGCGCCCTTCCAGTCGGAGCCGACCGCAAACACGTCTATTCCGTATTTCATTATGTCTTCGATCTTCTGGCCCTCGTATTCCTCGAGTATTATCTCGTCCGCGTAGCCCGACTCCCTGACCTGCCTCATCCTCTCCATGAGCGGCTGGCGCACGTTGAGCTTTCCGCGGCTCGCGTCGAAGCCCTCGGTCGTCACGCCTACTATCAGGTAGTCCCCAAGCTCCTTTGCCCGCCTCAGAAGGTTGGCGTGCCCATAATGAAACAAATCGAACGTGCCGTATGTTATGACCTTTTTCACTGAAAGCCTCCGTCCTTCCCCTCCTCAGGCGGTCCTGGCGGCCCCGCCGTCAAGCACCTCCTTCAAGGCGCCCGCAAGCCTTATGTTGTCCCGCTCCGTGATGCTGCCTATGTGCCCCACGCGGAACATCCTACTCTTCAATTCTCCGCCGCATGGGCATATCCATATGCCGTACCTTTCTTCGAGGATCTCAAATACCTTGTACGCGTCCGTGTCCTCGCCTACCATAAGCGGGGTCAGCGCATTCGACATCGACTCCGACGCGACGGCAAGCGGCAGGCCCTCGGCCAGCCGCCTGAAATGGCGCGCAAGCCCCGCAACGCGTTCCGTCTCCCTGTCGACGCCGATCCTGTCGATCTCGCAAAGCCTCCTGTTGACCTGCAGTACGGTCCCCACGGCCGGAGTGAACGGCGTCTGCCCCCTTTCGCCGTCCTTGAGGTACTCCTTGAAGTCGAAATACATCGGGCAGCTCCCATGCCTCATGACGCGCCCGACCGCCTCCTCGTCCAGCGCGACAAGCGACAGCCCCGGGGAGGCCGCGTACGCCTTCTGCGAGCCCGTTATCACGACGTTTATGCCCCAGTCCTCCATGCGCAGCTCGTCCGCCAAAAAGGAGCTTATCGCGTCCACTATGAGGAAGCATCCGTTCCTCCTGCAGAACTCGCCGATAAGCCTCATGTCGTACAGCACGCCCGTGGTCGTTTCATGCATGTTTACAACAAACGCCGTAAAGCCGCCTCCGTCGTATTTTTCCAGCGCCTCGGGCTCAATCTGCCTGCCGCGCCCAACCCTTATCTGCTCATGCGCCAGTCCGTGGATTTCGCACATCCTGACGAACCGCTCCCCAAATCCCCCGCCGTTCACCACAAGTACCCGGTCGCTCTTTTGGAGCGTGTTCAGCAGCGCCGCCTCCATTCCGGCAGTTCCCGATCCGGTCAGCGTGACGACGCGCGACCCGCTTCCCGCGCGGAGAAGCTTTGTCACAAGCCTTTCGTTTTCAAGCATCAAATCAGAAAATTCCTTCGTCCTGAAATACGGGATCTGCCCCGCCCCTATGTCCCTGACGCCTTTTTCCATCATGACCGGCCCGAGCGTAAAGTTTAATTTGTTCGTCTCAATGTCCAAAAAATCACTTCCAAATGACAAAAAAATAGTCCAGGGTCTCCTCCCTGTTGCGCAGCCCTTCGTCAAAAAGGGCGCCCTCGTCCCTAATCTTGAAGCCGTTTCTTAAAAAGTACTTCTCGACTATCCCCCTGTACTCTTCAACGCTTCTGTATATCGCGGTGTAGTCCTGCGAAAGGCTGTCTGAATGGACTCCGTTGAGGGTGAGCCTCTCCTCAATGGCCATGCTCTCCTTGATATAGACCTCGCATTTGCCGTCGCAGACGGACAAAACGCCCTCCATGCACTTTTTAAGGTCGGAATCGTTTACGTACATTAACACCCCGTTTATGAACACTTTTTGAAACCTGCGCGCGGCGCCCGCGCCTTCAAGTGCTGGCAGGAGCTCTTGAAAGCTCCCTTTAAGGAGCGTCGCCCTTTCCCCGTATCCTTCGAGATTTTTTGCGGCAATGTCAAGAAGCTTTCCGCTGTAGTCTACCCCCGTGTATTTAAGCCCTTTTTCGAGCAGCATCTCGCCCCACCTCCCGATGCCGCAGCCTATGTCGAGCGCCTCCTCCCCCTCGCCCCACGTCAGCAGGGCGCATATCTTCTCCTTCTCGGCGGCATCCCTTTTTATCGCGACCTCAGGCGCATCGTCCTGAAATAAAACGTAGCTGTACTTCGTCTGAAGGTTCTTGTCCTTCCCTCTGCCCTCAAAAAAATCGAGCGTGGCTCCATAGTCTATCTCAACGTTTTCACCATATATTCTTTTTTCTAATTCATTTGAGCCATCTTCCTTCAA
>CAZTVO010000020.1:0-23160 GCA_964617075.1 uncultured Jutongia sp.
CGCCGTCATTTATCTGGATGCTCGTGCCAACGACTTCAAAGCCGCCCTCTTTGCCAAGTCCCTTTGCCTCCAAATCGGCGTAATCGCCAAAAACGAGCGTAGTCGCGTTGCTGCCGTCAAACAGGTTGTCCATATCTACAGTTGCTTCTCCGGTGACGGTATAATCGCCGTTTCCTGCCACGTCAACCGTTCCAGCCGGCACATCAACCCAATCCTGGAACGTGCCGTAACTCCAAAGGTTTGCCGTAAACGTCGGTTCGCCTTCTGCGGCGTCTGCCGTCGCATTGCCCGTCAGCGATCCAAAGCCGCCCAATGTCAGGGCCATTGCAGCGGAAAGAACCACCGACAATGCTTTTTCAATTGTTTTACGCATTTATTCTCCTCCTTATTTTTTTTTGCGCCCGCGGCCAAAAACTCGCCGCCGGCAAATTGATGCTTACTAAGTATATCACAGCTTTGCAAAAATTGCTAGAAAAAAATTTCTATTGCCGGCCCGCCTCGGACGCCTTGTCCGTTATAGCCGCCGGCGCGAAAAGCGATTCGAACTCGAATCTGTCTATCCTTTCCTTTTCGAGCAGGAGCTTCGCGCATTTGTGTAGTATCTCCATGTGGTCCTTTAGGACTTCCTCGGCCTTGGCGTAGCACTCGTCCATAATCTTTTTGACCTCGCGGTCTATCGTCATCGCCACGTCTTCGCTATATCCCCTGCTCGTATGCCCAAAGTCGCGGCCAATGAATACCTCGTCCTCGTCGGCGTAGTTTATCATGCCGACGTTTTCGGAAAAGCCGTATTTTGTGACCATAGCCTTGGCGGTATCGGTGGCCTGCTTGATGTCCTGCGAGGCCCCGGTCGTCACGTCGTCAAATATCAGCGATTCGGCCACGCGTCCGCCCAGGCTCACTATGACGTCCTGGAGCATCCTGCCCTTCGTCATAAACATCTCGTCCCTCTCGGGCAGGGGCATGGTGTACCCGGCGGCTCCCGACCCCGTAGGTATTATAGACACCATGTGCACCGGCCCGACGTCCGGAAGCACATGAAAGAGGATCGCGTGCCCGGCTTCATGGTAGGCCGTGATTTTTTTGTCCTTTTCCGTTATTATCCTGCTCTTTTTCTCTTTTCCAATGCCTACCTTTATAAAGGATCTGTCTATATCCTCCTGCTCTATGAACTTGCGTCCGTCCTTCGCGCAGGCGATCGCGGCCTCATTGAGAAGGTTTTCAAGATCCGCGCCCGTCATGCCCGCCGTGGTCCTAGCGACAGCCTTTAAGTTCACGTCGTCGCCAAGCGGCTTTCCCTTCGCGTGGACGTCAAGTATCTCCTCCCTGCCCCTTACGTCCGGCCGGCCGACCGTCACCCTCCGGTCAAAACGGCCGGGCCGCAAAATGGCGGGATCCAAAATGTCGACCCTGTTTGTCGCGGCCATTACTATTATGCCCTCGTTGACGCCGAAACCGTCCATCTCGACAAGCATCTGGTTAAGCGTCTGCTCGCGCTCGTCGTGCCCGCCGCCAAGTCCCGAGCCGCGCTTGCGCGCGACGGCGTCTATCTCGTCGATAAAAACGATGCACGGGGCGCTTTTCTTCGCCTCGGCGAACATATCCCTTACGCGCGAGGCTCCCACGCCGACAAACATTTCCACAAAATCGGAGCCGGAGAGGCTAAAAAACGGCACTCCCGCCTCGCCCGCCACGGCTTTGGCAAGAAGCGTCTTGCCGGTTCCCGGCGGCCCCACAAGGAGTATTCCCTTGGGTATCCTTGCCCCGACCTCGACGTACTTTTCGGGATTCGCGAGGAAGTCAACTATCTCCTCAAGCTCCTCCTTTTCCTCCTTAAGCCCCGCCACGTCGCCAAACTTTTTCGCGTTTTCATCCCCAGGATCTATGCGCTGCGCCCTGCTTTTGCCAAAATTCATCATTTTCGCGTTGTTGGCGCCGGCTCCCGCGGACTGCGCCGAAAAAAAAGAAAAGAGGAAAAATATCGCTATTATTCCGAGGCCCAGCGGCAGGAGCGTCGTAATTATCCATGACGTCTTTTGGATGTCGTGCATCCTGTATATGTCCGCGAGCTCGTCGCTTCCTTTAAGTATGTCCTCCGCCTCTTTTACGTCCGAAACGAAAAAGCTTATGCTTTCCCCGTCCTTGGTCACGGCGCCGACCTCTCCCGTCGGGATTTCCTGATTCGGAAATATGTCCGCCGAAGCTATCCTGCCGCTTTTTACGTCGTCCCTAAACGCGTTTATGTTGTACGCGTTTGAGGAGCCGCGTCCAAGCGCTCCCGACGCGTATACCGCGATAAATATGATCGCGAGTATAAGGACGTAAAATCCTATTCCCGCCGCTTTTATCTGATTCCTCATGATCTATCTCCTTCGCTTAAAGTCAGTCCTTAGTAAATTCCAGCTCGCCTATATACGGAAGGTTGCGGTATTTTTGGGCGTAGTCTAGTCCATAGCCCACCAAAAATTTGTCGGGCATCAAAAAGCCGGTGTAATCGGCGTCTATTGGTACCTCCCTCTTGTCAGGCTTATCCAAAAGCACGCATATTTTCAGGCTCGCGGGGCCGCGCGCCAAAAGCATTTTTTTTAGAAGGCTTAACGTGTTTCCCGTGTCCACGACGTCCTCCACCACTATGCAGTCAAGGCCCGATATGTCCTCGTCCAGATCCTTTTTTATAGTAAGCGTCCCGGAGCTTTCCGTGCCCATGCCGTAGCTTGACGCCGCCATGAAGTCGAGCGTAACCGGCATGCAGATCCTTTTCGCAAGCTCGACGGCAAAAAAAACGCCGCCCTTCAATACGCAGATGAGGCGAATCTGCCTGCCCTTGTATTCCTCGTTTATCTGCGCCGCGATCTCATCGATTCTTTTTATGATTTCCTCTTCCGGTATCATGACGTGAACTTTCTCTTTCACTATTTTCCACCTTTCCGCCGCTATTAGCCCTTAAACCCAGCCGGCTAATTTATTATTTCCGCCGTCAGAACATTTTTTGTACCCTCGTCGACGTAATAGTGCGCGCTGCACCTTCCAAGCTCCGGAACCCAGAGCACGTGGTCCGCCTCGGCAAGCACCCACATTTTTTTTCGCGCGGCCGCGGGCACCTTGTCGTCTATAAAAAGCCTGCTTAGCTTTTTCTTTCCTCCGTCCGGCCGCAGCGTCATATAGTCGCCCTCCCTTGGGCGCCTAAACTGCGGCGCCGACTTTATTTTATCATAATCAAACCGCTTAGCATAGCTATTTTTTGCCGCCCCCGCCGCCTCGCCCAGGCTCTTTAGGCAAAATAAGACCTCCATCGTCCCGCCGTCGGCGCGTTCAAGAAAAACGGTTCCCGGACATTTGACCGCGCGCGCGGCAGGCGCGTCAGGCGTTTCGCGCTCCGATGGAAAGGCGTCTGCTTTTCCCACGTAAATACGGTCGTATTCCTTTATCGCGCAGACGCCCCGCGGCAGATTTATTTTTTTTGAGCCGCCGCAGGAGGCAAGCTCCATAAGCATCTCCACATGACGTGCCGTCACGTCCTTTCGTCCTCCCTCGGCATACTCAAGCATGTATAAAAAAATTTCGCGACGAATAACCGGATCCTCCCGCATAATATTTGACGCGCTCACGGCGCATATTCCGTCCTTTATTTCGACAGCTTTAGCAAACTTTTCACGCGCGGCGGCCGATATGTAATCGTAGGCCTCGCGCAGCCTCTTTGCCGTCAGGGCGATGTGGGCGGACGCCTCCGGCTGCAGATTTTTTACTATGTCCGGCATGACTTTGTTTCGTATAGCGTTCCTCGCGTACTTACAGTCTTCGTTCGTAGCGTCAAGGCAGTATTTTATTCCATCTTCATCTAACGCCTCCTCTATCTCGCGGCGGCTGACGCACAAAAGGGGACGGATGATTTTTCCCGTACGCGGCCTCATTCCTCCAAGCCCCCTAAGGCCGCTCCCCCTTATCAAATGAAACAAAACAGTCTCGGCCTGATCGTCTAGGTGATGCGCCACGGCGATGGAGACGCACCCAAACTCCGCCCTGGCCTTTTCAAGGCACTCATACCTAAAGCTTCTGCCCGCCTCCTCCTGCGTCATCTTTTTCTCCTTCGCGATGGCGGGCACGTCGCCGCGAAAAACCCTGCATTCACAGCCAAGCTTTGAGGCAAATTCCACAGCGAAGCGCTCGTCCTCGTCCGCGGCGGCTCCCCTTATTCCGTGATTTATGTGAACGGCGAAAAGCTTTAGGCCCCACTCTTTTTTTAGCATTGACAGCGCTGAAAGCAAAAATGTGGAATCGGCTCCGCCGGAGAGCGCGACCGCTATGGCGTCCCCCTCTTTTATCAAATCGTTCTCGGTTACAAACTCCTTTATCCTAAAATACAAGCCGCCCTTCATTTGACCTCCAAACCGCGCCGCGCGCAAAAAAATATGCCGCTTTAAAAAGCGGCATGTCAATCCTTCACATCAGGCTTAAATATTATCTCGTTTTTGTATACCAGTCCAAGCTTCTCCCTGGCCGTCTCCTCCACGAACTCGTCCGTCTTTACGTAATCCTCGTAGTCCTCAAGCTCTTTTTTCCTCTCAAGCGCCTTTTTCTTTTCTTCTTTCAGCCCGTCAATCTGAACTAAATATTCGCGCGCCTCTTTTTTCAGCGCACCGGTCCTGTACGTAAACGTAAAGCATAGGACGGCCGAAAGCATGGCGATGCCTATCGCCGTATACCTGCCTATCCTTTTTTTTCTGTTCGGTCTGGCCTTTCGCGCCATATGCCACCCCAGCCTTCACTTTGTCGGACGTGCACGCGGGCGCGGTCACAGCGCCTTATACATCTCTTTTGCCTCGTCCTTCTTATACGTCTCCTCGACGCTTTCAACTTCCACTTTTACCTGCCTGTCGCCAAATCCTATTTCTATTATATCTCCTGGCGTAACGTCATAAGACGCCTTCGCGACGCGCCCGTTCACCTTCACCCTGCCGGCGCCGCACGCGTCGCTTGCGACGGTGCGGCGCTTTATCAGCCGTGAAACCTTAAGATACTTGTCAAGCCTCACACTCGTCCCTCCCGCGGCCGGCAAACGGCCGCCGCAAGGGCAGCCCACGTTTTTTGCGATCGCCGCAAAGCCCGGTCAATTATCGACAATATCCTTCAAAGCCTTGCCCGCCTTGAACTTAGGAGCCTTTGAAGCCTTAATTTGCATCTTCTCGCCCGTCAGCGGATTCCTGCCTTCCCTGGCCGGCCTCTCGACCACCTCAAAAGTGCCGAATCCAACCAGCTGGATCTTCTCGCCTTTTTGCAGCTCCTCTGACACGACGTCTATAAAAGCTTTCAAAAATTTCTCCGAATCCTTCTTTGAAAGCTCCGCTTTTTCCGCAACGGCCGCCACCAACTCAGTCTTGTTCATGGATTAAGTCCTCCTATCTCATTATTTCCATAACGGCTACACGACTATTTATACCCTCATTATGAGCGTTTGTCAAGCGTTTTCGCCAATAAAGCGCGGACATGGAAATGCCTTTTCAAAAGTCGAACTTGTCCTCAAAATATTTCGCCAAGCCCTCGATGTCTACCCGCTCCTGCCTCATTGAATCGCGGAAGCGCACCGTGGCCGCGCCGTCGTTTTCCGAATCGAAGTCGTAGGTGACGCAAAAAGGCGTGCCTATTTCGTCCTGCCTGCGGTAGCGCCTGCCTATATTGCCCCTGTCGTCATATTCGCAGTTGTATTTTTCGCTTAAGTCTTCGTATATCTTTTCGGCGGGGCCCGCCAGCTTTTTGGAAAGCGGCAGAACAGCGATTTTTACGGGCGCTATGGCGGGATGGAAGCGTAGAACCGTGCGCGAATCGCCGCCGTCAAGCTCCTCCTCGTCGTACGCGCCGCAAAGAAACGCCAAAGCGGCCCTGTCGGTGCCAAGCGACGGCTCTATAACATATGGAATATATTTCCCGCCGGTTTCGTCGTCGAAGTATCCCATATCCTCCCCGGAAACTTCCTGATGCCTTGTCAGATCGTAGTCGGTGCGGTCCGCTATCCCCCAAAGCTCTCCCCATCCGAACGGGAACAAAAATTCAATATCGGACGTTGCCCTGCTGTAAAACGAAAGCTCTTCCTTTTCGTGGTCGCGGACGCGCATCTCTTCTTCCTTTATGCCAAGAGACACAAGCCACTTGACGCAAAAGTCCTTCCAATACGAAAACCACTCCAGATCCTCCCCCGGTCTGCAGAAAAACTCAAGCTCCATCTGCTCGAACTCCCTCGTGCGGAAGGTGAAGTTGCCGGGCGTGATCTCGTTGCGGAAGGATTTGCCGATCTGCGCTATTCCAAACGGAATTTTTTTGCGGGAAGTCCGCTGCACATTTTTAAAATTCACAAAAATCCCCTGCGCCGTCTCGGGACGCAGATAGACCGTGTTTTTCGCGTCCTCGGTGACGCCCTGAAATGTCTTAAACATAAGATTAAACTGGCGGATGTCGGTAAAGTTTTTCGCTCCGCAGGACGGACAGACAATGTCGTTTTCTTTTATATAATCCGTCATCTGCTCGTTCGTCCACCCGTCGACGCTTCCCGCCTGCGTAGCGCCGCCCGCGTTCATGTAATCTTCTATCAGCTTGTCGGCGCGAAACCTCTCATGGCATTCCCGACAGTCCATAAGCGGGTCGGAAAAACTTCCAAGATGACCCGACGCCTCCCACGTCCGCGGATTCATGAGAATGGCGGAATCTATCCCCGTGTTGTATTTATTTTGACGCACGAACTTTTGCCACCAGGCGCTTTTGACGTTGTTTTTTAACTCAACGCCGATATTTCCATAATCCCAGGTGTTGGCGAGCCCGCCGTATATCTCGGAGCCCGGGTACATAAAGCCCCTCGCCTTCGCCAAGGCGACTATTTTATCCATTGACTTGTCCATTTTTTATTTCCTCCATATTTGTCATATTCCCGCCAAACGGGCCAAAGGCGGTGCTGCCGCTAGGGCAAAAGCTGCGCCGATTTGAATTTGTGCGGAAGATACCTGGCGAGATATTTTTTCATAAAATCGTCTATTTCCTCCATAAGGCCGTCCGAGACGTCAAAGGCGTATAATTTAGAAAGATCCGCCGACAGGGCGTACTGCAGCGCGCGCTTCGCGCCATCGCCGAGGCTTGCGGGCTCCTCCGCCCTAAGGCCCGCCTCTTTTGCGGCGCAGCCGGAGCACATAAGGCCTCCTTTGGAAAAATATACGTCCCTCGCGTCCTTTCGTCCGCATCGAAGGCATGAAAAAAGCTCTATCCCCTCTCCCTGCATCGCGAGGAGGCGCAGCTCGAATACCCTTTTTATAAGACGCGGGCGCGCCCTTCCCGCTTCAAGCGCTCGAAAGGAGACGTAGAGCAAAAGAAGCTCGCCGTCCGCCCTTACGTTTTCCCTCGAAAAATACCTTAAAACTTCGGCAAAATATGACGCGTAGCAAAACATTTCGTAGTTTTTTGAAATTTCCTCAAAGTAATTTCCTATGGCCGCCGATTTTAAATCGTACGAATTTCTTCCTTCGTACAGTTCAAACTTTCCAAAAACAAAAGGCGACGCGCAGGCCGAAAGCGGACTGCCCGGCCTTTTCGCGCCATGCGCGAACGCCGATATCCTGCCCCTTTCCCTTGTAAGCATCTCGATTCTTTTATCGTATTCTTTTATTGGCGATGAAGCCAAAACCATTCCCGTAAGAGTAAGTGCCTCGCCCATTTGCCTGCCTAGCGCGGTGCGCGCCTATCTCCTGTCGTCATAGCCGAAATTTTTTATCATATAGTCGCTGTTTCGCCAGTCTTTTTTTACCTTCACCCACAGTTTTAGATTGACCTGGCAGCCCAGCAGATCCTCGATGTCGCGCCTCGCCTCCACGCCTATTTTTTTTAGCATGGCGCCCTGCCTGCCTATTACGATGCCCTTGTGCGACTCCTTTTCACATACGATGGTCGCGTCTATGTCCATGAGGCGGCCGCCCTTCCTCTCCTTCATTCCCTCGATTGAGACGGCGATTCCATGCGGAACCTCGTCCCGAAGATTGCGCAGCGCTTTTTCGCGTATCATTTCCGCGGCTATCGCCCTTTCCGGCTGGTCGGTGGCCTCGTCTTCGTCAAAATATTTTGGCCCCTCCGGAAGATAGTTTAATATCGTTTGAAGAAGGTCGGAAAGATTTTCGCCTTTTAGCGCCGAAACCGGCACTATCTCCGCGAAATCCGCGCAGGCCGAGTACGCGTCGATGCATTTTAGTATATCCGTCTTTTTTACGGAATCAATTTTATTTATCACAAGAAAAACGGGCGCGTCCGCGTTTTTAATCAGCCGCGCTATGTGCGCGTCGCCCGCGCCGACGCGGTCGTCCGGCTCCACAAGCCACAAAACGGCGTCCACTCCGTTTAAAGTCCGCTCCGCGGCTAGGACCATGTATTCTCCCAGCTTGTTTCTCGCCTTGTGCATTCCAGGGGTGTCTATAAACACTATCTGCCCCTCCTGCGTCGTGCAGATTCCCCTTATCCTGTTTCTTGTGGTCTGCGGCCTGTTTGACGTGATCGCAATCTTTTGCCCCACAAGCGCGTTCATAAGCGTCGACTTCCCGACGTTTGGCCTGCCTATTAGGGCGGCAAATCCTGATTTATATTTTTCCATTAAGATGTTTTCCTCCGACGGCTTTTTACGGCGCGGCCAACGCTCACGCCAAGGCTTCTACCTTATCAAACGCGTCCGCCTCGTCCCCTATCAGCTTTGAGCTTCCGATTACGCATATATTGTTTTTATCCGCCGCTCCCCCTACCGCGTCAGCCGCCTTCCTTATGTCGTCCACGCCGCATTCAAGGACGCTTTCCCTTTCTTTTTGGAGCACGTCGTAGCCTATATCCATAAAATAGGCCGTCATTGAGCGATTTCCCTTCATGCTTGGCGTAAGGGGCGCGTCCATGCCGCTTATCGTGCCTATTACGGCTTTTGTCATCTCCCGCTCGCTTGCGTCATAATTTTTTAGATAATCCGCCGCATTCCTATACGTCTCAAGCGTGGCGCCAAGATTCGGGTCGCTGTAGGATGAAAAGCACCACTCCCCGTCCCTGGTAAAACTGCATCCAACGCCGTAGGCCCCGCCTTTTACGCGCACGGCGTTCCAAAGGTAGTCGTAATTTAAAAGATGCTGCACTACCTTTAAGGCGCCGTAGTCGACGGCGTCCGGATCCTCAAACAAGCCCCCGAGGGCGACGCAGTCAACCTCCGACGGGGTAGTAAAAGCCTCTCTTTTATGACCGACGTTTGGAACGAATCTGTCAAGCCCGCCCAAGTCCGCGCCATTCGCTCCATCTTTTGACTCAAAGGCGTCAAGCTCTTCCAAAAATGACGGCATCTCCTCCCTTAGGGCGTTAAGCTCCTCCCTAGACCCGGTGCATGACACAACAAGCTTTTCCTTTTTAAATATTGCCTTTACAAGCTCCACGCAGCCCTTTGTCAGGCCGTCCTTTTCTTCATCAAAATGCTCGTCGAGCCGCACAAGGTAGTCATAATACCCTATGCCCGTGCAGCGGTCGCTAAGCCAGGAGCTTTCACAGCTGCAGGCGTTTACCCTCGCGGCGGCCGCGCGGTTGCCCGCGGTAAAAATGCGCATCCGGTGCGCGGCCCTTGTCTCCGCGACAACCTCCTTTAAGTGCTTTTCATCCTCAAAAGAAGTATTTAGCGCCATCTGCGACAAAAGCTCCAATGCGCGGCCGACGCGATCTGCCATGGCCTTGACGCGCAGCTCGAACTTTATCTCGTATTCGTCCTTTTTGCCATAACGCGGAAATATGTCCACGTCGCAGGATATCCCGCCCGTGTATAAATTCGTTTCCACGTCAAATTCCTTGTAGCCGTACTTTTCGGTGTCCATATATCCCAAAAGGGTCGACAAGAAAGATATCTGCGGCATATATTCCTTTAATTCGGATATGTCAAAATAAAAGCTTAGGTATATGATGCCGCTTGTCGCCAAATCATGGTGAATCGCCTTTACGCCGCTTAAATCAATCTCCTCGTTGCAGTACGGCAAAGCGTTCTTTCCTATGTCGCCGCGCCCAAGCGTCGGTATCTTTTCAAGATCCTCTTTTGAGGACTCCTCCTCCTGATATGCCCTAAGCGCCCGGGCGTCGTCGACTAATTTTCTTATCTCTTCTTTGGATAGGCTTTTCTTGTACGCGTCAAGCTTTTTTTCGATCTCCAGCTCGTTTTTTTCTGCAAGTCCGGGCTCGGGCTTCATCTCAATCAAAGCCGCGTGCGCGTTGTCCAAAAAATACTCCCTCACAAGCTCCTCGTAATAATCGGTGGAAAGCTTGTCCCTCAAAAATTTGTAGGCCTTATCGTAGCGCAGCGCGGAATACGGATCCGCGTCGTCGTAAAGCCATGTGTTCATCGCCTGCAGGCAAAAAAACAGCCCCTTAGGAAAAGATCCGTAGTCGGCCTCCCTCTCCCTAAACTCCATGCCGTTTATCGCCGCCTTGAGCGCTTTTCTGTCTATTCCTTCCCGCGCCGTCTTTTCCAGGGTTTTATGAATTATTTCGTAAAACTCGTCGCGCCTGCCCGCCGGGGCCTTTCTTGCCGTAACGGAAAAATACCCCTGAAGAAGGCCTCCCGAAAAGCCGCCGTCTATGTCCGCGCCTATCCCAGCGTCAAGCAGCGCCTGCTTTATCGGAGCGCCGGGCATTTCCACAAGGACATAGGAAAGAAGGTCGAAAGCCTTGCTTTTTTTTTGATCCATCATCGCGTCGGCGGCCGCGGCGTACGCGTAGCACGTTTTATTTTCGCGGTCCTCGTCCTTATCGATGGCGTAAGTTTTTGAATATATTCTCATTTCGTCGAACGGACGCTGCCCGACTATTTGCGAACCGGGATCGATGGCGGAAAAATCCTTTAGATAATTTTCATCCATCCAAATCAAGCGCTCCTCAATGTCCATGTCGCCGTAAAGGTATATATAGCTGTTGGACGGATGGTAATACGTCCTGTAAAAATCCAGATATTTTTCGTACGTCAGCTCCGGTATGTGCTTGGGATCCCCGCCCGATTCGCGCCCGTACGGGCCGTCCGGAAAAAGCCCGTTCATTATGTAGCGTTCGAGAGCCTCTGCCTCGGAAGAAAAAACGCCCTTCATTTCGTTGTAAACGACGCCGTTGTACGTCAGGGGAGAATCCTCATCCTCAATCTCGTAATGCCATCCTTCCTGCTTAAATATTTCCTCATGCTCGCATATGCTTGGATAAAACACCGCGTCCATGTATACGTGCATAAGGTTTTTAAAATCCGCGTCGTTGCAGCTGGCGACAGGATACAGCGTCTTGTCCGGATATGTCATGGCGTTTAAGAAAGTGTTTAGCGAGCCTTTCACAAGTTCTACAAACGGATCTTTTACCGGAAAGCTCCTGGAGCCGCAAAGCACGCTGTGCTCAATTATATGGGCCTCGCCGGCGTCGTCTTTTGGAGGCGTTCTAAAGCCTATGCAAAAAACCTTGTTGTCGTCGTCGCTGCTTAGCGCGAGCACCCTGGCGGTGCTGCGTTTGTGACGAAGCGTAAGCGCGAAGCTGTCCACTTCCTTTATATATTCGCAGTTTTCAAGCAAATACGCGTCAGGCGTCTTAAATTCGTCTATACTCTTAATGCTTTTAGCCATAATGTCCTCCAAATCATTCATATAATTTTAAAAAGCGGCCATACGCCTCCTGCCACATGGAAACGTCTTTGGGATAATACTTTTCGGCCTTAAAGGAAGCCAAAAGTATTTCCGACCTTTCCTCGTCCGTCTCGTACTCGCCCAGCGCCTTAAGCTGGGCCATGGCGTTGCCCGCGGCCGTGGCCTCGCTCGCGCCGGTTATGACGGGCACGTTCAAGGCGTTTGCCGTAAACTGGTTTAAAAGACCGTTTTGAACGCCGCCGCCCACTACGTAGAGCTTTTCTTCCCAGTCGATATATGGCCTAAACTCTTCATATGTCTGACGGTACTTGAGCGCGAGGCTTTCAAGCGCGCATCGCACCAGCTCCCCGTCTCCATCGGGAATCTCCTGGCCGGTGCTTTTGCAGTACGCTCTTATTTTTTCGGGATAGCTGCCCGGCTGCATAAAGTCGTCCGGACGTATGAAGCACCTTAACGGCTTCGCCTTCGCGGCAAGGGCGTTCATCTGCTCGAAGCTGTACTCGCGCCCTTCGGACGCGAAATTCCTTCTAAGCTCCTGGCATATCCAAAGCCCTATTATATTTACGACAGGCCTGTACGCGCCGTTCCACGCGCCTTCGTTTGAAATTTTTTTTCTGACCGCGGCCTCGCCCTCAATCGTTTTTTCAGACGTAATTCCAAGAAGCGACCACGTCCCGCTGGAAAGGAACGCAAACTCCTTCTCCTTTGCGGGAACGGACGACGCGGCGCATGCGGTGTCGTGGCCGGGAACTGATATGACGCGAAGCCCCTCCTGCCCCGTCTCCTTGGCGACGTCGCTCCTTATTTTTCCCAGATCGGTTCCTGCAAAGTCCACCTTAGGCAGGATATCGGCGTCTATGCCCGCTTTTTCGATGAAGTCGACAGCCCATTGCCTGTTCCTTACGTCGTACATCTGCGATGTCGAGGCGATGGAATACTCCGCGTGCACCACGCCCGAAAAAAGATATTCTATCAGATTCGGCATGAAAAGCAGCTTGTCGGCCGCCTTAAGCTGCGACGTCATATGCTCCTTCATGTAATAGAGCTTATAAATCGTATTGTAGGCAAGGCTTGCTATTCCCGTCCGCTCAAACGCGTACTCCTCCCCGCCAAGTTCTAAAAGCGCGCGGCGCATGTTGCCGTCGTCAAGCGCGGCGTCCCTGTAGCTTAGCGGTAAGCCGACAAGGAAGCCCTGCGCGTCTATAAATCCGCAGTCGACGCCCCATGTGTCGAATCCGACGCCCGACAGCCCGGGCCCGCAAAGCCTAAGGCCTTTTTTCATCTCATCCATCAGCCTTAGTATGTCCCAGTACGCGTGACCCCCAAGAATGCTAAATGAATGCTCGAACCTGTGGATCTGCTCAAGCCGCAGCCTCTTTCCGTCAAAACGCGCAAGCATGCCTCTTCCGCCGCTTGCGCCCAAATCAAATGCCAATACGTTTTTTGAAGCCATTAAGATATGCCTCCGTCAATTTCAACGCGCCCGCATTCCAACTGCATGCGGGCGCTTTTCTGCGCGTTATTCACGAATATTTCCTGTATCCCGGATGTCTTCCCGTGACGCCGTATTTCTCCCGCATCCCGATGAGCCTGTCGATGTTTTCCTTAGACAGCTCCTTGGCCCCGCCCAAAAGATGCGCGTTTAAGCTTATCTTCGCGAAAAGCTCCAAAGTCTCCATTCGGTAGTACGCCGTGATTACGTCGGAGCCTACGGCGAGCGCCCCGTGGTTTTGCAGGAGCATGACGTCGTGATCTTCTAGGTACGGTTCAATGGCCTTTGGCACTTCGTCCGTCGACGGCGTGCCATACGGAGTCACCGGCACCGAGCCTATCGCTATTACAGTTTCAATCATTGAATAGTCGTCAAGAGGCTTGTTCGCCACGGCGTATCCGGTAGCCGTAGGAGGATGCGCGTGAACCGCCGCCCCCACGTCCGGCCTTTTTTCGTAGCATTTTAAATGCATCTTTATTTCCGACGAAGGCCTGTATCCACTAAGTCCGTCCAGCACATTTCCCTTATCGTCTATATGCACGAGTTTTTCTGGCGTGATAAAGCTCTTGCTTATGCCCGTAGGCGTGGCAAGAAAAGTCCCGTCCTCAAGCTTTGCCGACACGTTGCCGTCATTTGCCGCGACCCATCCTAGCTGCCACATCTTGTGGCACACGTCGCATATCTGCTCCCTAAGCTCCATATACTGCAGATCCCGCGTTTCCATAATCAATCAAATCCTCCCTTATTTTTTGTCTATGTCGGAAAAACCCCGGCCCTTAGCGGTGAAAAATCGTATATTTGTTCTTTCCGGTATTTTTTGAATTGTACATGGCCTCATCCGCCCTCTTGTAAAGAATCTCGAAATTGGCACCGTCCCTTGGGCCGATGACGACTCCGACGCTGCTGCTTATCCTTACCGTAGAAACTCCGTCCGAATACTCCCGCCTGTTCGCCTCGCAGACCTTTTCCGCGTTTTTTACGACAAACTTCATAAGGCTGTCCTCGTCAAACGCCTCATATATGGAACACACCGCGAACTCGTCCCCGCCAAGCCTTCCGATAAACGCGTCATTGTGGAATATCTTCTTTAAGGCTTTTGCCGTATCGGCAATGGCCTTGTCGCCGTACATATGGCCCAGCTTGTCGTTGACGTTCTTGAAATTGTCCAAGTCTATCATATAAAATATGTAGTATTTATTCTCGTTTTTCTGTTTAAACAGTTCAACGAATTTGGCCTCGAACGTCTTCTTGTTCAAAACGCCCGTCAGCATGTCATTCTCGGCCTGCTGGACAAGCGCCTTCTCCATGGATATCTGATTGTTCGCGTTCGTAAGCTTGCCTATAAACCTTTTGCACATGCCCGCGTCGTCGCGGTACATCGTGCCCGCGAGGCGGTACCACACAAAATTGCCCGCCGCGTCCTTAATCCTTAGCTCCGCGGTAAAGAAGCTGTCGCTGCTGTCAAAAAACGAGTGAAGCCTTCCTCTACTCGACCGGTCGTCTTCATGTATATAATCGTAGACGTCATAGACGGCGTCGCCTATCAGTGTTTTAAACTTTTTTCCAAAAAGGGCGCTGTAGTCGCCTATCACCTCAAACTTTTTCTTGGGATAAAAAGTATACTCGAATAGGACGGCGCCTTCCTGCCTGCTAAACTCCTGATAGTGATTTAAAAGCCTCCTCACGCTGTCCCTGCTTGCCACGTTGTAAAAAAGCATGACGAATATGAGCACCATATCCGCCAGGAAAATGACTAAAAGATTGACGCCCGTTTTTGAAATGCCGTTTAGGCGAAGCGTCGCCGCCCGCCCGATGGACATGCTCACCACATGGCAGTCGTTTATGCCTAAGGGAATGCTGACGGCCATATGCCTGCCGCCTTCGTATTCGTACTTAAAAGCCACTTCCCTTGATGCCTCTATGCCCTCCTGTATCGATGCGGCGTCAGGACCGCCTAAGATAGTGCACCTTTTAAGATACGTGTAATAATCGTCCCCCATGCCCTCCATAAGCTTTAGAAATTCCGTGCCGGCGTACATCACCATGCCGTCTTCGTCTATAACGGCCGAACACGAGTCCCCGCCCGCGTCGCCCGCGTTTATTCTGTCGATGCGCTCGCCAAGCTCCTCTTCCAGAACCGACGCGGCAAGCACCGCCTTTACGGATTCTTTGCCGGCTCCGCGCACAGGCATGAAAAAGCACTGCGCGCGACGTCCCATTCCATCGGCCTCATCCAGACGCGCTATGCCCTCGCCGCCCGCTAGGGCGCTCTCAAACTCGGCGCTTGAGGCCACGCTTTCCGGATCTAGGCTTCCGCACAGCTTTTTGCCGTCGGAATTAAAAAGCGATATATCTTCAAACAGCCCCGCCTGCGTCTTTACGTACTCGGAAACCGCGCCCGCGTCGTCAAGGCGGACGTCCTCCATCCCGTCGGCGAGCGCGCGCAGCGCGGCAAGGCGGCTTTCATACAAGTCCTTTAGGTACTCCGCGACAACGCGGGCGCAGTTTTGCTGCTCTTCCCGCATATATTCCCATGAAGTCTTTTCGGCGTCGCGGAAATACTTGACGGCAAACGCTATGGCAAGCGCCACGGATATGCACGTCGCGACGTAAAAGACTTTTGACAAATTGTGTTTGGAAGCTCTCATAATCTCCACCATTCATCCCTTACAATGTTAATCCAAGTATAACATACCGCATGGATTATCGCCACACAAATTATATGTTTTGGATGAATTTTTCCATATTTTCTATCGCTGCCGCCGCGGCGGGCAGGCGGATGGGAGCGTCCTCTATTCTGCCGGCGTCGCACGCGGAGGCAATCTTTTCGTCTATGGCGATCTTATCGAGCGCGGCGACGCCGCAGGCTTTGGCCGTTTCATCAAGCCTGCTTTCACCAAACGCGTCTATGTGCCCGCCGCAGTGCGGGCATATCATGTAGCTCATGTTTTCTATCAGGCCGATAATCTTAACATTCATCGTTTTCGCCATGTTTATGGATTTTGCCACTATCATTGATACAAGCTCCTGCGGCGATGCCACTATTACGATTCCGTCCACGGGCAGCGACTGGAACGCGGTAAGCGCCACGTCGCCCGTTCCCGGCGGCATGTCGATAAACATATAGTCTACGTCTGTCCAAACCACGTCCTGCCAAAACTGCTTTAAGGCTCCCGATATGGCGGGACCTCTCCACAGCACCGGATCCTCGGCGCGCGGCAAAAGCAGATTCACCGACATTATCTGAACTCCTGTTTCGCTAAAGGCGGGGTATATGCCGTTTTCATCGCCGACGGCCCTCCCTTCAACCCCGAACAGTTTCGGTATTGACGGCCCCGTTATATCCGCGTCAAGCACGGCGGCATGGCGCCCCTTCTTTTGAAAGTTTGCGGCAAGCGCCGCGCAGACAGTGGATTTGCCCACGCCTCCCTTCCCGCTCGCCACGCCTATTACCTTTTTTATGGAACTGTCCTTGTGCGGCTTAAAAAAATCCCGCGCATCTCCTTCGCTCATAGCCTCCCTCTTTCCCGCGCCGGATGGCGCGCCAAATTTTCTTGACAAAACAAATAATAGGCGTATACTTTGATATAGTCAAATATCGCTTTTAAACCGTCGACGTGGAGATAAAAACGAAAAATGCGCTTACAGAGAGCGGGGGACGCTGGAAGCCCCGTAGCAGCAGTTCGTTAAATGGGCCACCGAGGGCATGGTCAACGGGCTTTTTTGCCTTAGTATTCCATGACGCGAGGGCATGCGTCAGTTGCCAAAGATATGTCTGTATCTTCATGAGGGCATGGTAAAACCATGAAGCAGGGTGGCACCGCGGCATCCATCGGCCTACCGTCGATTTATCCGTCCCTGGCTATTGTTTGTCAATGATAGTCAGGGCTTTTTTACGTTTTATGGCAAATTTTTGCGCGGCCAGGAGGTTTTGATGATTACTTTAGAAGAGGCGAAAAATTTATCGCGCGGCTGCAAGTCGGTTCCAATAAGCATGGAAATCATGTCCGACATCGCCACGCCAATGCAGGTTTTAAGAATTTTAAAGGGCGTAAGCGGCCGCTGTTATATGTTTGAAAGCGTTGTCGACCGCGAAAAGTGGGGCAGATATACTTTTTTGGGATACAATCCAAAGCTTGAGATATCCTGCGCGAACAAAACGGTAAGCGTCAGGGGCTGCGGGCATGACGTTACCGTATCGGAGAGCCCCGGCAAGTGCATAAAGGAAATACTTGAACGCTATAAAAGCCCCAAGCTGGATTTTTTGCCTACGTTTACCGGGGGTCTTGTGGGATATTTTTCGTACGACTACGCAAAATACGCCGAAAAGAGGCTAAACCTGGACGCCGACGACCAGGAGGGCTTTAACGATGTGGATCTTATGCTTTTTGACAAGGTCGTGGCATTCGACAATCTGCGCCAAAAAATCGTAATCATAGCGAACGCCGACGCGCAAAATTTAGATGAGGACTATAAAAGATGCGTAAGAGAGATAGAAGAAATAGCGGATTTGATACGCCACGGCCGTCCGATCGACGTCGTGCCCGGAAAAATATCCTCGGACTTTAGGCCGCTTTTTACCGAGGAGGAGTACTGCGCCATGGTAGAAAAGGCGAAAAAGTACATATACGAGGGCGACATTTTCCAGGTAGTCCTCTCAAACCGCTTGGAGGCCGACTACGAAGGGAGCCTTTTAAACGCGTACAGATATCTCCGCACGATAAATCCTTCGCCGTATATGTTCTACTTTTGTAGCGACGACGTAGAAATTGCCGGCGCCTCGCCCGAAACTTTAGTAAAGCTTGATAACGGCGTCCTGCGCACTTTCCCTTTGGCGGGGTCGCGCCCGAGGGGAAAAGACGAAAAAGAGGACGAAGAGCTTGCAAGGGGGCTTTTATCTGACGAAAAGGAGCTTGCCGAACATAATATGCTCGTCGATCTTGGCAGAAACGATTTAGGCAAAATAAGCCGGTTCGGCACCGTGGAAGTGGAGCGCTATATGGACGTGTTAAAATATTCCCACATAATGCACATCAGCTCCACGGTAAAGGGAATCATAAGAAACGACAAGACCGCGCTGGACGCGCTGGACGCCGTGCTTCCCGCCGGCACCCTTTCGGGCGCTCCAAAAATTAGGGCAATGGAAATAATCAACGAGCTTGAAAACAACAAGCGCGGCATTTACGGGGGAGCCATCGGCTACATCGACTTTACCGGAAATCTGGACACCTGCATAACCATAAGAACCGCATTTAAGAAAAACGGCAAAGTCTTTGTAAGGTCGGGCGCGGGCATCGTAGCCGACAGCGTGCCCGCAAACGAATACCGCGAGTGCATCAACAAGGCAAAGGCCGTGATGGACGCGGTGACAAAAGGCCAGGAGGCGATTTAGCATGATAGTCATAATAGACAATTACGACAGCTTTTCCTACAACCTCTACCAGCTGGCGGGCTCGATAAATCCCAACATAACCGTCGTGCGAAACGACGAGCTGTCCGTCGACGAGATAGCGGCGCTTAACCCCACGCATATAATACTCTCTCCCGGCCCCGGACGTCCCGCGGACGCCGGGATATGCGAGGACGCCGTGCGCTTCTTTGCGGGCAGGACGCCAGTGCTTGGGGTATGCCTGGGGCACCAGGCGATATGCGAGGCGTTTGGCGCCGTAATCTCCCACGCAAAAAAAATAATGCATGGAAAAAAATCCGTCATAAATCTCGACACGTCATGCAAAATTTTTGCAGGACTTGAAAAAAGAATTGAAGCGGCCAGGTACCATTCCCTTGTCGCTCTAAAAGATACGCTGCCAGACGTACTTGTCGCGGCCGCAAAAACAGACGACGGGGAGCTTATGGCCGTCAGGCGCCGCGACTGCGACGTGTACGGCGTACAGTTCCATCCGGAATCGATACTTACGCCCGACGGTTTTACAATGCTTAAAAATTTTCTAAGCATTTAAAAGACGTCGGACGATTTTAAAATATAATTTGCCGTATGCCAAGGCATGCGCCGCGGAAAGGAGAAAAATCCATGATAAGAGAAGCTATTGGCGAATTGGCGCGCGGAAACGATTTGGGCGCCGACGTCATGGAACAGGTAATGGAAGAAATAATGACGGGGGAGGCGACCGACGCGCAAAAAGCGGCGTTTCTTACGGCGCTTAGCATAAAGGGCGAAACTATAGACGAAATAACGTCCGCCGCCAAGGTCATGCGCTCCAAGTGCGCTCCGTTTAAAAACGACGGCGACGCCCTCGAGATAGTAGGAACCGGGGGAGACGGGGCGAATACGTTCAACATATCGACGCTGTCCGCCATAGTATGCGCCGCGGCGGGAATAAGGGTCGCAAAGCACGGCAACCGCGCCGCCTCGAGCAGATGCGGCACGGCGGACTGTCTGGAGGCGCTTGGCGTCAAAATCGACAACGAGCCGTCAAAAACCGAAAAAGTCCTAAACGACGTCGGACTGTGCTTCCTTTTCGCGCAAAAATATCATCCCGCGATGAGATTCGTGGGAGCCGTCAGAAAAGAAATAGGCATAAGGACGCTGTTTAACATTCTGGGCCCGCTTTCAAACCCAGCCAGGGCAAATATGCAGCTTCTGGGCGTTTATGATGAAAAGCTTGTCGAGCCTTTATGCCATGTGCTGAAAAACCTGGGCCTTAAAAAAATACTGGTAGTCTACGGAACCGACTGCCTTGACGAGATTTCCATGAGCGCGCCTACGAAGGCGTGCGAGTACAGGGATGGCAAATTTACGTCTTATGAAATTGCGCCCGAGCAGTTTGGGCTTAGCCGCTGCGACAAATCCGATCTTGTCGGCGGGTCGCCCGAAGAAAACGCCCTCATCGCGCGAAAAGTGCTTGACGGAGAAAAGGGCCCCAAATTGGATGCCGTGCTTTTAAACGCCGGAGCTGGCATATACCTAGCGTCAAAGGATTTGACCATCCGGGACGGCATAGAAAAGGCGAGGGAAATTATTGAAAGCGGCAAAGCGAAAGAAAAGCTTGATAAGCTCGTTGAGGCGACGAATTAGCGGGAAAGGGCGTGGCTTTTAATGAACATATTGGAAGAGATAGCAAAAAAAACAAAGGCGCGCATAGAAGACGAAAAGGAAAATGTTCCGCTTGAAAAGCTAAAGGAAGAGGCATGCGCCGCGGGCGCGGGCACGAACCGTCCTTTTGAGGCCGCCATAAGAAGCGAAGGCCTCTCTTTCATATGCGAATGCAAAAAGGCCTCGCCTTCCAAAGGCGTCATAGAAGAAAATTTTTCGTGCGCCGAAATCGCGAAGGACTACGAAAAAGGCGGGGCGGCGGCAGTTTCGATCCTTACCGAGCCTTTCTATTTTCTGGGTTCGGATAAATATTTGAAAGACGCGCGGGCCAAGATAGGCATCCCGATACTTCGCAAGGACTTTACCGTAGACGAGTATATGATATACCAGGCAAAAATAATGGGGGCCGACGCACTGCTTTTAATCTGCGCCATACTTGACGACGAAAGGCTTGGGCTTTTTTTGGAGCTTTGTGAAAAACTGGGCCTTTCGGCCCTGGTGGAGGCACACGATGAGACGGAGATTGGCCGCGCCGTAAGCGCCGGAGCGAAAATCATAGGCGTAAACAACCGCGACCTAAAAACTTTTTCCGTGGACATAGAAAACAGCCTGCGCCTAAGAGACCTTGTTCCTCCAAAAATCGCTTTCGTATCCGAAAGCGGAATAAGCACAAAAGACGACGTAAGGCGCTTGGCGGACGCGGGCGTTGACGCCGTGCTTATCGGCGAAACGGTAATGCGGGCGGGCGACGGCAGGGTGGAGGCGCTAAGAGGCCTTGTTGAGGCGTCCGCGGGGCGCGGAGTGTGAAAGGGCGTGATTGACCGATGTCTGACACTAAAATAAAAATATGCGGCCTAAGGCGCATGGAAGACGTTTTATACGCAAACGAGCTGCTGCCGGACTTCGCGGGATTTATACTCGCGCCCGGATTTTGGCGCAGGCCCGCTCCGGGATGCGTCGGAGAGCTTACGGCGCACCTAGACGCCAGGATAGGACGTGTGGGCGTGTTCGTAAACCAGCCGGAAAAAGAGGTTGCGGAGTGGTTCAACAAAGGAATCATAGATTACGTCCAGCTGCACGGCGACGAGGACAACGCCTACATTAGAAGGCTTAAAGGCATGGCGAAGGGCTGCCCCGTAATCAAGGCGGTCAGAATAAAAAGTAGCGGCGACATTAAAAAGGCGGCCGGCTACGAGTGCGAGTTTTTGCTCCTGGACGCTTACTCTCCCGATTCCGTGGGAGGCAGCGGCGAGACGTTTGACTGGACGCTTATAAAAGACATCGACAGGCCGTTTTTTTTGGCTGGCGGCATTTCGCCAAAAAACGTGGCCCACGCGATAAAAAGCGTAAATCCATACGCGATAGACGCGAGCAGCAGCCTTGAGACGGACAGGTGCAAGGATTTTGAAAAAATGAAGGCTCTTGTAGAAGCCGTGAGGGAAATTTAAAAAAGCGCACACCTAAGAAAAGAGGTATGAACATGAGCAAGGGAAGATACGGCATTCATGGAGGACAATACATCCCCGAAACTCTTATGAACGAAATAGAAAAGCTTGAGCGGGAGTACGAATTTTACAAAAACGACGCCGCTTTCAACGAGGAGCTGGACACCCTGCTTAGGGAGTACGCGGGCAGGCCCTCCCTTCTTTATTTTGCTGAAAAGATGACAAGAGATCTGGGCGGGGCTAAAATCTACTTCAAGCGCGAAGATTTGAACCATACCGGCTCCCACAAAATCAACAACGTGCTTGGGCAGGCCCTTCTCGCGAAAAAAATGGGCAAAAAAAGGATTATAGCCGAAACAGGCGCCGGACAGCACGGCGTCGCAACGGCGACGGCGGCGGCGCTTCTTGACCTTGAGTGTGAGATATACATGGGCAAAGAAGATACCGTACGCCAGGCCCTAAACGTATACAGGATGGAGCTTTTGGGCGCGAAGGTCCATCCCGTTGAAACCGGCACGATGACTCTTAAGGACGCTGTCAACGAATGTATGCGGGAGTGGACGACGCGCGTAGACGACACGCTGTACGTACTTGGCTCCGTTATGGGGCCCCATCCGTTTCCTATGATCGTAAGGGACTTTCAAAGCGTCATAGGCAGGGAGGCCAGGGCACAGATATTAGAAAAGGAAGGGCGGCTGCCCGACGTCGTCATGGCATGCGTCGGAGGAGGCAGCAACGCCATGGGAATTTTTTATGATTTTATAAAAGATAAGAACGTAGAGCTTATCGGCTGCGAAGCCGCCGGACTTGGAACCGATACCGACAAGACGGCGGCGACGATGACGGTCGGCACGGAAGGCATATTTCACGGCATGAAGTCGTACTTTTGCCAGAACGAGTACGGCCAGATCGCTCCCGTGTATTCCATTTCAGCGGGCCTAGACTATCCGGGCGTCGGCCCCGAGCACGCGCATCTAAAGGACATAGGGCGCGCCAGCTACGTTCCGGTAACCGACGAGGAAGCCGTTGAGGCGTTTGAATTTATAGCCAAGGAAGAGGGCATAATCGCGGCGATAGAAAGCTCTCACGCCGTGGCCCATCTTATGAAAATCGCTCCGAAGATGGACAAGGACAAAATAATCATATGCTGCCTGTCCGGCCGCGGCGACAAGGACGTAGCCGCCATAGCAAGATATAGGGGGGTTGATCTACATGAATAGAATAAAGGGCGCTTTTGAAAATAAAAAGGCTTTCATCGGATTCATAACCGCGGGCGACCCAAGCCTTGAAAAAACCGAAGAGTTTGTGCTGGAAATGGAAAGGGGAGGCGCGTCGCTCGTCGAAATCGGCATACCGTTTTCAGATCCTATAGCGGAAGGCCCCGTCATACAGGAGGCGAACATTCGTGCGCTGTCGGCCGGCTGCACGACGGATGATATATTTAAAATGGTTGAGAGCCTCCGCTCAAAAACCCAGATTCCCCTCGTATTTTTGGCGTACGCGAATACCCTGTTTAAA
>CAZTVO010000021.1:0-15408 GCA_964617075.1 uncultured Jutongia sp.
TGAGAATTTCGCGTCCTTGGAGTGCGCTTTTTTTGCGATTTCCACTATATTGACGGCATGATCGGAAATCCTTTCAAAATTTCCGATGCAATGAAGCGCCAGATTGATCATTTGCGAATCCGCAAGCGCGAGCTCGGCGTTGCTTATCTTCATCAAATATGTTCCCAGCTCATCCTCATACCTGTCTACCAGAGCCTCTAACTCCATGACTCTATTCGCCGACGCCTCGTCATAGCTGCTTCTTAAATCCATGGCCATAAACAGCGCGTCTTTTGAGGCCTCCGCCATCTGAACTGCCGCCTTCCTTGCCTGTGCCGCCGCAAACGCGGGCTTTTCAAGGAAGCGCTGGTCAAGAAGGGCAAGGCCATTTTCCTCAGCGGGCACGTCGCCGTCGCGTATAGTAAGCTCCGTCAATCTGACCAATGCCTTTTTAAACGGAAGCAGACAGACTGTCGCTAAAATATTAAACATTGAATGAATCACCGCGATGCCAGCGACGCTCGCGGGTTCGCCCATAATTTCAAAATCAAAAATCGCGTTCAGCAAATAGAACACGGACATAAAAAGCACGGTTCCTATCAGATTGAAATAAAAATGAACAAGAGCGGCCCTTTTCGCGTTTTTTCCGGCGCCTATGGCCGATATGATGGCCGTTACGCACGTACCGATGTTTTGTCCCATTATTATGGGTATGGCGGACGCGTACTGAACCGTTCCTGTAAGGCACAGCGCCTGAAGGATGCCGACGGAGGCGGAAGAACTTTGAATCACGGCTGTTATCACAGTTCCCACAAGAACGCCAAGAATCGGATTTTTAAACATCGTAAACATCTTTGAGAAGCCCGGCATATCCGCCAGCGGCTTAAGCGCGGAGCTCATCGTATCCATGCCCATCATGAGTATGGCAAATCCCGCGAGTATTACGCCTACGTCCTTTTTCTTCTGCTTTTTTGAAAAAATCAGCAAAGACACGCCGACGATGCCTATTATCGGCGAAAAGGAGGACGGCTTAAGCATCTGTATCCAAAAGCTGTCGCTCTCTATTCCGGTCAGGCTAAGAATCCATGACGTTATCGTAGTGCCAATATTGGCGCCCATGATTATCCCTGTTGCCTGATTCAGATTCATTATGCCTGAATTAACGAAGCCGACTACCATCACCGTAGTAGCGGACGACGACTGTATCACAGCGGTTATCGCCGTGCCCAAAAGAACCGCGTAAAGCGTCTTGGACGTAAATTTTTCCAATACCGCCTCAAGCTTTCCGCCAGACATCTTTGCAAGGCCGTCGCCCATGATATGCATCCCGTATAAGAATAAAGACAGGCCGCCTATCATAGTCAAGATGTTGAATATGTCCATCGTAAGTTCCTCCTGCGCGGGTGACCTCATTCAGGCACCACGGCGCCAATCAAAGACTCTGCCTTTGAAATTTCGTGCATTGCCGCTCCATATTGTCGACGACTAGCATGCTGTCCTCTATATCCGTATGTATTTTCTGAACTTCGCCCGCAAGCGCCGTTGTGCCCTCGGCGGCGCTCTCTATGCTTTTCGCGCTGTCTTCCACGACTGTCGCGATATTGCCGATTGCCTCCGTAAGCTGATGAATTACCTCCTTAAGTTCCTCGGTTTTTTGGGCAAAATGCCTCATTTCGCCATTTACGTATGACGCGTCGCCGCTGTATTTGCGCCCTGAATCAACGAAATTATTATAATCCGGCAAAATATTTTCATCAATGTAGTTGACTAGCCTGTTTGAATTGTCGCTAAGCTCGTTTACAGCCACTATGACGGCCTCGTTTATGCTTTGGATGTTATTGGCCGTCTCCCTGCTGCTGTCCGCGAGCTGCCTAATTTCATCGGCGACGACCGCGAATCCCTTTCCCGCCTCGCCGGCCCTGGCCGCCTCTATCGATGCATTTAACGCAAGAAGGTTCGTCTGGCTGGAAATCGAGAGAATCTCATTTGTAAGGCTCTCTACCTGCTCAACGCTCTTGCTATGCTCGATCGCGGACTTCAAATCCCTTATGATCTGGCCTACCATGGTTTCAGTCGTGTCCTGACTTTCCGCCGCGCCCTTTTCAAGCTCCTCCGCGCGTACCTGCATATTCTCGGAATAATTGAGAACGCTTCCGCTGGCCTCGGTAAACGCCGTAATGCTTTCGTCCACTTCCTTTACGTGCCTGTCTATGCCGACAAGCGTGGCGGAAACCTCTTCCATAGACGCGGAAAGCTCCTCCATGACCGCGGATACGTCGCAGGAACTGCTGTTTGCGCAGTCAACGCTGGAAGAAACCCCGTCAAAGGATTTTTTAAGCTTTCCGGAACTGTCCGCCATGCCCGCTATCACGTTTTGAAGAACGTCCATAAACTTATTTATGCCGTCAACAAGCTTGCCGACCTCATCCTTCGTCTCGACCGGAATCCGCATCGACAGGTCTGAATCCCCGCCTTCAAGCCCGCCAACAATTTCCTGAAGTTTTTTTGTCGCCCGCAGCGTGGGATTGACAATCTTAGCGACGGTAGACACTATGGCAAGAACGCTTAGAACTACCGCCACGGCTATCATGACTATATTGGCGCTCTGCTCCTTATTGGACATGGCGATGCTTTCCTGCCTGTATTTTATAAGATTGTTTATATTGTCCTCCGTCTTTGACACGACGTCGGCAAGATCGGCATTTGCCAGCTCTATGGCGGAACCTATTTCATCTTGCTCAAAAAGGTCGAGTACATCCGAATATATGCCGTTTAACGAATTAAAATTCTCCTTGAAAAGATTGTATTCATTCTTTTCGTCTTTCGTGGAGACGATTCTTCCATAACCGTCAATCTCTTTTGAGACATTTTTTACAATCTCTTCTATATCGCCCGCAAGCTCCTCCTTCGCGTCCACGTTTCCGGTCACAAAATAAACGTACAAAAGCCTCTGCATGGTCTGAAAATCCTTTGACATGGTATCAAGCGAATGCACCGCGTCCACGTTTTCCTCAGAATTGTACAGACTCTCGGACTTAAGGCCCGAAACGGATTTTATGCCCCACAGCGAATTGGCGATGCATAGTATCGCCAGCACAATCACGGGCACAAGCGTCTTCGTTCGCAATGTGTTCATATCTCGCCCCTTTCCCCATGCCAAAAGCCGCCCCGTCCACCCTCCGATTTTTTCAGGCTCCGGCATGCCACTTATTAAGAACAACGCACCAAACTGATTATACACTCTCGCACCAAATTAGTAAAACAAAAAATTTGAAATTTAAACCTTGTAAAATTTTAAAAATGTAGTATTATTATATCTGGCGGCGCCGCCTTGGCGCTCCGCATAAATGACATAAATGAATTTGAGGGATAAAGATATGATGAGGATTTGCCTTAACGATTTGCTCAACCAGCTTTCATACGCGATAGACTGCGTAGAAATGGAGCTTATAGGCGTCACAAGCTTCCACTCCAAGCGTGTGGCCGCAATCGCGGCGCAAGTCGGCAGATATCTAAAGCTTGATGAAAGAAGCCTTGTAAATCTTGCGGCATTGTCGCTCATGCACGACAACGCGCTGGCGGAATGCATACAGGTCGAGTACAACGTAAACAACGAAAAGTTGAATAAGGGGAGGCATTTTTCCGTTTCCGAACACTGCGCGATAGGCGATGAAAATATGAAAAGGATGCCGTTTTACGTAAAGGACGCCATACTGTACCATCACGAAAACGCCGACGGAAGCGGACCTTTCGGAATGACGTACGACAAAACCCCTATTTTTGCCAGAATAATTCACATCGCCGACGCGGTCGACATCAGGTTCGACCTAAGCGAAGTCGATGAAAAAAAATACAAAAACATACGCAGGTTCTTAAGCGAAAACAAAAAAAAGCTTTTTGACGGCGAAATGACAGGCGCGTTTTTAAAGGCGTTTAACAGCGTCGACAGCCTGCAAATCGGCGATGTGTGCATGGAAAAAAATATCATTACCAACTTCAACGACGTTTATTGGGACTGCAGCAACAGCCAGCTCATGGACATTTCAAGGATTTTTTCAAAGATAGTTGACTACAAGTCGGAATTTACGAGCAGACATTCCACGGGCATTGCCCAAAAGGCAATGGAAATGGGAAAGTTTTACGGCTGCGACGAGGACAAACAGACAAAACTTTACATGGCCGGCGCCCTGCACGACATCGGAAAGCTTGTCATCGGAAACGACATCCTTGAAAAGCCGGGCAGGCTGACCGATGAGGAATACGACAATATTAAAAACCACGCGGAAGCCAGCTACATTATGCTCAAGTCGATAAGGGGCATGGAGGAAATAACGGACTGGGCCAGCACGCATCATGAAAAGCTTGACGGAAGCGGCTACCCTTTCGGAAAAAAAGCCGACGAGCTTGGACATGAGCAGCGGCTTTTGGCGTGCCTTGACATATATCAGGCGCTTATTGAAGAAAGGCCATATAAAAGCGGCAGCAGCCACGAGGAGGCTATGTCGATATTGCGGGAAATGGCAGAAGACGGAAAAATAGACGGAAGCATAGTAGAGGACATAGACGCGCGTTTCGGCGGCGCGGCGGACGGCGCGGCCGGATAGGGGCTTTTTTATGACGGACTTGGAAAAATACTACAATAAGTTCTGCGAGGACAAAAGGCTTACAAGACGGCACGGCCAGGTAGAATTCATAACATCCATGAAATATATACACGAATACTTGGGATCCGTCAAAGGAAAAAAAATCCTGGACGTCGGAGCGGGCACCGGCAGGTACTCCATAAGCCTCGCAAACGAAGGGTACGACGTGACGGCGGTGGAGCCCGTAAAGTATAATCTGGGCATATTGAAGTCTAAAAAAAGCGGCGTAAAGGCTTTTAGCGGCAACGCGCTTAATCTGTCAAGATTTGAGGACGGCGTCTTTGATTTGACGCTTGTATTTGGCCCGATGTACCACCTGTTCTCTTTTGAGGACAAGCTTCGCGCGCTTAGCGAGGCAAAGCGCGTGACAAAAAAAGGCGGCTATATATTCGCCGCCTACTGTATGAATGAATATGCCATGCTCACATACGCGTTTAAGCAAAAAAACGCTTTGGAATGCGTAAAAAACGGAAAAATATCCGACGACTTTCACTGCGTGTGCGGGGAAAAAGATCTGTACGACTACTCAAGAATAGAGGATATCAAAAAATTGTCGGCCGCCGCCGGACTGGAAAGGGAAAAAACGGTAGCCGCTGACGGCGCGGCGAATTATATGCGCCGCGCCCTAAATGAAATGGATGAAGAAACCTTTAAGCTCTTCATAAAATATCACCTCGCGACGTGCGAAAGGCCGGAGCTTTTGGGAGCAAGCGCCCATACAGTGGACATTTTGCGAAAAGCCGAATAGACGCGCATTTCATAAAATCCACGGCGCGCCAGACTTGTCACGCGCCGCCATCCGCAGCTATGTGCCTTTTTATGGCTTCAAAACTTTCCGCGCTAATTACGTGCTCTATGCGGCAGGCGTCATCCGTAGCCGTCTGCCTGTCAACGCCTAGCGACATAAGCCACTTTGAGATAACCTCATGCCGCTCGTATATCATATTCGCTATTTTTTTCCCTTCGTCCGTCAGATATATAAATCCCGCATCCGTTACCGTGATGTATTCCTTCGCTTTAAGATTTTTCATCGCCACGCTCACGCTCGACTTTTTGAATCCAAGCTCGTTTGATATGTCGACGGAACGCACCACGGGCAGCTTTTTACTTAAAATCAGTATCGTTTCAAGATAATTTTCCGATGATTCGTTCACCTTCATAAAAATCACCCCAAACAGGAAAATGTTCCATTCATTACAAAATATTTTGAGGCAGCCCCCGCCTGCACCCTAAATCACATCTACATTATACACATTTGCGGCTAAAACTCAACAGCTTCCATAAAGGGTTTTGGCAAGGGTCGATGAACCGTCAAAAAAATCCTAACGAAACCCAGAAGCTCCATCTGCTGCAGTAGGTCTTTCCGGATTTTTGTTTTATCGCCCTAATGCGCACCTGGTACGGTCCGTTCTTAAGCCCTCGAATAACCTTTCGACTGGCGGACGCGGACCGTACAGTTACAATTTTCTTTTTTTTGCCGTTCTTATATTGAATCTGGTAACCGGATGCTTTCTCAGACTTTGACCATTCGCACGTCAGGGTGCCGGACGAGTTGTATCTGACATAAAGACTTGCAGGCGTTTCCGGTACAATCTTAAATGTCAGCTTAATCGTTCCGGTATAAAGATCCATGCCTGAAATCAACGCGGTCGCTGTCCCTACATTCTTATTATTTTTATACACTACCCTGTAATCGCCGTCTTCTTCCAGCCTTTCCGCTCCATCCATTACGGCAACACGCGGCTTGCATCGTTTACCGGTATACGTACAAGGGACTCCTGACAGCGATGCCTTGACATTTCCGGAAGAAAGCGTCCTGCGGTTCTCTATCTTAAATTGCCCGTTTTGATCTATGGTATAAAAAACTATGTGTCCGCCAGTGCAGGCGTACCACACAGCCTCTCCGTTCGCGACAATAGGCTTGCAGTCCGAGAGATGGCCGTCCGCGGTATAAATATCGCTGACCCGGTTTCCGGATTCGTCCAGATATGTGTAGGACACTTTTGCATCGTCCTCACCCGTCCAGAGCAGAAGGAAGGATTTGTTGTTAATTTTTACCAACTGCGGCGTCGAGGCGCCTCTCTTGCCGTCTGACGGGTAATTTGTCAGTTTGATCGTCTTTGTGGAATTTATGTTGCCGCGATCCGTTGCAAGTATATAAATGTTGCGGGCGGCGCTATAATCATCCGATTCATTCCAATCGACGGATGAAAGCGCCGTCAAATAACTGGTATCAGAATATTCAAATCCGCCAACCGAGGCGCCAGTCTCATTTTCTCCAATTTCGCCAGGGAAGTCAAATAAGTCGACATTTCTGTAACAGTCGTAAGAAGTGCAAAAGGAACCTTCGCCAGCCTTGTTTGTATAAGTGCCGAGAACAACGGAACGGGGGTATGCGTCCCCGTGATCCAAACCGACCAGATTGGCGGCATCATCCACGAGGATAAACTGGTTGAAGGAGTGGCTTACGTATCCGACGTCAGCATTAAAGATATCCGTATAAGAGTCCACCGCCTGCATCGAAGCCTCATCTACCTGAATCATAACGTTTGCCTGATGATTTAAACCGTCATCGGAAGCATACATTTCATGACAAGTCCGAATGTACAAAAATCCGCCGTATTCCGCCATGCGAAGGGATCCCGAATAGAATGGAACCACCGTATTGGCCCCGTAAAGCGACGCGGCGCCGAGCCGATTCCATTTTTTATCATATTTGACTATCCTAAACACTTCCCTGCTATCATCCTCGTTTAAATTCTCCTGTCCAAACACCAGATAATAGGCATCCGCCCCAGCGTAAAAACCGCCGAACAGCTCCAGCTCTTTCGTGATCGTTTCCACGGATAAAAGCTGGAACGCCGCGTCATAGTACTCCACATGAACTTTGCCATCATAACTGGCGGCCACACGCATATAGCCATTTTCCGTTTCCGTTATATAATTTTCTACGACGTTTCCCCACACTTTGTAGTCCTGCGCGTTTCGGTTGTCCTCAACATAACTGCGTGCGGGCGCGGTCATTAGGGCCGGCGCGGCATAGCTTTTTTCCGCTTTGGCTTCCGCGGGACAGCCTCCGGTCCCAAAAGCAACAAATATGAAACCAAGCATAACGGCAAGGCATGGCACAATCCCTTTATCTGCCTTTTTCATGATAAAAATATCCTCCCTTAACAACAGCCCAAATCGGCGTTATCCACGGCCTGCAAACCACCGTCACAGCATAAATTTACACTACATCTCTCAATGACAAGAGCGCAAACTCTGTCGGGAAACGGGGCAGGCCGCGCCTCCCGGACGGTTCGATTTATAAACTAACCTATGCCGGATTATATGTCAAGCGCGGGCCGGGGACAGTGCTTGACCATTCGTTGACGGTGACGTTTCAATTGTGGTATCATTCCCATGCAAGGATTTTCCTTCTGCTTTTGATGTTTGTTTTTAGCTATTCTAATAAGTCATACAGAAGGGGGTCCTTGTATTTTTTTGTTGCCTGTCTATTGCACCCTAACAGCCCGTCCGCTATACATAATATGGCTATTTTATTTTTTTCCATATACGTTATTGCGCTTTACACGCGCACGGCTGATAAAATTTTTCATGTGGCAAAAGCGGCCGTTTTGCCATATGAAACGACTAAAAAGCTAAGAAATGGAGACCATCATGAAATACGCCAATGAAGCTTTCATCAACGACAAAAAAACATTCGGATTGAGGCTTGCCAAACTTAGGGAGAGCAAAAACGTAAGCGCGCGCGAAATGAGCCTCGCGCTTGGACAGAATAAAAATTACATAAATCTGATAGAGTCGGGCAAAAGCTATCCGTCGATGGACTCCTTTTTTTACATATGCGAGTACATGGGCATAACGCCAAAAGATTTTTTTGACGCCTCAATTCAAAATTCCTTCCCCGAAGAAAAGCGCGAAGACGTCTTCAAGCGGCTTAACGATACCCAGATCAGGCATATATATCAACTTGTCTGCGATCTCGTTTCAAAAGAATAGGCTTCCGGCCGCTTTATACATTCCGTTTGATAAATATTACTGTATTTTTTAGCACATTTTTGCTGTATTTTTTCTTTGTGTTCTGTGTTGCTTTTAAATTTGAATTAGGATATAATTTCTCTATGATAAAAATAAGGCGTAAACGCGCGGCGGTAAAAACCGCGCGGATGTTTTTTGCATAAGGCCTGTGTCCGCGCGCCGCCCGATACAGGCAGTACGCCGGAAAAAAGCGGCGCAGAAATGGGGACTGATATGAAATTCGGTTATTTTGACGACGCAAACAAAGAATATGTGATAACTACGCCAAAAACGCCGCTTCCCTGGATCAATTATCTGGGAAGCACCAGTTTTTTTTCGCTTATTTCAAATACGTGCGGCGGATACAGTTTCTATAAGGACGCCAAGCTTATGCGGCTGACGCGCTACCGCTACAACAACATCCCTAACGACGAGGGGGGACGCTACTACTACGTTAAAGAAAACGACGACGTATGGAATCCGGCGTGGCAGCCTGTCAGAGCCGACTTGGATTCATACGAATGCCGCCACGGCATGGGCTACAGCCGGTTCACATCTTCCAAAAACGGGCTTGAAGCCTCCCTGCTCGCTTTCGTACCCGTAAATGACGACTGCGAAATCAACCAGATTAAATTTACAAACAAAACCGACCGGGAGAAATCATTCACCTTCTTCTCCTACATCGAGTTCTGCCTCTGGAACGCAATGGACGACATGACTAATTTCCAGAGGAATCTAAATATCGGGGAAGTGGAGGTCGAAGGCTCCTCTATCTACCACAAAACCGAATACCGCGAAAGGCGAAACCACTACGCCGTATATTCCGTAAACGCCGACATCGATGGATTTGACACAAGCCGTGACGAATTTTTAGGAGCGTACCGCGGCCTTAACGAGCCGCAGGCGGTTATGGAAGGACGCGCCCATAACTCGATAGCAAGCGGATGGAGCCCTATCGGCTCCCACCAGATAAACGTCACGCTGGCTCCGGGAGAAACGAAAAGCTTTGTCTTTGTGCTGGGATATTGCGAAAATCCGGAGGACCGGAAATTTGCCGCGCCAGACGTCATAAACAAAGAACCCGCAAAAAAGCTTCTCGCCAAATATAAGACCGACGAACAGGTAGATGCCGCGTTTGACGAACTGAGGGCGCTTTGGGACGGACTGCTCTCCAAATTTAACGTCAAGTCCGGAGAAGAGAAGCTTGACCGCATGGTAAACATTTGGAACCAGTACCAGTGCATGGTGACTTTCAATATGTCGCGCTCCGCGTCATATTACGAATCGGGCATCGGGCGCGGCATGGGATTTCGCGATTCCTGTCAGGATCTTCTTGGATTCGTGCATCTTATTCCTGAGCGCGCGAGAGAGAGAATAATCGACATAGCTTCGACCCAGTTTGAGGATGGAAGCGCCTATCACCAGTATCAGCCTCTCACAAAGATGGGAAACGCCGACATAGGAACGGGATTCAACGACGATCCTCTTTGGCTCATAGCCTGCACGTCCGCGTATATATGCGAAACCGGCGACGTCTCCATACTTGACGAGGCGGTTCCGTTCGACAACGACGCCGAAAAAGCCGCTCCGCTTATGGAACACTTGAAACGCTCGTTTGACTACATAGTAAACCATAAAGGCCCGCATGGCCTGCCGCTTATTGGGCGCGCGGACTGGAACGACTGCCTTAACCTGAACTGCTTTTCCAAAAATCCGGGGGAATCCTTCCAGACGTTTGGCCCTAGCGAGGGTCCTGTCGCCGAATCGGTCTTTATCGCGGGCATGTTTGTAAAGTATGGCTCCGAATACGCAAATCTGTGCGAATTTGTCGGCGACGCGGCGGAAGCCGCCCGCGCGAGAAAAGAAGTGGACGATATGACCGCGGCCGTGCTTAAGGACGGTTGGGACGGCAAATGGTTCATACGCGCGTATGACGCCAATGGCAAAAAAGTAGGTTCGGATGAATGCGATGAAGGAAAAATCTACATCGAGCCTCAGGGATTTTGCGTGCTTGCCGGCATAGGCGTAGAAAGCGGCGAAGCAAAAACAGCCCTTGACTCCGTTAAGGAAAAGCTGGATACAAAATACGGTATCGTGCTTTTGCAGCCGCCGTACACAAAATACCACCTTGAACTCGGGGAAATAACCTCTTACCCGCCTGGATACAAGGAAAACGCGGGCATATTCTGTCACAACAATCCTTGGATCTCATGCGCGGAGACTGTTATCGGACGCGGAAACAGGGCATTTGAGATCTATAAGAGGACGTGCCCCGCCTACATTGAGGACATAAGCGAAATACATTGCACAGAGCCGTATGTGTACTCTCAGATGATTGCCGGCAAAGACGCCCACTTCTTCGGACAGGCAAAAAACAGCTGGCTCACCGGCACCGCCGCGTGGACGTTCGTAAACGTCTCCCAGTATATCCTTGGCGTAAAGGCTACTTTAAACGGACTTAGCGTAGATCCGTGCGTGCCGTCCGAAATGGGCGAGAAATTTAATATTACAAGAAAATACCGTGAGGGAACGTACCACATAACGGTTGAAAATCCGTCAAAAGTTGAAAAAGGCGTCAAAAAGCTTATAGTCGACGGCAAGGAGTACGCGGGCGAAACCGTCATCCCGTACGAAAAGGGAAAAGAAGAATACAACGTTACTGTCGTGATGGGATAATTTTCGCGGCTGGATATGCTTTATGATTATGAGAGAAGGCCGCGCGGCCTTCTCTCATTTTAACTTTTTCCATAACCGCCTCTTATTTTTTCGCGTCCCTTACGCGTCACTCTCAACAAACCGCCCTGGTATTTATCTGAATCGACGTCCTGGCGGCGCCTTTTATTTTTTTTATTGGTTTGCGCAGATCCGTAAGCACCTCGTAACCATCGGCTCCTTTTACAGGCTGCCACGCTATTTTTACCCTCCACATCCTTTTTTTCTTGGTTTTACTTAAATCGGAGGAAACAATCTTTACCTTTTTAGGAACCTTTCCTCTAGATTTATAAACATATCCATTTCCCCTCAAATATGACATTACATTTTCTATTTTTTCGAAATCGTCCACGTAGTTTGCATATCTTCCAACGTTATCGTATCCATAAAACCGTGTTTCCATGTCGCTCCAGTCTACAAAAACGCCTTCCATAGTGGACGGCATGTAGACGTCTTCAACGTCCGTTCCTTCCCCTCCCCTTAAAATTGCGTGTACAAGGGCTCCGGGAAATATCTTTACATTTTTTATCTGCTTGTCGTATAAAACTCCTTTATAGGACGTAAAATGTTCATTATCTTCTGAAATTGACGTACTTTTAAATTCGTTCCACCAAAGAATGCCATCGTTTAGTTTTTCTACATCCTCATGCAGCGTCAGCTTTTCTTTCTTTATCGGAGCAAGAATAAGCGTTTTATAGTCTCCGGAATACAGTGCTCCGTCGTACATGCCAAAATTTTTATTTTCATCCGGAAGCATTATTTCCTTTAGGCTAAAAAGATCGCATCCATAAAATGCTTCGCCAACCGACACCAGATCTTTGGAAAGGCGCAGCGTTTCCAAACGCACGCACCCCTCCAAACCGTCTAGTGGAAATTCTGTTATGCCGCCTCCCAAATTAAGCTCCTTTAGCTTTTCGCAGTCGACAAACGCGTCTTCCCTAATGGACGACACCGAATCTGGTACATAATAGCTCCCTCCCTTAAGCCCAGGATATTTTATCAATTCCGTCATAAAGGACGCCATCCGCCGATTTTAAATATTCGTCATCTTTTTGTTGTACAGTACGCCGTCTAACGCGACAAAATATTTGTTGTCCTTTGACACGGAAACGCTCGTAATATCCCCCTCAATGCCGCTGTAGGAGCTGTCGTCGATTCCCGTCACATATTTTCCAATATGGAGCCTGCCGCTGCCATGTGTACCCACAAGCTTTCCTCTTCCATTCTCTATTACCTCGCCCTTGTCGTTTCGTACATACACAGCCACCTTTGCATCGGCAGAGGCGGAAAAAGAAAGAACGGCCACAAAAAAAATCGCCGCGGCGGATACCGCAAAACCTATATTTTTTATCAAATGATTTTCCCCCATTTAAGCGACGTGCCGAAGATACTTTCGCTGGCATCGCGGACTCATATAAAATCCCTGCTAAAACATGTATTCGTACTCTTTTGGAACATATGCCCTTATGTAAATGCCGTCGCTTCGATATTTTTCCTCAATTATTCTGCCGTATTTTCTGACGGCGGCCACCTTAGACGCCTCGTCGTATCCAAACGTCTTCTCGAGAACCTTCCTGCGTTCCTTTATGACTTCTTCCAACATGTCAATCATTTCTTCAATGCCGTCCCCGTATTTTGCCGAAATCTTTACGGTCCTGTCCGCGTTCAAATCCTTTAAGGCCGCGTCGTCCTTATGCAGATCCGCTTTGTTAAACGCGGTTACGACGGCTTTGTCTCCAACTTCAAGCCGCTTCAAAACATCGTAAACTACAAACATCTGCGAATCCATATCAGGATTTGAGCAGTCGACGACATGCAATATTATATCCGCGTATTTCACCTCTTCTAAAGTGCTCGCGAAAGCCTGAATAAGATGATGCGGAAGCTTGCGTATAAATCCTACGGTATCGGAAAATAAAATTTCCTCGCCGCTTTTAAGCTCCATTTTCCTCGTAGTGGGTCAAGCGTGGCAAAAAGCTTGTCCTCCGACAACGCGCCGGCATTGGTAAGCCTGTTCAAAAGGGTTGACTTGCCGGCATTCGTATACCCAACTATTGCTACAATAGGCGTTGGATTTTCCTGTCTTTTCTTTCTCATTAGCGTTCGCGTGCGCCTCACGTCCTCAAGCTCCTTTTGAAGCCTCGCGGCGCGCTCTTTTATAAGGCGGCGATCCGTCTCAAGCTTTTGTTCGCCGGGGCCTCTCGCGCCTATTCCGCCGCCCATGCGGGAAAGCCCGCTTCTGCCGCCCACAAGATGCGACGCCCTGTATTTTAGCTGCGCCAGCTCCACCTGCAGCTTTCCCTCGCTTGTTGAGGCCCTTTTCGCAAATATGTCAAGTATCATGACTGTCCTGTCTATGACCTTGACGTTTAATTCTTCAGACAAATTGTTGTACTGCGCCGGCGTCAGTTCGTCGTCGCACGCAACGGCGTTCGCGCCAAACTTGTCTATAAGCCCGCGCACCTCCATTACCTTGCCTTTTCCTATATATGTGCCCGGATGCGGCTTTTCCCTGTTTTGAACGGCTTTCGCGACGACTTCGGCACCGGCGGTGCGCGCAAGCTGTTCAAGCTCGTCAAGCGACGCGTCCGCGTCGCCGTCGTCATAAGAGGACACCGCGATTAAAATGATTTTTTCTTTTTTTTGGGCATTATCGTATGTTTTTTCTTCCATAAAAAAATCCCTTTATTTCTTCTCTGAATCAGCTTTTTTCCCCAGCGTCATGGTTTTTACGCGCGAATTGATAAACGCAAGCTCTTTTTTCATTTCGTCATCATCCGGGAATTTCTTAATATAGCTTCTAGCATCCCTTCTGGCATTTCTATACCTGCCCATGCGTTCATATAAAACCACTTTGTTTTTCATAAGCGCCCGCTCCGCGTCAGGCGACGTCCGCGCGCCAAGCCCCTCCTCGATCCATTTCATCGCGGCGTCAAAATCGCCAAGCTCTATGCAGCACCCGGCCATCTGGTTATACGTGTCAGACAGCAGTTTCGTGCCGGAGCCTGTATAATTTTTAAATTTTTCCAACGCGGCCGAAAAATCTTTTTCCGCCATTTCAACTAGACCGCTGTAATAAAGAGCGTCGGCCTCGCCGTCTTCATACGACTTGTCAAGCTGGGCAAGGGCGTTTTCATAATCGCCTTTATAATAATAGGCTCTTCCCTTTTGCATCGCGTCCGCGCTCTTAATTTCAAGAATTTTATTCAAGACGCCGTCGGCGTTTTTTTCATCGCCCTGCTTTTTATATACCTCATAAAGCAAAAAATACGCGTCGCAGTTCTTTTCATCTATTTTAACGGCCGCCAGATAATCGTTTTTGGCCTTTTCATAATCCGAATTCTGTTCATAGATTTCTCCTCTTGCTATATGGGAATCGACATCATCATCGTTTTTTTCAATCAATTTTCCATAAATGCCCACGGCGGAGTCAAAGTCGCCCGTAATACGACATATAACGGCCTTCATACGGTTAAGACCGTCGTCCAAATGCTTTGCGTCGTCGATCGCAAGCGCGGCGTCGCACGCCTCAAGCGCCTTGTCGTACTCGCTAAGGCCATAATAAGCCGCAGCCTTTCCAAAATACATTTTCTTATTGTTTTCTTTTGAAATCGCGTTTTCAACATCCTGATAAGCCGCGTCAAAAGACTTGACAGCCTCGTCATATCGCCCAAGTCCATTCAGGGCCATGCCATAGGCGATATAGTACTCGGCATTTTCAGGATTTTGCCCTATTGCGTCTTTAAAACACGCGGCAGCTTTTTTATAATTTTCTTCATCCATAAACTTATTGCCGTCGTCATATAAACCGTCTGCTTTGCCGCATCCTCCCGCGCACAAAAAAAACGCGCACGCGGCAACCGCCGCAGCGCATCTGATTTTTAATTTTTTAAGCATAATAAATCCCTCTTACCAGCCGTCCTGGTTATTAAAACGAATATCCTAAACAATGCCAATTACAAAGGCCTGCACCAAAAAACATGCAGACCTTGCGTTTATAAAAGAAGCGGATTTTACTTTGAAAGCCTCTCAGATATGATTTTTTTATGTT